>JAIBBI010000003.1 GCA_019694755.1 Gemmataceae bacterium
AGAAAGCCCGAAACGTGGGCAAATGCATAGACACCCACGATCGCGCCGATCGTGTGCGGCGAGAAGCCGGGCGGGTCGGCCAGGACGCCGGCGAGCAGTTGCGCGAGCGCGAGGCCGAGGAAGAACGCGCCGGCCGCCGCCCAGAGCAAACCCTCGAGCAACTGTCGGAACGTGAGCCGGGGCGGCGGCGCGTGCCCGGCCGGGAGGAACCGCTGCATCGCCCGCAGTGCGAGCCGATCGAAGAACCCGGGGATGATCGGCACGGCCGCGATCGCGAACAGGATCAGTGCACGCCCCAGGGCGGCCCCGTCGAGCAGCGATGCCAGGCCCGCGGCCACGAGCGCTCCGCCCGCCATGCTGACGAGCGTCTCGTACACGGTCATGGCCACCGAGATGACCACCGGCACGTTCCACTGATAAGCCACGGCCGAGCGCACGACCATGACGAGCGCCCGGCCCGGCACATACTTGCCCACGTGGCTGATGAGATACGCACGGAGGATGGGTGCCAGCGGCCCGGGCTCATACCGCCGAACCAGACGGGCGAAGTACATGCCCCAGCAGACGATCGCGACGACGTAAAGCCCGGCCGACGCGGCGATGCGGTCGCCACGCCAATGGTCGGCAAGCGAACTGAGGTCCGTGGTTTGGATGAGCCGGGTCAGATGCCAGGCCACGCCGACGACGATGGCGAGCGCGAGCACCGGCCGAACAACGCGCCACCAATGCATAGGGAATCCATGCCGCCCGTGAAACGGTGAATGACTCATCACCCCCGGAAGGGCATGCGATGCGGATCATTCTCGCGAGTGGCGCTCATTTTGGCGAGCGTCGAGCCGTCATTCCGACGTAGTGCCGGGCGATAGCTGCGACGCCGCTGCTCGAAACATTCCTCCACGTCTTGCTGACGCATCGACGCTCGTCGGCGAGCATGCAACCTTCGCAGCAAAACCGAGCGCGACGGGCGGCTTACTGCCAAACTAGATTGTCCCCCAAAACGCTTTCAACCTTCGCTACAGCGGCCGCGAGGGATTGAAACACCCCGCCGTCTGCCGGAAAATTACTGCCCCGGCATTGGTATTCCACGTAGTAGCATTCACAAGGACAGTCGTCTTGTATGTCAGGAGGATCCTCGTAGTCTCCGGATCCGTAGATGATGTCGCCGCGGTAAATGCAAATCGTGGAAGGCACTACTCCGTCGTAAAGCCAAGTGCCCTGTTTTACAATCGGCCATGCCGGATTGATCATTTGAGTGTTACACGCCGAAAGATATCGTGATCCACTAAGCACAGCAAGAAGCGGGGCACTCGAGAGTGAGAAGTCCAAGCAGAAATGCTATCGTGCCGACTGCTGTATGTCCCGGCGCGGCGTCCCGAGACCGCTTGCACTCCTAAAGATGGGCACCAAACATCAATGGCTGGAAGTCCCGGAGGGTGGCTCCTTTTGGCGGTAGCGGCCGAGATGTAACTACTGCCTTCGACGCTCAACGCTTTGGCTCAACCGGAAAAATCGCCTCCGGGACGATTGAATACCCCGCCAACTTTGTGGAAGCCCCGGGAGCGGGCGGCGCCCGGCGCGGTTCTGTCCGGCGCGGGCCATACGACACGAACTTCAGGCCGCTCTTTTTCTCTTGTTTCTTGATGTCGCGACAAATCGCGTCCGGGTCGTAGTTGAACCTGACTGCATGTACGTCGTGGATTCGCCTAACTTCGTCCACAATGGGATCGTTCATGACTTGGCCTCCATCAGTCCTTCGGGCGTGCAGATAATCGGGGGCATGGCACCCATAGCCGCACAGACTTTTTTGACGTGGGCCGCACTCGACAGTTCACTGCAATTGTGCCCTCATTTCGCGGCCCCGCTGCCGATCGCAATAATCCGGGCGAAGGCAGGTACGAGGATCGGCTCGGCGAGCGTTGAGCCGTCAGAAGAACGTGGTTTCGTGTTACGGCTGCGGCGTCGCCCGCCATCCTCGTGGAGCAGGACCACATTGGAGTCCTATCCGCTCATTCAGCCGTCTTTGCTTGACAATCTGATGGCCGGGTTGTTGAAAATCAAATCGACCGAAGGGTCGAAACTCCGTGGCACTGGAAAGCCAATGTCGACCCGGTGCCCGAACTCGGCACGGAGGGACGCCACCTCATCGAGCGTCAGCGGGGTACCCCCGATTCCCAACAGCCGGAGCTTCGGAAATACGCCTGACGACAGAAGTGCGCGGAGAGCGTGCAAATGGACCTCGCTGAAGGACAGATTGAGTACCTCAAGTGCAGGGAATGCTCCCGGTCGCATCAATCCCCGCAGCGTCAAATCGTCCAGACCGCAATTGCCGAGTCCAAGCCATCGGAGTCGCGGCCATCGCCCCGGTGACGCAAACGGGCGAAGCCCGCATGCCCCTTCGATGATTCCATCCAGATGCAGATATGTCATACCTCGAAAACTGTCCGAGCGAAGCAACGCCTGCACCACTGCGCCCGTGCATGGCGTGTTGTCGATTGCCAACTCGCACAGTCCGGTGAGAGTAGGTGACTCGAGGATTGGCAGTATCCCCTCGTCACTAATTCGGTCCTCGCTGAGCAATAGGCCCCCGAGCTTTGCCAGCAGTCCCGGCTCGTTCGCTAAGAGGCGCAGTCCATCGTCGGTTGTGCTCTCGAAGCCACCGTGGATGCGAATGTCGCGGAGCCGGCATAGGACAGGTGACGAGGCCAACCGCCCGACGTAAGACTCGATCGCACCAAACGGGTCACCTTCCCGGTGTCCGACTTTCAGACACACGCGGGGGAGCGGCCCTTCCGGCCGGAGGTTGGTCGGGTCGGTTGAGAAGAACGTCTCCGGCCGACAGTGGATTGAATCCACGAATCCGCGGTAAAACCAGAGGTTGGAAAGAGCGATACCACGCTCGGTGCAATAATGTGCCCTTGTGACAGTTCTGCTCACGCTGTGTTCAGTTAATGGTTCGTACCCGGTCGCCCACTGGTTGCCGTTCGCGCTCAAAAGTCCAACCGCGCGGTCAGTCAGGTGCTCGTGCTCCGGTGACCCGGTCTCGTGGGACTCGGCCTCGATTTGGATTCGGATGAACTCGGCGCGCGCCGGGTCGTCATGTTCGTCCAGCCAGTCGGCGTACACCAGTCGCAACGTGTCGTCGTCCGGCTCCAACTGTATCGCTCGACGCAGGGCATCGCCGTGAGACATCGTCCTGTTCCCACCGGAGTTCCGAGTTCGCTCAGTCGCTACATCGACGTGTATTCTCTGTGGTGTAGGACGGTCGGGCACAGTTGCTCAGCCCCAGGGACAACCGTCTACAGTTCCAGTTCCACGTCGTGTTGACGCAACAACGCTCGTCGGCGTTACGGCGATCCGCGCGGCGGAGCCGCGAAGAGCCAGTGACCCGGCGGGAACCGGCCACGAGAAACCAGGCGAACATCGAGCCGTCAGGCCGACGTGGAGGTAGGTCGATCCCAAGGCCGTAGGAGCTGCCCAATGAATCCCGCCAGCAAACCAATCACCGCACCGACAGCCACCGCCTCGACGATCATCGGAACGTTGTAGTCCCACCAGATGCCACCCAATCTCCAGCCCGGCCGATAGACCTCCGGCAGACGCATCAGCAACAAAACCAGTCCCGAGATCACGCCCCCGCTCGCTGCTCCGACCAATGGCCGACCGATCGCTGCTGAGGCCGCACCAAGCGCACCTCCGAACAGACCGGGAAGAATGGAAACAAGGACGCAGAATTCGAAATCCTTGTTATTCGACGTGAAGACGGCGCCATCGACATAGCTCGCAAAGCCAGCCGTGCCGGGCGACGAGTGAAGTCCGTGCTGATACCACCAGAACCACCCGGGATTGTGCACCTCGCTGAATGTGAGCGCGAATCGAAGGGCCGCCCCTGCCAAGGCGCCCACGGTCACGGCGAGCATCGAGAACTCAAGTCGCATGGCATTCTTCAATTGGCATGGTATTCGGTCGGGTGTCGACAGATTACACGGACACGGCGCCAGAGGCAAAGCATCGCCCGTTATCACTTTACGATTGTCGAGCGGCATGGAGTGGCGATGATCCATCGACAGGGATTCAACCACTCCGCATTTCGCAGAGAGGATAAGGGGCACTTGAAGTCTGCGGCCGGGCCGCAATACTCTGCCGTAGGTATCTCGCAGGTGACCTATGCCGAAGCTGACGCCGATCCGGAATGACGGGCTGGAGTTGGTCTTTGAACCGCACGAGCGGGCCTTTTCGCTCCTGATGCCGGCAGGCTGGACCAACCAGGCCCACCTGCAACGCGAACACTCGCTCAATCGCATTCTTGCGTCCGCGATCTCCCCCGACAAACGCACGCTGATATACCTGGGCGATCCCCGACTGCCGAATTTCCAGGAGCCGAATCCATATCTGGGGTCGATGTCGTTTTCCCCTATGTCCCGGGTGCAGCCATTTACTCCCGCCGACCGTTTCTTTTCCGACTACGTGCGCCAGTGCTTCGGCCAAGCTCCGGGATTTGCAATAGCGGAAGCTTCCGCCTGTCCGGAAATGATTCCGGCCGTCGCCCCGCAAAGACCGGGGGTGGTCATCACGACGACGGCGATTTCATTCCGCCACGTCCACAACGGCACTCCGATGGAATGCCGGCTGTTCGGTGCGACGATCGGGTGGAACGGCTTTTGGGTGGTCGAAGTCGCTACCGCGAGCACGGCCGACGCGCTCGATCCGCTGACTCCGCTGGTGCTGCGAATGTTGACCTCGCGAACATTCGACCCACGATTTGTGGCTGCCACCCAGCAGAGACACGAACACATCATGGCCATGGGCAGGCAGCAGATCGAATTCATCAATCAGATGACCAACCTGCAAGCGCAGGCGCATCAGCAGCGCATGCACGATATCGCTGCCGCGGGAGCAGCGAACACCCGGATGCACAACGAACGCATGGCCCAGCACGACGTTAGTTACCAGTCCTGGTCGGATCGGCAGGCGCAGAGTGACGCGACCCAGAGCCACTGGATGGCCCAGCAAACCGTCGATGACAACATGCAGCAAGCCAGGATCAACGCAATCCGGGAGGAGAACACTGTCGCCGGGGCCGACGGTTCGACCTACCAGGTCGACTCCCACCACGAACGGTACTACGTCAACAAACGTGACAACACCTACATCGGGACCCGCGCGACGACAGAACACGGCGACCTCCGGCGAACTTACGGCGTCAACCCGGACGACTTCGAAGAAGTGAGAATCGTGCGCTAGTTTGTTTGGGCAGGTACCAAACGCACGCCAGCGCGATCGCGGTCAGGATCGCCGATGCAATCGGAACTGCAACACAGAATAACTTGGCGGTTGCCACGGCCAGCGCGCCCCAATCGCCGCCCCGAGCCTGGGCACCCAAAACCACCAAGACACCGAGCGCGACCGTCGCCACGTCCGCAATCACTCCCGCGATGAGAAAGCCCACTGCGACAATCCAGACGGCCGACTTCTGCGTCCAGACAAACGTCACGGCCAGCAAACCGCCGAGGACCATCCCGGCAGCGCCCGCCATCGCCACGCTACCCCACAGATGGTCGTATGCTTCTTTGGAATCCGTGATTGCCAGCCAACCCAGAAAGCCGAGCCCCGCGCCCACCGGGACGAGCACAAACAAGAGTGCGGCTGCCAGGCATCCGGTGAGGTGCCTGCGCCTGCCCGAAGGCGAAGTACCATTTGTACTCATGTAAACTCTTGGCCAGCCGTGGGGTGTTTAAAGTTCATGCGGTCGATCAGTCGCCGTGCACAGTCGACGACTGTCATTGCTACTTGGCCGGTCAGACGGCCGAGGTCGTCTAATCCCAAGATTCCGGTAGTGGATCGTGCCGGCCGCCGGCTTCCGGGTCGTTTGATGGTAAGCCAACCTTTGAGTGTACACAGACACGACGAGGTGCACATTTCCGAAGTCGTCTCTCCGCCGTAGCTCCGTCAGCATATTCCAGTGCCGTAACGCTATCGCCTGCTCAGTCGTTGCAATCGTGCAGCCCCGTCGCGAAGAGTAAGAACACAAGGTATCGCAGGGCTCCCTCCCGAGTAGTTGTTCCGAGTCGTGTGTGCCTCACGCGGAAGGGCTGCCGCAGGAGGTCGACTGATTCGCGGCACGTGCGACACGTCGAATGCAGCGACTGAGGCGAAGTTAAACCCGCCGTCAGTTGAATCTGGATTCCGCGCGGCGATGCGGCGCGTCGGTGCCAATGGTGAGATTCCTCCGGACGATCGCAAAGACCTGAATTGGGCTTGACTTGACACCGAGAGGCAACATGGCTATTGCGATGCGCGAATAGCGATCTTTCCGTGGAGTATTGCCGGACGATCCGGGTCGGGGGGGGGCACCGCCCCCACGGACGGTCGTCGCAGTGTACAGCCTTCCGGTACTGGACTGAGTCATGCGCGTCTGCCAAGTCCTGATCGCCCTGGGAGTGCTGTCGGTCACCCTAGGAAGCTTGCGAGGGCAGACCCCACCTGAGGGAAGTTCGGGGGCCCCTCCCGTGGTTGCGCCGGCCGCAAGTAGCCCGGCGGCGCCCGGTGACTCAAACGCGTCAAAAGAGTCCGCCGACACACTGGCTCAATTGTCGAAGGGGCTCGACGCAGTTTCGAAGCGATTAACAGTGACCACGGCAGACGACCAGTTCAAGTTCGTGATCTTCGGGGCCGTGGTCGGGGAGACCATTGCATCGACGCAACGGATCACCGCGGCGGGTTCCTACCTTTTCGTGAACCCGTTCCTCGGACGGGATTCACCCTCGATCGAGGTACAAGGTCGCGGCACGAGCCTTGGAGCCATGCTCGTAGGCCCCGAGATTGCAGGCTTTCAGAGCGGCGGGCAGGTGCTCATCTACCTTTACGGCGATTCACCATTCGCCAATCTGTACGGTGCGTTTTTCGCTTTCGCCTACGCCGAGTTAAAGAACGAGGACTGGCGATTCGCGTTCGGATTGAATCAGGACGTGTTCAATCCCTTGAACCCGGCCACGCTGAACTTCGGCTACGGACTGGATGCGGGTAACACCGGCTTTATCCGCGGGCAGTTTCGGGTGGAGCGATTTCTGAAGCCGACCGAGGATTTTCAGGTTACTCTTCAGGGCGCCCTCAGCCAGCCGGTTGTCTCGGAGTTCGCCACTCCGTTTCCGGGCTCAGATATCACTCTTGGTGAAACGAACGGCTGGCCCAACTTCGAGGGGCGAGTCGCCCTGGGATTCGGCGCATTGGAGCCGCGGTATGGCGCGCCACTGCCCACCCGTCGGATGGAGTTGGGCTTCTCGGGCCTGATCGGTCAGGTACGCACGAGTTCTCCTGACACTCGGGTGCTTGCCACGACGGCGGGCGTTGGCGTGGACTTCACCGCAAATGTCACCGACCGGTTCGGCTTCAAGGCCGAGTTTTACAAAGGCCAGGGAATGGGCAGCTACTTCGGCGGCTCGGGCCAGAGCGTGAACCTCGAGTCGTTTCGCTCGATCCGGTCTCTCGGCGGCTGGGCCGAAACCTGGTTCTATCTCACGCCGTGCCTGCACACGCACTGGGGCGCAGGCATCGACGACCCGCGCGACGGGGACGTCGGCAACAATCAGCGAACACAAAACCAGTTTGCATTCGGCAACGTGATCTGGGATGCAACCAAGAATCTGCAACTCGGTTTCGAGGTGAGCCGGTACGACACGCGATGGAACCTGCCCAACATTCCCAGTACGGACGCCTGGATCTTCCACACGCGCGTCGCGCTGAAGTTCTAACACGCCCCCCGTCAAAGCAAATTCGCTACGATCCTACGCTTGCTGGGTTCAGTACGCCGTCCAGCCTCCGTCGGTGGCCATGGCCAGACCGGTCAGATTGCTGGCGTCGTCCGAGAGTAGAAACAAAATGATCGCCGCCTGTTCCCACGGCGTCGAACCGCGTTTGTCCGGGTCGGCCATCTGGAGCAGGCTTTGCGCCTTGGCACCGGCCATCGATGACCCCGCCCCTTGTGCCATCGCCCACTTCACGAACTCGTAGGCCCGGAAGACCATCGGCGTGTCCGTCTGCGCCATGTTCACCGAGTTCACGCGGATCCCGTGAGGAGCATAATCGATCGCAGCGTTGCGGGTCAGTCCGATGACGGCGTGTTTGCTGGCGGAATATGCCGGGTTCCCGGGCAGGCCCGTGAGGCCGGCGATCGAGCCGATGTTCACGATTGACCCGCCGGCCTTCTGAGCGACCATCTGTCGCAACTCGGCCCGCATACTGAGAAACATGCTGGTCAGGTTGTTGGACAACACGGAGTTCCAGTATTCGTCGGTCGCCTCATGGACGGCGGCTGGGAGTAGCGACTTCTGGTTGGCGAAGTCCGGTGGAGCGGCCGGGTCGGTGCCGTCCATCACTCCGGCCGCGTTCAGTGCGAGATCCAACTTTCCGAACCGACGGACGCACTCAGCCACCATGTTCTCGGCGTCGGCCGTTTTGGCGACATCGGCGACCCGGGCGACGGCCGTTCCGCCGAAAGAAGTAATCTCCCTGACCGTCTCGTGCAACTCCGTCACCTTGCGATCGACGCACATCACGCTCGCTCCCTCGCGGGCGCCACGAATCGCGGCGCACCCGCCGATGCTGCCGACCGCAGCACCAGTAACGAGCAGAACCTTGCCGGCGAGCCGGTTGGGAGTGAATGCCGTGGGCGGAACGGGGGTAATGGCTTGCATGAAATGCTCCAAATGCAACCGGCCAAACCGGGCGACTGACACGGGCCGATATCACGGTACTGCCTTCCGCGACATCAGCTCGGCATCATTTCTCCGGTCGCGGTGTCAGAGTGCCGCCCTTCTGCCGCGGCGGGAACTCTTTCAGCGTGGCCATGTGCGCAGCCAGCGCGTCCTGGACCTGCCCGCCCCAAGCGACTCCCAGCTTCATGGCGATGTCGTTGTTTTTCTGACCGTCGTGCTTTTCGAACGGGTCCATTCGCAGATTGAAGATCAGGGCAGCCGGCTTGTTGTAATCGAAGAACCCGTCGCGGGTCTGGAAGTGCGACTTCCAGTTGCCGATGCGAATCGCGGTCAGGTCAGCCTCGTTGTAGTAGTAAACGACGTTTCGCGCCGATGGGGCGTCACCCGTCCAGTGGGGCAGGTTGTTCACGCCGTCAATATGCACCTTGTTTGATTCCCGAAGATCTTTCGCCACGTCCGGCACTCCGGCGGCGGCAGCCAGTGTGGCAAAGACATCGAGGTGTTCCTGCATTCCGTTCGAGACCTTCCCTTTGGCAATCCTGGCCGGCCACCTCACCATGAATGGCACTCGGACTCCGCCCTCCCAGGTCGTTGCCTTTTCGCTGCGGAAGGGGGTTGTGCCACCGTCCGGCCACCACGCTGCCATTGCGCCATTGTCGGTTGTGTACACGACGATCGTGTTTTCCGCGATCTTCAGATTGTCAAGAGTTTTGAGCAACTCACCCACCTGCATGTCGTGTTCCATCATGCCGCTGCCATAGACGTCCAACTCCGAAGAGTGCGAGGCGGCGAGTTTCTCGCGCCCGGGCCGCAAGTGCGTGTAGATGTGCATTCTCGTCGGGTTGTACCACGCGAAAAACGGTTCGTTCGCCTTGACGGCGTTCGTCATGAACTGTTTTGTTCGGTCGAGGAACTCGTCGTCCACGGTTTTCATCCGCTCGCGGGTCAGCGGCCCTGTATCCCGTATGGTCTGTTTTCCAACCCTGCCGAATCGCCTGTCCTCGGTCGGATCGTCCGTATCGGAGGCCCTGCAGTCAAGCACCCCGCGCGGACGATAGCGGTCGTCAAATCCCTTGTCTTTCGGCCAATCACCAAGCTCGGGTTCTTCCTCCGTGTTCAGGTGGTACAGGTTGCCGAAAAACTCGTCAAACCCGTGAACCGTTGGCAGGTGGCTATTGCGGTCGCCGAGATGGTTCTTGCCGAATTGGCCCGTGCGGTATCCCTGTTTCTTCAGCACCTCCGCGAGCGTGGGATCCCTTTTGTCGAGGCCGATGGGTGAGCCGGCCATGCCGACGGTGGTGAGTCCGGTACGCACGGGGAGTTGCCCGGTGATAAGCGCGGCCCGCCCGGGCGTACAAGAAGGTTGCGCGTAATGATCGGTGAACAGCATGCCTTCCTTGGCGATGCGGTCGATGTTCGGCGTGGGGACCATCATCCCGTGGCTGTAGGCCCCGACATTCCAGTACCCTACATCGTCCGGCAGAATGATCAGGATGTTCGGTCGGGCGACCTGCGGAGCATTGCGATTCGATTCGACCGGCCCGGCGGCAGGCACCCGCGACGGTGCTCCGGGTTCGATCGACCGCGCCACCGGCCGATCCGCCAGGATGATGCCCCCACCCAAAGTAAGCAGGGTGCCCGCCAGGACGGCGCAAAAACGTGATCGCATTAGATTCTCCGGCTTCGCGAATGGAATGCAGGGCAATCCCGCGCAGAAGTGTTCCCAATTCGTTGTTCAGATGTTAGGTCGCGCCGAACGGCACGTCCAACGTCATCCCGGCTTGAGCGAGAAGGCAAGAGACGCGTCAAAAGACCGGTCGTATCCCGGATCGTCAAACCGGACCCGTTCTTGTCGGCGTTGCAGAATACGAGAATTGATGGGGCGAGCATCGGTCCGTCGGGCCAACAAAGCATGGCACAATACGGCGACGCCGCTGATCGAATCACGCTCCACGACGTACTGACGCACGGCACACCCCGTGAATCTGGTCGATGACACGGGTCCGGCGTCCTCCGCACTGCCTTCGCGCTGGCCGGACCCCGGATCGGCCCGTAAGTTCATAGAACCAGAGAGTTTCCACCGAATGAGACGCTTGGACATGAGCGATCCCGTCAATCCCGAAGCCGTCGCCGAACCCACCCCGAGCCCGGAAGCCGTGGCCGCACCGCCGGCCGGCGAGGGCGCGCCACCCGCCGAGCCGTTTACGCCACCCAAGCTGCGCATCAACGAGATGCGGGCTAACCGCGACTCGCGGGGGCCGCGCAAGCCGTTCAAGCCGCGCGACGAGAAGCCCCGCGAACCGGACGTCGGCCCGCGCGTCCACGAGTTGCCCAAGCTCCGCGAACTCGACGCCCAGATCGAAGACGAGCTTAACTCGGCGATGGCCGAGATTTCCGACAAGAAGCTGCTCGACGATCCGCCGGCCCCAAAGAAGATTCCGGGCGTGAAGATCGCGCCGAACCCGCTCAAGACGGGCAAGATCGTCGGCATCCACATCGACGACGTGTTTGTCGAAATGCCCGGCAGCCGCGGGCAAGGCGTGCTCTCGATGGCCCAGTTCCCCGACGGCCCGCCCGAGATCGGCAGCACGGTCGAAGTCCAAATCGTCCGCTACGACCGGGCCGACGGACTGCTCGTCCTCACCCGCGAGGGCGCGGTCGAGGCCGCACAGTGGTCCACCGTCCATATCGGCATGATCGTCGAGGCCCGTTGCATCGAGGTGAACAAGGGCGGCATGGCGGTCGAGGTCAACGGCCTTCGCGGCTTCCTGCCCATCAGCCAGATCGACCAGTACCGCGTCGAGAATGCCGACGCCTACGTCGGCCAGCGGCTGCGGTGCATGGTGGTCGAGGTCGACGTGCCGAACAAGAACCTCGTCGTCTCGCGCCGGGCCCTGCTCGAGCAGGAGCGTGCCGACCTGGCCGCCAAGCTCTGGGAAGAACTGGCCGAGGGGCAGGTCAAGAAGGCCATGATCCGGCAGATCAAGCCCTTCGGCGCGTTTGCCGACATCGGCGGCATCGACGGGCTGATCCCCATCTCCGAAATGTCGTGGACGCGGATCAAGGATCCGTCGGAAGTCGTGACGCTGGGCGAGACCGTCGAGGTCGTCGTCACCCGGATCGACCGCGACGCGAAGAAAGTGTCGCTCAGCCTTCGGCAGACCAAGGCCAGCCCGTGGGACACGGCCCACTTCACCTATCCCTCTGACAGCGTGGTTACGGGCACCGTCACCCGGCTGGAGCCGTTCGGTGCGTTCGTGCAACTCGAGCCGGGAATTGAGGGGCTCGTCCACATCAGCGAGCTGTCCGGCTCGCGGGTGCGCCGCAGCCAGGACGCCGTGTCGCCGGGCCAGCAGGTGCAGGTGAAGATCCTGAATGTCGATCGCGATCAGCGGCGGATCTCGCTGAGCATCAAACAGGTGCGCGAGAAGGAAATCGAAGAGGCGATTGCCGCGGAGGCGGACGAAGCACCCGCCGCCCCGGTGAAACCTCGGGTCAAGAACCCGAATCTCCGCGGCGGCACCGGGACTCCCGGGCCACTCTTCCCGCAACTCGGTCAGAAATAACGATCAATGGTGGTGGTCATGGCCGTGATCGTGGCCATGACCGTGGTCGTGGGTTTCGGGTGGATCGAGGCTGACGACGGCCGGCGAATACCCCATCACGCCCTGCAGATATCCGCAAAACAACGCCACGCCCGTCAGGATCGTCGCCGCAAGAAGCTGCCACCAGAAATTGTGCAGCGTCATCCCGGCCACCGACAGCGGCCGACGGTCGAACAGCGACCAGACCTTCGCGGCCATCGCGACCAGCAGAACGAGCGGCACCCAACCGCCCGCGGCCAGCACGGGCCAGGCCTTCGACCAGTTCACCGCCCACAGACACCACGCACACAGCAATCCGCCGGGCAGGAGCGCCAGCAGCACGTCGTCAATCTTCTGCAAACACTCCATGTCGGGTCTCCGCGGGGGATGCAGGAACGATAGGTGCGAAGCCCTTCCCGTCAACCCGCCGAGGCTCTTCATGCCACTGTTCGGCTCGCATTTGTCGGTCGCCGGGAGCTTCACCCGGGCCATCGATTCGGCCGTCGCCCTGGGCTGCGACACAGTGCAAATCTTTACGAAAGCGCCGAGCCAGTGGGCCGGCCGGTCCATCGGCGACGACGAGGCGGCCGACTTCCGCAAAGCCCTGAAAGCATCGAAGTTGAAGTTCCCCCTCGCACACGACTCGTACCTCATCAACCTCGCCGCGGGCGACGACGCGCTGTTCCGGAAGTCGGTGGATGCGTTTGTCGACGAGATCCGGCGGGCGGACCTGCTCGGGCTCGACTACCTGGTGACCCACCCCGGTAGTCACGTGGGCGCGGGCGACGACGCCGGCCTGGCCCGCGTGATCGAGGGGATCGACGAATCGTTGGCCCGCACGCCGGACGCCCGGGTCCGCGTGCTGATCGAGACGACCGCGGGGCAGGGCTCGTCGCTCGGCTGGCGATTCGAGCAACTCGGCCGGATTCTCGCCGGCGTGAAGGACGCGGCCCGGCTCGGCGTCTGCGTCGATTCCTGCCACATCTTCGCGGCCGGCTACGCCCTCTGGCCCGAAGCCGAGTACAAGGCCACGATGAAGGAGTTCGACCGCGTCGTCGGGTTGAAGCAGATCAAAGCCTGGCACCTGAACGACAGCAAGAAGGGCCTCGGTAGCCGGGTCGACCGCCACGAGCACCTCGGTCGGGGGGCGATCGGCGAAGGCGCGTTCGGCCTGATCGTCAACGACAAGCGATTTGCCAGGCTCCCGATGATCCTCGAGACGGCAAAGGAAGACGACATGGACAAGGTCAACCTCGCCCTGCTGCGAAGGTTGATTAAGAGTCAGCCACAGATGAACACAGATGCACGCAGATAAGAGAATCACAAAAGAAAGTTAGAAGCAGAAGTCACGGCCCCGAGGCAAAGCAGATCTGGCAACTCATGTGTCATTTCTGATCAGAGTTCATCTGCCTTCATCTGTGGCTAACTCGTCTGATGATCGTAAAAAACCTGTAAGCCGAAGCTGAGCGCCGACTCGCAGACCTGATTTCTGATCTGCGTTCATCCGTGTTCATCTGTGGCTACTTTTTCAGGAGTCGACGATGACGCCGCGGATTACCTGCGTTCGAGCCCGTGAGATTCTCGACAGCCGGGGCAACCCGACGCTGGAAGTCGATGTCCGGCTGGATTCCGGAGACATGGGCCGGGCCGCGGTTCCCAGTGGCGCGAGTACCGGGGCGCACGAAGCGGTCGAACTTCGCGACGGCGACAAGAAGCGGTATCTGGGCAAAGGCGTACTCAATGCCGTGACCAACGTCAACGACGCGATCGCCCCGAAGGTCGTCGGGCGGGCGGTGTACGATCAGGTGGGCCTCGACCGGCTGATGCTTCAGCTTGACGGCACGGCGAACAAGGGAAAGCTGGGCGCGAACGCGATCCTTGGCGTCAGCATGGCGGCGGCGCACGCGGCCGCGAAAGCCGCGGGCCTGCCGCTTTACCGCTACATTGGTGGCACGAGCGCGCGAGTGCTCCCCGTCCCGATGATGAACATCCTCAACGGCGGCAAGCACGCCGACAACAACATCGACTTTCAGGAATTCATGATCATGCCCGTCGGGGCGGCGACATTCCGCGACGCCCTTCGCATGGGTGCGGAAGTCTTCCACTCGCTCAAGAAGGTGCTCCACGACAAGGGGCTCAACACGTCGGTCGGCGACGAGGGCGGCTTCGCGCCGAACCTGAAGTCGAGCGACGAGGCACTGGAAATGATTGCCAAAGCGGTCGAGGCGGCCGGCTACAAGCTCGGCGATCAGATCGCATTCGCCCTCGATGCCGCCTGCACCGAGCTTTTCGACGAGGCGAAGAAAAAGAAGAAAGAGGGCTACTGCTTCTTCAAGAGTAACCCGGACAAGGTCATTTCCAGCGACGAAATGATCGAATACTGGAAGGGGCTCTGCGCCAAATGGCCGATCCGCTCAATCGAAGACGGCCTGAGCGAAGACGACTGGCCGGCCTGGCAGAAGCTGATGGCCGCCCTCGGCGACCGGGTTCAGCTCGTCGGCGATGACTTGTTCGTGACCAACACCGAGCGGCTCGCTCGGGGCATCCGCGAGAAGTCGGCCAATAGCATTCTGGTGAAGGTCAACCAGATCGGCAGCCTGACCGAGACGCTCGCCGCCATCGAGATGGCCAAGCGCAACAGGATGACGACGATCATCAGCCACCGCAGCGGCGAAACGGAAGACACCACCATTGCCGACATCGCGGTGGCCACCAACGCGGGCCAGATCAAAACGGGTTCCGCCAGCCGGACCGACCGCATCGCGAAGTACAACCAACTCCTGCGCATCGAAGAAGAGTTGGGCGGCGACGCGGTCTACGGGGCCGGTCTGCTGTAGAGGTTGGTTGAGGTAAGACGAACTACGAAGTCGCGAAGACACGAAGGTCGCACGAGGAAGAAGCAAACAGGCATGGCTTCTTCTTCCGTTCTTCGTGTCTTCGAGTCTTAGTTGTGACCCTTGCGTCCCGCAAACCTGCGAACGTCAGAATCCGACACGCAGTTGGCCGAACAGACCCTGCATCAGCATGTCCTGGCTCACGCCCTCGGAGCGGGCCACGTCCCACCAGTATTCGAATTGGTACCCGAGCTGAAACGACATGTGCGGCAGCATGGTCGGCGCGTAGTTGAGGCCCGTCGCAGTTCGCAGTACCTTCGCAGTCGAGTTCTGCCGTTCAGACACAGACGGCGCCACGTCCACGGCCGGGGCATTCGTCTGAAAAGTCATCTTGGTTGTCGTCTTTCCGAACAGCGCGGCGAAATCGCCCGTTCCGAACAGCGACCAGCCCGGCAGGAGCGCGAAGTCGGCCCCCAGCCCGGCGACGGGGCCCGCGCCGAGGAAGTACTGGCTGCCGCGTGCGTCGACAGTGAAGTTGGTGGCCGGCTGGTCCTCGAACCCCGGGAAGTTGAATTGCGAGTGGATGTTGATGTCGTAGTACACGCTGCCGAGCCGGGCCCCGCCGTTGACCGCAAGCCTGAGCCGGTCGTTGGGCAATAGGATCTGCCGCTGGAGGATCCAGTTGAACTCGTTGACGTCGAGCCGGGACTTCAGCTCGATGCTCGGCGCGAAGCCGCCGGTGTCGCCGAGGTCGATCGACGGCGTGCCGGACGCGCCGAAGTAGCGGTAGTTCGTCACAAAAGTCCAGCGCGGATCGGTGAATGTGTATCCGAGGCCCACGAGCATGCCGACGTTGGCGTCGAGCGACAGGTCGTCGCCCGACTCGACGAAGCCGATGCCGCCGCTGCGGCCGCGCAGGTCCGCGAAGACAAGAGCGATGTCCGCATCGATGTACCAGCCGGGCGACGACGAAATCGATCGCCGGTCGCGCAACACCGTGCCCGGCGTCACGTACTCCGAGGGCGGGAGGGTACCCGGGGTCGGCTCGACCATGACCGTCGGCGGCACCGGTTCCGGCAGCAGGATCATCGGCGCTTCCTGGGCCCGGGCGGCCCACGGGAGCACGACGACCAAAACAAAGGCGCAACTCAAAAAACGGCGCATGGGGAGACCCCTGGTACTCGCCGGGAGGCATAACCGGGGCTCGCCGCTCACGCAATGCGACTTCAGTGTAAGATTAGGTAAGCCAAGCAAGCCACAGAGAACTCCGAGAAATGCAATTTGAAATGAAGATCCGAGTCGGGCTCATGTCAGCCTGATGGAGAATACAACCATTTGCTTCACCTCAGAGCCCTCTGTGTCCTCTGTGGCGATGTTCCGCTCTCAGGCCCCCAGCACGCGGCAGAAGACCGCTTTCAGATACCGGCTCTCGGGGACGTGCATCAGCACGGGGTGATCCGCGCCCGCGCCGCGGATGTCGAGGATTTGCAGCGACTTGCCCGCCTGCCAGGCCGCCCGCCGGACGCTTTCCAGAAACTCCTGCTCGCTCACGAGGCCAGTACACGAACACGTCACGAACAAACCGCCCACCGCGACCGCCCCGAGTGCGAGCTTGTTCATGTCGTAGTACCGCTTGAGCGCGTACGGCACCTCTTCGCGGTCGCGGGTCTGCTTGGCGGGGTCGAGGATTACCACGTCCCACTTCGTGCCGCCGCCGGCCGTGTCGCGGAGCCAGGTGAAGATGTCGGCCTGCACCCAGCGGATGTTCGCCTTGTTCAGCCCCGCATTCTGGCGGGCCAGGTCCAGTGCGACTTCGTCGAGGTCCACGCCGGTCACGTCCGTCGCCCCGCCGATCGCCTTGGCATACACGGCGAAGCCGCCGGTGTTGCAGCACAAATCGAGCACGCTCTTGCCGTCGCACATGCTGGCGAGCAGCCGGCGGTTTTCGCGCTGGTCGGTGAAGAAGCCGGTCTTGTGCTTACCGCCCGGGGCGACGCGAAACCGCACGCCGTGCTCGCGGATCACCACCGCCGGCGTCGCATCCGCGGGCCGGCAGTCGAAGCTCTCCTGCTTCTGCACGTTCTGGTCGGCAAACCAGATCACCTTGGAATCCGGGTAATGGCGGAGCAGGGCGTCGCGCAGCACGTCGCGCTGCTTGAACATCCCGGCCGAGAAGAACTCCATCACCAGCGTGTCGCCGAACCGGTCGACTACCAGGCCGCTCAGGCTGTCGCCCTCGGAATGCACCAGTCGGTAAGCATCGGTCACGGCATCGAGCTTGAGCCAGTCGCGCCGCAGCGAGACCGCCCGATCGATCAGCGAGCCGAAGAACCCGGCATCGACCGGCTCGTCGGACCGGGAGGTGAGAATTCGAAGGGAAATGCGCGAGTGGCCGTTGTAGAACCCCCGGCCCACCCAGTTGCCGTCGCGGTCGAGCACCTCGACCACCGAGCCCGGCGGGATGCGCGTGGCCGGCTTCTCCACCATCTTTTGGAAGATCCACGGGTGGCTCGACCGGCGCTCGATCTTGAGCCGGACCGGTGGTAACTGGGGCGCGGGCGGGGTTCCGTCGGCAGCGTGTGACATATAGATGATCTACAGCGGACACGGGGCGGCGTCGGGGGGGCGAAGTGACGGAATTGCGAGTGATTGCCGGTCCGGACGCGGGACAAACCTACCCGCTGACAGATTCCTGCGTGGTCGGGCGTGAATCGTCGTGCCCCGTCCGACTCAGCGACCCGGAGGTTTCCCGCCGGCATTTCGAGTTGACCCGCCTGCCCGACGGCGCGTTTCGGGCGGTCGATCTGGGCAGCGTGAACGGGCTTCTGGTCAACGGCCGGCGGGTATCGTCCGTCGACCTCCAGCCCGGCGACCGGCTCGTTGCGGGCGCGACCCTCCTCGAGTACCAGGGGCCGCCGGGCGTCCGCGTGCTCACGCGGCCGGGCGAGGACCTCGGCACTGCTATTGTCCGCCGGGTGGACGCGGGGCGGGCGGCCGGCAGCCTCGGCGTGCTTTACGACGCCATTCGTGCCACAGGTTCCATTCTCGATCTCGACCAGTTGCTGGCGGAAATGCTCCGGCTCCTATCCCGGGCCGTGCCCGCCGACCGCGCGCTCGTTTTGCTACGGGAAGGCGAAGGCTGGCAGGCCCGCGCCACGACCGGCCCGGCCGAGGAGACATCGATCAGCCGGGGGATCATCGAACACGTCGCACGGTCCCGCGAGGGGATTGTCATTGCCGACACGGGGGCCGACGAGCGATTCGCCGGCGCGGAGAGCGTGTTGCGGGCCGGCATCCGTGCGGTGTTGTGCGTGCCGCTGTTGGGCCGGCACGGGGATATCGGCGTCCTGTACTGTGATGCCGTCGTTCCGGACCCCGCACGGTTTACGCAGGAGCATCTCGCCCTCGCGGTCGCCGTCGGCCATCAGATCGCGTTGGCCGTCGAGGAGACGCGGTATCACGAGCGGGTGGTCGAGTCCGAACGGCTTGCTGCCATCGGTCAGGCCGTCGCCGCCCTGTCGCACCACATCAAGAACATCCTGCAAGGGCTCCAGAGCGGCGGCGAACTGTTGATGCTCGGGATCAACGAACACGACGACACAGCCGTACAAGCCGGCTGGCGACTCTTCGACAAGAATCAGAAGCGCGTCCGCGACCTGGTCTTCGACATGCTCTCGTACTCGGCCGACCGCGAACCGGTGCGCACGCTCACGGATCTTCCCACGCTCCTGGCCGAAGTCGTTGAACTGGTCGCGCCACGGGCAAAAGATCTCGGCGTGCGGATCGATGTCGAGGGCGATGCCGTCCCGCCGGCCTTGATCGACCGCGAGGGTATTCACCGGGCCGTGCTCAACCTCGTTACCAACGCCATCGATGCCGTGCAGGAGGCGGCCGACCCGCTCGTCCGCATCACTCTGCGCAAAGAAGGCGGCGAGTACCGTATTGCCGTCAGCGACAACGGCTCGGGGATCGAAGAGTACCGCATGGCCGGGCTGTTTCAGCCATTTGTGAGTACGAAGGGCGGTCGCGGAACGGGGCTGGGCCTCGCCGTGAGCAGGAAGATCGCCGTCGAGCACGGCGGCGATATCGACGTTGTCAGCAGCCCGGGGCAGGGCAGCACTTTCACGCTCCGCATCCCGGAAACGACGTAGCAGCGCACCGCAGAGTTTACCTGTGCAGAACAACCGTTCGCATCCGGCGGGTCGATTTTGCGCCCGATGGCGGAGCGGGCTTTCCCTGCCGCCCGCGTCGCGGGACGATGGGAGTGATATGCGCGGTCGCTCACTGATACTGATGGGAGCATTGGCCGGCGGCCTCGCCGCCGCCGACCCCGCGCCGCCGTCGGATTGGGTGTCGACGTTGCACGCCCGCCGGGCCCTGTGGAACGACCCGGCCCTCGCCGAGTTGAACATTGGCGTGCGTGTCCGCGAGGGCGTCGCGCTCGTGTTCGGGCCGGTGATGAACGAACAGCAGGCGGCCGAGGCTATTGCCCGCGTCCGCCTCGCGCCCGGCATCCATGACGTCGTGAATGAACTTTACGTCCTGCCCGCCAACGACCTGCTCCGCAAGCGGTTCGCCCCGCCGCCGAAGCCGCAGGCCGCGCTGACGGTCGCCCGGCCGCTGCCCATGCCCGCAGACCCGCTGGAAGAGGCGCGGCGCAGCGACCCGCGGTTTGCCCAGTTGCGGATCGTCGTCGATCGTGGTGTGGTGACGGTGTCAGGCCCCGCCGATGTGGCGGCGGAGTTTGCGGACCGGATTCGCCGGCTACCCGGCGTTGACCAGGTCCGCCGAGGTTCGGAGGCTCATTCCGCTGGCGCGGAACGCCGCCCATGATTCGCTGTCGTACAGGACTTCCCGGGCCTGGCTGCCCGCATAATTTCCCACGATGCCGTCCTCGGCCATGAAGTCTACGAGGCGGGCCGCCCGGCCGTAGCCGATGCCGAGCGCGCGTTGCAAAAGCGACACGCTGCCCCGGCCCTCGCGGACGACCACCTCGATCGCCTGCTCGTAGAGTTCGTCGCGGGCCCGCAACTGCTCGCGGAGCCCTGCGGCCGCGCTGCCGGCGTCCTTCGCGTCCGTTGACTTGAGTTGCACCAGCTCCGTGGCAAACTCCGGCTCGCACTCCAGGCAGTCGACCACCCGGGCGATCTCCGGGTCGCTGGCAAACGTTCCCTGGGCCCGGATGATCTGGCTCGTGCCCGGCTGCAGGAAGAGCATGTCGCCCTTGCCCAGCAGCTTGTCCGCGCCCATCTCGTCGAGGACGACCCGGCTGTCGGTCCGGCTTGCCACCTGGAAGCAGATGCGGGCCGGCAGGTTCGACTTGATGAGCCCGGTGATCACGTCCACCGTCGGCTTCTGCGTCGCCACGATCAGGTGAATGCCCGCGGCCCGCGACTTCTGGGCCAGCCGGATGATGTGGCCTTCCACTTCCTTCTTCATCGTCATCATCAGGTCGCTCATCTCGTCGATGAAGATGACAATGTAGGGCATCGGGAGGATCAGCTTCTGCCGTTCGTCCTCGTCGATCGGGTTGACCCGGCGGAAGATCTCGTCGTGCGACAACTCGTTGTACGAAGCGATGCTGCGGACCCGCGCCCGCGAGAGCAGTTCGTACCGCTCTTCCATCTTGTCCACGGCCCAGGCCAGGATCGCCTCGGCCTTCTTCATGTCCTTCACGACCGGATGCATCAGGTGCGGGATCTTGCTGTATTCGCTCAACTCCAGCATCTTCGGGTCGATCATGACCATGCGCACCTCTTCAGGCGTGCGCGTCATCAGCATGCTGAGAATGACCGCGTTCATACACACCGACTTGCCGGTGCCCGTGCGACCGGCGATCAGCAAGTGGGGCATCTCGGCCAGGTCGTAGATCAGCGGCCGGCCTTCGGAGTCTTTCCCGAGGAACAGCGGTAGCTTGGCTTTCGACGACAGAGCGGCCTCCGACGTGATCAGCTCCTTCAGCCGGACGACGGCCCGCTTCTCGTTCGGCACTTCAATGCCCACAGTGTTCTTGCCCGGGATCGGCGCGACAACACGGACGCTGTTGACCCGCAGGTTGAGCGCGAGGTCGTCGGCGAGATTCGTGACCTTGTTGAGCCGCAGGCCGGTCTCGAGGGCGACTTCGTACTGCGTGATGACCGGCCCCGTATGAATGCCGACGACGCGGACCGTCAGCCCGAAGTCGGCAAACGTCTTTTCGAGGAGTTGCGCCGTGTCGCGGAGCTTGGGGTCGTTTTCGGAATACGGGAAAGCCTGCGCCTCTTCGAGCAACTCGACGGGCGGCAACTCGGCGGGGCGGGGCGGCTGAGCAGGAGCCGGGGTGACCGGCTTCGCGGCCTTGATCGGCAGTGGTTTTTCCTTCTTCTCCACGACTTTGAACGGACGGGCGAATACGCCCTGCGCCGGCCGGGGCTTCCGCGGCAGGAACCGGCGGAGCCCGCGCACGAGGCGGACGAGCAGAAGCGTGATCCGATGTGCCGGCCGGGTGACGATCCGGTCGGCCGCCAGCAGGATGCCGAGCAGCGTCATCGCGCCGACCACCACGGCCGCGCCCCAGTTGGTCAGGCGGTCGCCGAGCCAGACGGCGAGCCACGCGCCGACCGCGCCGCCGGGCCCGACGGCCCGGCCGGCGAGGGCGCGGGGCCCGAGCCAGGTCAGAAGGACGGTGGTGCAGGGGATGAGCAGCAGCCAGCCGGCCAGCCGGCGGGCCCAGACCATCCAACTGTGTCGGAGGAACATGAGCACGACGCAGATGAACCAACTGACGAGCAGCAGATACGTTGCCTGCCCGAGTGCCCCGAAGAGCGAGCGGGCCAGCCAGTCGCCGGTGGTGCCGAGGAGATTCCGCGACACGGCGACGTCGGGCTGGTAACCCAGCACGGCGACCGTGACAACGCCGCCCAGCCCGAGCAGGCTGACGGCCGCGTAGTCGATGCGCTCACCCCAATTCGGACGGTGCGGGAGCATGGGCCCTCAAATGCGTCGACAGAAATCCGTAATCGTAGCATCGTCGAATGAGGCTCCGGTGTCGCCGGCAACTCGGGCCGGCGGAGTGCCGGCGGGGGATCGCCCGGCCATTCAACCCTTACCTCCGGCCGGGACGCTACAACGCATCCATTATGTTACATGTCGCACTCTGGGAACCTGAAGTACCGCCGAACGCCGGGAATATCGCCCGACTGTGTGCCGCGACCGGTGCGAGGTTGCACCTGATCGGCCGGCTCGGATTCCGCCTCGACGACAAGCACCTGAAGCGGGCCGGGCTGGACTACTGGCCGGCAGTCGACCTTGCCGTGCATGCGGGTTGGGACGACTTTCTGGTCGCGGTGCCGGGCAGCCGGATCGTGTGCCTGTCGTCGAAGGTAGCCCGCCGGTACACGGAAGTGAGCTATCAGGACGACGACGTGCTGCTGTTCGGCAGCGAATCGAAAGGCCTTCCGCCGGGGATTCTCGAGAAATATGCCGAGTCGGCCGTGACGATCCCGATGCCCGCGGGGAAGGTGCGGAGCTTGAACCTGGCCACGTCCGTGGGCATCGTGCTGTACGAGGCCCTGCGCCAACGGAACGGCTGGTAAAGCCGGACCCCGGAGTTGTCGGCCGGGCGGGAACTCGCGCAGGTCCGGCCGCGGCCCGGCCGATCTAGGCCAGTATGAGCCATCCCGATCCTGTCGTGTTGCCGCTGCCCAGCGTCGAAGCGATCCGCGACCACGTCCGACAGGTCTTGTGTGACCGCGACCGTCTGGATGCGACTCAAGTGGAATTGCGCCAGGCCAAGCTCACACGCCGGGGCAAGGCGTGCGGCCTGATGTTTCAGGTGAATGGTCCGCGCCTGCTGAAGACGTATGCGGTGTGGGCCGGCGACGAGGACCGCATCCTCTTTTACGAGTCCACCGGATCGCGGTTCGCGGAGACGAAGGTGATCGACGGCCCGGAACCCGCGGCCCTCGAACGCGCCGCCTGACGGCGGGGGATTCGCGACCATGCAGAACACCGGTTTTGCCCTGTGCCTGATCGCCGGCATCGCGTGCTACGTCACGGGCCTCGGCGGCAGTACGCTGGCGTTCATCCTGATGGGCGTCGGCGCATTGGGCCTGGTCGTCAGCGCATTCGGGCGGAAGTAGTCAGGGACATCGTGGTCGTGCATTTCGTAGCCGTATTCGCCAGAATACGGCCTGTCGTTGGCGATGACGTTCCTCGCGGGTCCATCGGCATTCTGGCGAATGCCGCTACGGGGGTAGCGCGAGCGCCGACGTGATCGCATTTCGTAGCCGTGGCGACGACGCCTTTCGCGGGTTCGTCGGCATTCTGGCGAATGCCGCTACGGGGGTAGCGCGAGCGCCGACGTGATCGCATTTCGTAGCCGTATTCGCCAGAATACGGCTGTGGCCATACGGCTTACTTGGGTTAGTTCGTCGTGGGGGACGTGGCGAATGACTAGGATTGTCGGCACGACGGCATTGCTGCTAGGGGCTTTGACCGGTTGTTCGTCTCGCGCGCCCTCCGCGGCGGCCAGTGGTTTGGTAGCGACGGTCTCGCCCGGTCCGCGGCCGAACTTTGTTTCAGTCGAGTATCGGAACGGAACCGCCAAGGACGTGGTCGTCAGTGAACAGGTATTGGCGACGAACTGCCTCGCCCTTGAAGTGTTTGATCTGAACGGTCGGGTAGTACCTCCAGTGCCCCCATCGCCGCCGTGGACTCAGGACACGGGTGTCCGCATCCCAGCCGGCGGATCCCATCGCGTGGAGTACGACCTCCACATGTTTAGTCCTCCGCTGGAGTCTGGCCGATATCGGGTTCGAGTGAGGATTAAGGGGTGGACGCGCGAACCGATCGAGTGCGCGATTAACGCGGGTAGTTAGCTTTGCAGTCCAAACTATTTTTCCGCGGCGTCGAAGCCTCTCGCGGGTCCACCGGCATTCTGGCGAATGCCGCTACGGGGGTAGCGCGAGCGCCGACGTGATCGCATTTCGTAGCCGTATCCGCCAGAATACGGCAGAGGTCGTTCGATGCACTTGTTTTACGACGAGCGAGACGCCAGATACCACGAGGCTCACGGCAGCCAGATTCTCTATTGGCTTGATGAACTGGGCGCGAAGCCATTAAAGGACGCCCTACGGGGCGATGTCGGGTTCCTGTTCACTGGCGCTCGAACTATCGATGACTATCGGCAGCTTGTCGCCGGCACGCCTGATTTGCGTGACACGGCCGAGGAACGCGAAGTCCTGTTGACGCTTGATACGGTGCTCGACGCGCTCTCGCGAGCGTCTGTCCAGATTCCAACGCCCAAAACGTGGCGATTGCCGTTGGACGAACCGTTGCCGAAGGATCTGGCTTTTCCGTTATTCGTCCGGACAGCACATTCTTCGTGGAAGTTGGGGAGCAAAATCTCTCGTGTCCGGTCGGCCAAGGAACTAGAGTCGGAAGCAGCCGAATTGCGGCGTGCCATGGGATGGAACGCATTGATCCTCGCCCGCGCCTGGCACGAGTTCGCGCCCGCCGGCGAGAGCATGTATGGACCGGTCGCGCAGGAGGTTCGAGTCTGGATCGTGGATCAGGTCCCCTTCGCCTGGTCATTTCATTACTTGAATGTCGTTCGAGAACCGCACGGGTTCCCTCCGCATGGCGACGACTTGCGTGCTATTGCCGGGATGGCCCGTGATGTCGGGCGTGCATTTCACTCCCGACTCGTGGCCGCCGACTTCGCACGTCAGACGAATGGCGACTGGATTTTCGTCGAGGCTGGCCCGGGTAGTTGCGCGGGGACCGCACACGAAGCGGTATTCAAGGCTGTTGCGTCCCGCCTACGCGGCGAGGAATCGACCTTTCGATCTGACGCAGTTGGCGGCATCTTCGAAGCATCGTCGGCGGATGGGCTGGTTCGACCTGAATCCAACAAAGTGTAGCCGTATTCGCCAGAATACGGCCGTGGCGACGACGCCGCTCGCGGGTCCATCGGCATTCTGGCGAATGCCACTGCCGAAGTTGGAAACTTGAGCACCGAGTGGCGTCGATTTGGCAGGACATAGTTTAGATGTCACTGATTCAAAACAAAGTAAATCAGTGGATTCTCGGTGGCACCCGACGAGCCATGCCCGGCATGGGGTGCCATTGATGTCCGAGTTCGCGAGTTGTACGGGAACCGGGAACCGTGACATTGGGGTAGCATTGTCAGGCACATGGTTGGCGGTGCGGGCCCACTTGACGGGATCAGCGCGTACCAGTTTCTGGACAACGGTATGCCGCACGTGCGATTACGTTCAAATGGAAACTCCTCGCTTTGTTGCGACAAGGACGATGTCGGAGGCGTGAGCAGTCGATTCGGCTTTGAAATCAGGTTTCGAAGAGCCGCTACATGGCCGCTTGCAGAGGGACCGCCTTGGGTACTCAACCTGTTCAAAAACTTGTCCCGGTAGGTCTTCGAATCCCTCCGATGGTTCGAGCAGTCCCATTGGTTGCCTACCAACGGCCCCATTCAGGCAGACGAGGACCCGACCTTTCTCCCAGGTTTGGCTTTCGTGCTGGATTTCGTCCTTTCCCCAATCGATACGCTGCACGACCGAGTTGAGTGTGTTCAGGCGATCGGGATAATGACCGTCGAACCGGAGCGACCACGGACCATGGCAATGTTTGCGAGCGAGTGATCAATGATCGGAGAAAGGACAATGCGTTGTTGATCACGGACTTGGAATGTCAACAACCTGTACATGATCGGGCTGTCATGTAAGCTAGTCGTGACCGAAGGCTGTTGCATGGCACATTTTGATGGTGTGTGCCAGGTTTTTTTCGGGGGAAGAACCCATGCGGTATCTGCAAATCGTGCTCGGATTCGCGGTGTCGGTCTGCCTCCTACCGGCATTGGTGATTGCCGACGACAAAGACAAAGGAAAAGTGAGGAAAACAGAGTCGGCCCCGGATTTGGTGTTTGTGCCCGAAAACGACAAGGAAATGAATGCCGCGATGGAGAAGGCGCGGAAGAGCATCGACGAGTTCGGGAAGGTGTTTCAGGAACGTAAGAAAGAGCATTCCGATTTTGGTGTCAAAGTCGCTATTCGCGACGGGAAGAAGGTGGAACATTTCTGGGTCCAGATATCGAAATTCGACGGGAAGCAGTTTGCTGGAAAGATCAGCAACGATCCGCAGATCGTTAAGACTGTTCAAGCGGGAAACAAGATCTCCGTGGACAAGGACAAGATCAGTGACTGGATGTACGTCGAAAACAAGAAACTCGTTGGCGGCTTTACCGTTCGCGTGTTAAGGGACCGGCTCTCCCCGGCGGAACGAAAGGCGCTGGACAGGTCCGTCCCATACAAGATCGAGTAATCGCCTGTAACGCGGGAGCGCCCGCCGTGCCCGGCCGGAAATGGGATTTGATGGATGGGCCCGGCGACTCTATCTTGGCGACCGCCATTGTCGAAACAGTCTCAACGCACCGGCCAAGCTTCCAAGTGCCTACTGGTTCATGGCGATGCCCATTCAATTCACATGCGACTGCGGCAGGAAACTGCTCGCGAAAGATGAACTCGCGGGCAAACGTGTCAAGTGCCCCCAATGTGGGAATGCCCTGGCCATTCCCGGAGGACAAGGCACTCCCGGCCCGATATCGAAAAAGCCGCAACCGAGGCAGATCGCGTTTCTCGAGATCCGCCGAATCGAAACGAAAGCGGCGATGCTCCGTAAAGCCAACATCGTCGTGGACGGTGAGACGGTCGGGGCGGTCGACAATGGCGATACGCAAGCGTTTGAAGTGCCTGTCGGGCATCACACAGTCAAGGTGACACTTGGTTCCCACGCCAGCGACGAGTACGACGTTGACCTGAAGGCGGGCGAGTCGGCAGATTTCGAATTGGAAATCAAATCGCGAATGATCGACCTTGACCTCGAACTGCGTTGCATTAATCGGCCGTCCAGAGATGCAGTGCGGAAGAGTAAAGCCAGTTTGAAAGCTCGCAAATCAAAGGGCGGTACTTTGCCGGTTTGGTCTTATGCCTTCATCTGCGCTTGCGGCCTGATTCCCGTGCTGACCCTCGGCGGCGCAATCCCGATGGGAATCGGAGTTGGCGGTATCTGTGGATGTATGGGCATTGCTCGAAAGCCCTCGATGTCCACAGGAAGCAAAGTGGCGGCGTGTGTCGGCATTACTATCGGGTGCTGGGTGGTATTCGTCGGCTTCCTTGTTGCTTTCGTGATGCTGACGAATCGCTAGCGTTTGGTCGTGCTGCGGTCATTAACAGTATCCCGATGATGCATTCGCGTCTCGATAGCGGTTGTGGCCCGTACACGGGCAGTCCGTGGCGACGCCCCCCGCGGGTCTAACGATGTCGTAGCCGTATTCGCCAGAATACGGCCGAGGCGGTGACGCTTCTCGCGGGTCCGTCGGCATTCTGGCGAATGCCGCTACGGGGAGAGATGTCGTAGCCGTATTCGCCAGAATACGGCCGTGGCGTCGATGCTTCTCGCGGTTCCATCGGCATTCTGGCGAATGCCGCTACGGGCGGAAGGGCGAATGCCGCTACGGGGACAGAGGTAACCCTCTCCGTTTTGCGATCGGCGGTTTTTCAAGCTATTATCCCGATAGTCGAGGAACCGACCCATGAGCAAGCTCCGCGAATTGCAGCATGAGATTCTGGTCGAGGGTGTCGACCTCCAGATCGACGCAGCCGATTGGGCCCGCATCCGCGAGTTGCTGCCCAGCGAAGCCGCCCCGTCGCACGACGACCTTCAGGTCCTTCTCGAGATGCGGAACGAGGCGAAGTCGGTCTGCCGGGAGTTCGACGCCTACTTCTTCCCGGCCTTCAAGTCCCACATTCTCGCCGACGGGCAGATCTCCAACGTTGAGCGGTTCGAGTTACTGCGATTGCTGTACGGCGGCGACGGCGTCGACGAGCCCAAGCGGCGGTTTCTCAAGGAACTCCGGGCCGGCCTCCGCCAGCCGTCGCCCGAGTTCGACGCGATGTATCAACAAGCCATGCGCGACTGAGTGGGGCAGACTGACCGGACCTGGGCCGAGGCGGTATCACTTCTTCGGGAGTCGCCGCGGCAAGTTAACCCGTGCCTTTCGCAATGTCCCAGCCGACGACCATCGACGAGTACATTGCGGCCGCCGCTGCCGAAGCGAGGCCGATCCTCCGGCAGATCCGCGCGATCGTCCGCAAAGCTGCGCCGGCCGCCGTCGAGACGATCAGCTACCGGATTCCGACGTTCAAGCTGAACGGCTCGCTGGTTCACTTCGCGGCTTTCAAGAACCACATCGGCTTCTATCCGCCCGTCCGTGGCAACGTCGCACTGGTCAAGGCGGTCGCTCGGTATGCCGGCGAGAAGGGGAATCTGCGTTTCCCGCTCGACGAGCCGATGCCGTACAAACTCATCGAACGGATCGTGAAGCACCGCGTCAGGCAGAATGCAGACCTCGCGGCCGAGAGGTTGGCCCGCCGCCGGAAAAAGAAGTAGATGCCAGCACGGCATCGGTTGTGCGAATCAATGAAGTCGCTGGTCGGGCGACGGGCGTCGGCCGCCGTTTGCCGGCGGGCCGAACTGCTGGACATTCACAGTCGGCGGTTTCAACGATGCCGGATCGATCTTGATGGCTGGCAAAGGTTTGACGACCTTGAACCGGTTGGCGTCCCGTACCGAAGCCGATTGCGCCTCGTGGATCACGCCGGTGATCCATTGCCGGTACAGGTACCGCGATCCCAGACTGCCGCCGATGAACAGTGCGACAGTTAGCAGCGAATAAAGTGGACGCGACATTCTCGAGGCTCCAGCATTTCGGACCCCCAAGTGTAGGTTGCGGTCAATAGAACGCAAGTCTTCGCTTAATCAATAGTTGAACTGGAACTGGAACCGCAGAACAGAGCCCTCGAAGTCGCGATAAGAGACCGCGCCGGGCGTGTTGAGGGCCGTGAAGTTCGGCGTGTTCACGAGGCTGTATTCGCAGACAAGTTCCATGTACTTCGTGAACTGCCATTCGACGCCGAGGTCGAGTTCACGCTGCCGGCCGTACGGGGCGTTGGCGATCTGCCGGTAGCCGCCGCGATACTGCTGCCAGCGGCAGTATGGCGTGAAAATGCCGTAACAACAGGTGTCATGGCGGTACATTCCCATGACGTAGCCGCCGTTCAGTGACCGGTTGATGACCGCGGTCTGTTCGTCGTTCAGGCCCGGCCCGTTACCCACCTGCCATTCCGCCTGGAAGCCGAACGGCTGAGGGTAGAAAACAAAGGTTGTCGCTATGCGCTCTTCATGAATGCCCGAATTGCCACCGGTATTTGCCGGGACGATACCGACATTACCCTGTCCGAGGGGACGAATGGCCGCCCCGGTGACGACGTAGTCGCCGGCATATCCCTGTAGGCTCGCCTCGACGACCTGACCGTTTTTCCAATCGAGTTGGACCGGATAGGTGATGCGGGCGACGGTATGCAGATTCAGGTTCGCTTCAGGCACGGAGCCGCCCTGGCCGTCGTACACGCCGAACGCGAAGATGCCGAAATTGCCGGAGCCTTTCAGGCCACTGTCGACGAGGGCTTTGAGCAAGGCCCGCTTGTCCGGTGTGGCCCAGTAATAGAAGATGCCGAGGTCTCGCTCATTGGGCGATACCGCGCTGTTGATTGCGTCGGTGCGGTCCAATGCGACCCGATCCCGGCTCGACTGCATGTTTTCGAAGCCGTACGGCACCTTGGACAGGCCGATTCGCAGGCGGTGTTCTTTCTCCTTGTCGAAAAACACGTCGGCATACGCGTCGCGCATCTGGGCGAAGTAGGTGGATACGGTACTGCCTTGCGGCAGGACGGCGAAATCGGGCTGAAGGTAATAGGACAGGTAATCACCGAGGTCGCCGGACAGAACGAGCCGCAATCGGCGAATCATGAAGTCCTCAGCTACGCCGTTGATGGAGCGGTCGCCGATTAGATTAGGCGGTGCACTGCCGGGGGCGGTGGCCAGTGTCCGGTCGAACCGGATCTGGGTGTAACCGCGGATCGACATCGTATCGTACCACTTCGGTGTCTTTTCACCCGGCATGTGAAACGGGCGGATCGAGTCGTACAGGATCGGCAGGTTCAGGCCGTACTCGGCCCCGGACGTCTTGGCAAACGTCTCGGCATTCTTCTTGTCTTCATCTGCCTTCTTCTTGTCCTCGTCGGCTTTCTTTTTCGCTTCGTCCGCTTTCTTCTTCTCGTCCTCGCGCTTGCGGATGTACTTCTCGATCACCGATTCGAGCTCTTTCTTCAACTCCGGTTCCGTCTGGATCAGTTCGTTGATCGCGTCGTCTTTGGTTTCGGTTGGCGGCGCAGGGATCGGAACTGCCGGGATGTCGGCCAAGACGGGACTGAAGCGCGCGACTGCTAACAGGCCTCCCAGTGCCACTGCGAAACACCGCGATCGGCGAGCAACACGGATCAACGAGCACTCCTGCGATCGGGTTTCCCCGGCCTGCATGATGACTGATGCGGTGACTCGGGGGCTGCGAATAATCGAGTCAGTCCAATGTCGTGGGGCCGTGAGTCCCCGCGGCACACTGTCCCATTTATCGGGCTTGGGCAAACTTTAACGATAGTCAAACTGTTGGATCGGTCAGAAATATGGGGTGTCTGGCGAAGCTGTGGCGACTGGAAGGCCTGCGGTTCATGATTTCTTGAAGAACCGTCGATGATTCCTCAAGTCTCATCGGCAGGGGTGATGGTGCGTTCTCAATTCGGGAGTTCGAGTTTGAACCTCGCTTCGGTCAGGAATGCGATCGACTTCCGGGCAACGGTGACCGCGTCGTGGCTGTGCCGGCTCAGCTCCACGTGGACGCCGCCGGAGTAGCGCGACTGCTCGAGCGCGTGCAGTACCGGCGGGAAGTCGATCTCGCCTTCGCCGAACATCAGGTGGTCGTGGACTCCCTGTCGCATGTCTGCGATGTGGACATTGCGAAGGCTGCCGGCATGCGTGAGGATCGTCTCCACCATCGGCTCGCCCATGCAATGCACGTGTCCGACATCCAGCGTCAGGCCGAACCGCGGGTGATCGACTTTTCCTGCCAGCGATTCGTACTTGCCCGTCGTGTCGACGAGCATGCCCGGTTCCGGCTCGAAGGCCAGATCGACGTTGTGCCGGTCGGCGATGTCGCATAGCCGCCGGCATCCGTCGATGAGCCGCTGCCAGTGCTCGTCCGGCGGGTCGCGGTCGGCCGGCGTGCCGCTCCAGAAGCTCACGCAATCCGCCCCGAGCGCCTCCGCGATCCACACGGCCCGCGTCAGAAACTCCAGGCGGTAATTGCGTTCCCATTCATTCGGGCTCAGCAGGGTCGGCTGGTGCTTCCATCGGCTGTCGAGCAGGAACCGTGCCCCGGTTTCGATCACGCACTTCAAGTTCAGCGTTTCGAGCCAGTGGCGAATCTCGCCCATCTGCCGGTGCAGGTTCTTGTCGAAAGGATTAAGTGAGTAATGGTCGAGCGTGATGGCGACCGACTGGTAGCCCAGGCCCGCGATGATCGGCAGAGCGTCTTCGAGCTTATGGTGGGCGAAGCCGTTGGTGTTGTAGCCGAGGCGGTACACGTCAGGGCGCGGCCTCCAGGTACTCGATTTCGGGCAGGTGCTTCTTCAACTCCTGCTCGATGCCGGTGACGAGCGTCATGATCGTCGCGGGGCAACTGGCGCAGACGGCCCCGAGGCGGACGCGGGCAACGCCGTTCTCGATACCGAGCACCTCGACCGCCCCGCCGTCGATTTCGAGGGCCGGGCCGACCTCCCGGCGGAGAACGTCTTCGAGCCGGTCCTGCAATTCGAGGTCACGGGCACGGGCGACATCCTCGGCGAGTTGCTTCATGAGCAATTCGCGGGAGTCGAACCGCTGCGTGTCGCGGATGCGGGCGAGGAAGTCGACGGCCAGCGGTTTGCCGTACAGGTCGCCCTGAAAGTCGATGAGGTGGATTTCGACCTTGCGATCCGCCTGGCCGAACGTGGGGTTGCCGCCGACGTTCGCCGCCCCGGCATGTTTGCCCGATCGCACGGCATACACGCCGTCGCCGGGAATCAGCGAGGCGCAGTCGGCAAGGTTGGCGGTGGGGAAGCCGAGCGATTGCCCGCGGTGATCGCCGGCCACGACAGTGCCGCGAAGGCGGTACGGCCGGCCCAGCAGGGAACGCGCCTCCGCCACGTCTCCGGCATTGAGCGCGTTTCGTACCCGAGAACTGGAGACCGGCTCGCCGTGCGACTCGGTGACGGGATCGACGATGCGGCCGCGGATGCCGTTTGACCGGCACCAGTCGCGGAGAAGCTGGATCGAGCCGCCCCGGCCCTTACCAAAGGCGAAGTTGAAGCCCTCGACCACGGCCCGGGCCTGGAGCCGATCGCGGAGCAGCAGTTCGAGAAACGCCTCGGCGTGCAGCCCGAGCAGGCCCGGCGTGGTCTCGAGGAGAATGACGTGGTCCGCGCCGGCATCCTGAAGATACGCGGCCCGGTCGTCGGGCGTGGTGAGTTGCGGCAGGAAACGCTCTGGGGCGAGCAGGCGAAGCGGATGGGGATCGAAAGTGAGGGCGATGGCGGGCCCGCCGACCTGCCGGGCTTCGTCAACGAGTTCGGAAACGAGTTGGGCGTGCCCGCGGTGGACGCCGTCGAAATTGCCGATGGCGACCGCGCCCCCGGCTAACTCGGGCGGGAACGGATGATCGATTCGCAGACGGAACGTGCTCATCAGGTGCGGTCTCGCCGGGGATTTTGTTATGATAGGCAGTGACTTCGGGCCGGCCGGACGGCCGCTGCCGCGGGAACGCGCTCTTCGGGGCGAACGGCCCACGGGGGAGGAAAGTCCGGGCTCCACAGGGCACGGTGGCAGGTAACGCCTGCCGTCCGCAAGGACCGGGATAGTGCCACAGAAACGATACCGCCTCCCTTCGGGAGTTAAAAGTGAGGAGTTAAAAGTTAAAAGTTAAGAGCGGTTTGTTGGACGATATGGCATTCGGGGTAGACACCGCGGTCCGTCAGGACCGCGATCCATCCCTTCTTAACTTTTCACTTTTAACTTTGCACTTCTAACTCCCGAAGGGAGGTAAGGGTGAAATGGTGCGGTAAGAGCGCACCGCGGCGCGGGTGACCGTGCTGGCGAGGTAAACCCCACCGGGAGCAAGGCCAAGCAGGGGGCAGGGGCGGTCCCGCTCACATGCCTCCGGGTCGGCTGCTAAAGCCGTCCGGCGACGGACGGACGAGAGAAATGGCCGTCACCCGCTTTCGGGCGGGCACAGAACCCGGCTTACAGGCCGGCCCGAAGTCTTTTCTTTCAACTCGCAGACAAAGCGGAAAGGACCATCAGCGGTAACGGCGCCCATCTATGATCACTTTTGGCACCATGCGCGGCGGCATCTCGAATCTCATGTTCAGCCGCGACGGGTCGCAGCTCTTCATGACCGGCTCGGGCCGGCGAGTGTTCGAGGCGTTTGATCTGGCGTCGGGCAAGCGCGTCAGCCTGTGGGCTGGCGAACGGGGCCGGTACGGTTCATGGTTCGAGTTGCTTGCCGTTCGGCAGGACTTCGTGCTGCTCGCACAGGACGGGCGGATCATCCAGTTCCGGTTCGCCGAGCAGGTGTCCGAAAGATGGCCCCCTTTGGACTATGACGGTCGGCCGCAATACTGCGCGACGGCAGGAGGCGATGTCATCCTCTGTCGGGCGGGCGACCGGTTTGCGAGAATCGGCCCGGATTCCGGCACTGTCTCCTGGTCGCCTCCGGCAAGTCAGCCGGTCCAATTCGGCTGGATCGACACGTCACCGGCCGGCGATCTGGTCTGCGTCCGGACTTGGGTCGGTATCGCGCACGGAGTCGATAACCCCGAAAATCGGGTCCGCGTGTACCGATCGGATACGGCCGACCTGGTTTTCGATTCCGGTCGACTGCCCGCGATGCCATACGCCGTCGCGGTGTCGTGGGACTCCGCCCGGCTCGCGGCAGCCGTCGGGCAGTCCATCTTCATTTTTCACATCGCGGACGGTTCGCGCGTCCGGCACCGGTCCGGCGACCGCAAGTCTTTCAGCGGAATCCAGTTCGTCTCAGGCGACCGGCACTTGTTGCGATTCCGGACGAACTCGATCATTCAAACGATCGATGTCGGGACCGGCGAAGTTGTCTCGGAATTGGAGCCCGGAATCGGCCGCATCCATCACCTCATTGTCTCCCCCGACCGCACCATGGCCGCGGCTTCCGGTTCGCGCAACAAAGTGGCAATCTGGGACCTGGAGCCCTGAGATGCTGAAGATTCAGGCGGTTCCCGCGGGGCAAGGCGTGACACATGTCCGCTTCAGTCCGTGCGGCACGCTGCTATTTGCGTCCGGTATGCGCGGCGACATCGTCCGTGTCGGAGTGGCCGACGGCAACGTTGAAGTGTACATCCCGGCGGAAGGGGTTTGGTTCAGCCGAGCAATCGTTCAGGTCACGCCGTCGTCGCTTTACATTTACGCTGCCGACTCGATCTGGTGCCGCGACCTTGTTGGCGACGCGCAGGAGCGTCCGGCGTTTCCCCGCTGGCTGTCACGCGGATCGTGGTCGGGATCGACCGGGACCTCATTCATGGCCTTGCGAACCAGTCACGGCATTTACGTCCTTGATCCGAACACGGAATCCAGTTTGGCTCGGCTGCGCTACGAGCGGCCGATCCTGATGGTCCCGTTTCTGTCACACTCCGGCCGAATGCTCGCGACCTACCGCGGAGAATTGGCTTCGGGTCCTGCCGGTCCGCGCACGCGAGGTCCCTTCATTCAAGCCGTCGAGGACATCTCGCGCGAGAAGTTGCTGCCCGGTCCCACTCAGGGCATCAGGAGCCCGACGTTTTCATGGGACGACCAGTTGTTCGCGGCCACGGAGTTCGGTCGGCTTCACGTCTGGAATCTGGCTGACGGACAAGTACGGTTCACCCGCGACCGCGATCCGGGGCCGCGATGGCTTGCGTTGTTCGGGCCGGGCCGAATGCTGCTGGCTACCTTCGACCGCAGTTCGTCGTCGCTCGTCGAAACGATCGACGCAGAATCCGGGCAGACGCTCAAGACAATGGACCTGGGGATTGGTGCGATCTCGACACTAGCCATCGCCCCGAATGGCCTGACCGCCGCAGCCGGCAGCCGGACCGGTCAGGTGGCCGTCTGGGATCTCGACCAATGAAATCTGAGTCCACGGCCCGCACCCCGTGAACCAGTTACCTCTCACAGCCCGATGTTGTGCGGCCGGCCCTCGGCGAGTTCGAACAGGCCGGGCAGCGTGACGACCGTCCGGTCGAAGAACCCGGTCTGGAAGTTGAAACCGCCGATTTGCGGCCCAAACTGAATGGCGGCTGGGTCGTAGCCGACGCCAAAGTAGGCGAACGACGGTCGACCGGTCGTGCCGCCGGTGCCGATGCCGTAACCAAGATCGGCGATCCCGACGTGGACACCGGACGTCAGAGACGGCGAGCCCACGAACGCCTCGGCAGACATCTTCATTTTGCCGGTGACATCCTTGGCAAACATCTTGACGTGCGGCCCGCCGCCTTCGCCCGCACCGGTGATGATCTCGGCAGTCGCATCACCCGTGAGCTGCCCGGCCGCGACGTACACGCCGCCGCGGAACTTCGCATCGTAGGCGTAGAACTCGTCGACGACCCGGTGCGAGTACGTGTACAGCGCGAGCGGGTCGGGGTGATTGACGTCGAAGACGCGGACGTGCGGCCCGCCACCCGGACCCGCGGCCGTGATCAGTTCGGCCCGGCCGTCGCCCGTAACGTCGCCGGCCGCCACGCGGACGCCGCCGCGGAATCCGGCATCGAAGGCGAAAAACTCGTTCTCCAGCCGGGGCCAGTACAGTTCGGGCGTCGGCGTGCCCGGGGTGATGGCAAACAGAATGTGATCCATCGCGAAGATGCGGACGTGCGGTCCGCCGCCCGCTCCCGCCCCGACGATGATCTCCTGCTGCTCCGTGATCGGGTTCATCTGCCCGACGGCGACGTACACGCCGCCGCGAAAGCTGGCGTCGAAGGCGAAGAAGTCGGCGACCACGACCGCACGGCCTGTCAGCATCTGCGAGCCGCCGTACACCTTCACATGCGCTCCGCCGCCGGGGCCGGCCGCCACGATGATGTCGTCGATGCCGTCGCCGGTCACGTCGCCCACGGCCACGCGGACGCCGCCGCGGAAGCCCTCGAATGGCGTAAACGTCAGCAGCAGTTTCCCGTCTTGCGCAAGCTGGTCCCGATGGACGGGCATTTCACCTATGACGGTCTCGTGAATCGAGTACTCGCGGTCCGGCTGATACACCGCCACTCGGCTCTGTCCGCCGTCTTCGCCGACGGCGAACAGCCGCGTTCCGCTCGGCACTTCTCGGTGTTCCAGTGATTCCAGTTTCAGTCGCGGTCGTCGGGCCATGGCGTCTTCGCTCTCGTGGAATGAACGCAATCGATGGCGGCATTGTGGCAGCCGGGCCGTTTTCGTTCAAGGCCCATCGGCCCGTTCACGGTGCCCGGTATTCCGCCGTGTAACTCGTCAGGGCCCGCATGTAATTGGCCCGCTCGAACGCGCCGGGGTCCGGGCAGTTCTTCCGGCTCATGCTGCCACGGAGTTGATCCACCGATTCGTATTCGCGTTCGTCGAGCCAGGAACGCAGTTCGTGCAGAACCTTGCGCGCCAGGCCCGGCCCCGATTGCAGCAGCGCGCTCGTCATCATCGCCGCGTCGGCCCCGACCAGCAGAGCTTTAATCACGTCAGCGGCCGTGTGGATGCCGCTCGTCGCCGCCAGCGACGCCCGGGTCTGATCGCGCAGGATCGCGATCCATCGCAGCGGCAGCCGCAGTTCGTGGCGCTGGCTCAGATGCAGGCTCGGCAAGACTTCGAGCTTGTCCAGATCGATGTCCGGCTCCAGATACCGGTTGAAGAGTACCAGCCCGTCCGCCCCCGCGTGGACCAATTGCTGCACGAAGTTCGGCAGGCTGCTGAACTGGCAGCCGATCTTCACCGCCAGCGGCAGCGTCACCGTTTCGCGGACCGCCGTCACCAGGTCGATGTACCGCTCCTCGACGGCCGCACCGGGTTCGCATTCGTCGTCGGCCACCATGTAGATGTTCAGCTCCAGCGCGTCCGCGCCCGCCTCCTGCATCATCTTTGCGTACCGGACCCAGCCGCCGGTCGTGCAGCCGTTCAGGCTCGCAATCACCGGGATGCCGAGCGACTTCTTCGCGGCCGATAGCCGGGCCAGGTACTCGTCCGGCCCGGTCGGATACGCCCCAACCTCCGGCAGATGCGACAGCGACTCGGCGAACGACTCCGTCTGGTACATGAACAGCCGGTGGGCCTCGATGTCGTCGTGCTCGATCTGCTCTTCGAACAACGACGGCAGGACGACTGCTGCCACGCCGGCCTCTTCCAGTGCGTGCAGCGTGTCCGGCCGACCGGTTAGCGGCCCGGCCGACGCCATCAACGGGTTCCGCAGATTCAGGCTCAGGTACTTCGTCTCGAGGCGTGCGCTCATGCGGCTCCCCCCGGTCGGCCGTCGGCGATGTCTCGCTCGACGCCGGCCATCTGCTCGTAGTAATGCCACCGGTCGTCGATGTCCTGCTGCGCCAATGCGAACAGCATGTCCGCCCGCGCGGGGTTCGACCGCGACAGCATCGCGAACCGCCCCTCCTGCTGGGCGAACTCCTTGAACGGCTTCGTCGGCTTCCGGCTATCGAGATGGAACGCGTGGGCCGAGCCGTGCGCCTCCCGCGGGTCGTACCGGAACAGCGGCCAGAAGCCCGAATTCACCGCGTCTTTCTGGTGCGACATCGACGTCGACATATCGATACCGTGGGCGATGCAGTGGCTGTACGCCAGGATCAGCGACGGACCCGGGTAAGACTCGGCATCGTTGAAAACCTTGACTGTCTGCGACGGATTCGCCCCGAGCGCGATCTGCGCCACGTACACGTTGCCGTACGACACCGCCAGCATGCCGAGGTCTTTCTTGCGAGCCGACTTTCCCAGCGCGGCAAACTTGGCAATCGCGCCGCGCGGCGTCGCCTTCGACGCCTGCCCGCCGGTGTTCGAGTACACGCCGGTATCGAGCACCAGAATGTTCACGTCCCGGCCCGTGGTCAGCACGTGGTCTAGTCCGCCGAACCCGATGTCGTACGCCCAGCCGTCGCCACCGATGATCCACACACTCCTGCGCACGAGCACGTCGGCCAGCCCGGCCAGCGTCCGTGCCTCGTGCGAATCGTTGCCCGCCAGTTTCTTGCGGAGCAGGGCGACGCGCTCGCGCTGCCCGGCCACCTGATCCTCGTCATACTGCTGCGATTCGAGCAGGCCCCGTACCAGATCATCGCCCACCGAACCGGCCAAGCCGCGGAGCAATGCCTCGGCATACTCCCGGCGCTGGTCCACCGCCAGCCGCATGCCCAGCCCGAACTCGGCATTGTCCTCGAACAGCGAGTTGGCCCAGGCCGGCCCACGCCCGTCGGCATTCACCGTCCACGGCGTCGTCGGCAGGTTACCGCCGTAGATCGACGAGCATCCCGTCGCATTCGCGATGATCGTGCGGTCGCCGAACAGTTGGCTCATCAGCTTCAGGTACGGCGTCTCGCCGCACCCCGCGCACGCCCCCGAGTACTCGAAGAGCGGTTCGAGCATCTGCGTCGTCTTCACCGTGTCGAGCTTCATCCGCGTTCGAGCCGGGTCCGAGATATTCAGGAAGAAGTCGAAATTCGCCCGCTCCCGCTCCAGGTGCGGCTGCTTCGGCTCCATGTTGATCGCTTTGTGTTTCACCGCCTCCTTGCTGCGGGCCGGGCATACGTCGACGCACACGCCGCACCCCGTGCAGTCGTCCGGGGCGACCTGAATGGTCATCCGATAATCCGTGAACTCCTTGCCGCGCCATTCCTTCGACTGGAACCCCTCCGGCGCGCCGGCCAACGCGCCCGGCACATACGGCTTCATCCGGATCGCGGCGTGCGGGCAGACCAGCGAGCACAGCGCGCAATCGATGCAGATCTTCGGGTCCCAGATCGGGATCTCGTAGGCGATGCTGCGCTTCTCGACCTTCGCCGAGCCCGTGGGAAACGTGCCGTCCACCGGCATCGCGCTGACCGGTAGCAGGTCGCCCTTGCCCGCGATCAGCACGGCCGTCACCCGCTTCACGAAGTCGTTTCCGCCGTCCGACGCGATGGCCGGCAGCCGGTGAATGCTGCTCGTCACGCCCGCCGGGATCGTCACCTCATGCAGGCCGTCGAGCGACGCATCAACCGCCGCGTAGTTCTTCCGCAGTACCGATTCGCCGCGCTTGCCGTAGGTCTTCTTAATCGATTGCTTGATCTCCTCGATCGCCTGCTCCCGCGGCAGAACGCTCGAGATTGCGAAAAAGCACGACTGCATCACCGTATTGATGCGGCTGCCCATCCCCGCCGCCCGGGCCACCTCCAGCGCATCGACCACAAACAACCGGAGTTTTTTCGCGATGATCGTCTCCTGCACTTCCCTTGGCAGTTTGTCCCACACCTCGGCCGGGCCGTACGGCGAGTTGAGCAGAAACGTCGCGCCCGGCTCCGCCAGCTCCAGCACGTCCATCCGTTCGAGGAAGTGAAACTGGTGGCACGCCACGAAGTTGGCCCGCGTGATCAGGTAGGTCGAGCGGATCGGCCGGGGACTGAAGCGCACGTGCGAGACAGTGATCGACCCCGCCTTCTTCGAGTCGTACACGAAGTAGCCCTGGGCGTGGAGCGGCGTATTCTCGCCGATGATCTTCACCGTGTTCTTGTTCGCGCCGACCGTGCCGTCGCTGCCCAGCCCGTAGAAGACTGCCCGGGTCACGTCGGCCGCCTCGGTGGTGAATTCCGGGTCCCAGCGCAGGCTGAGATGCGTCACGTCGTCGACGATGCCGAGCGTGAAGTGCTTTTTCGGCGAGTCCGCCTGCAACTCCTCGAAGACCCGCACGGCCATCGCCGGCGTGAACTCCTTCGACGACAACCCGTACCGCCCGCCGATCACCCGCGGCAGCGGCGTTGAACCGCTTTCGAACAGCGCAGTGATCACATCCTGGTACAGCGGCTCACCGATCGCCCCGGGCTCCTTCGTGCGGTCGAGCACGGCAAGGTGCCGGGCGGTGCGGGGCAGGGCGGCCAGCAGCGCGGCCGCGTCGAACGGCCGGTACAGCCGGACCTTGACCAGCCCCACCTTCTCGCCGCGGGCCGTGAGCGCTTCGACGGCCTCTTCGACCGCGCCGGCCCCCGATCCCATCATGACGATCACCCGTTCGGCATCAGGCGCACCGACGTAATCGAACAGACGGTACTGCCGGCCAACGAGTCGGGACAGGGCGTCCATCGCCTCCTGCACGAGGCCGGGGATCGCGAGGTAGAACGGGTTGGCCGCCTCGCGGGCCTGAAAGAACACGTCGGGGTTTTGGGCCGAGCCGCGGAGCCGGGGCTGATCCGGGTCGAGCGCGCGGCCGCGGTGGGCGGCCACGTCCTCCGGGCGAATCATCGCCCGCAGGTCGTCGTCGCCCATCATCTCGATCTTGTTGACTTCGTGCGACGTGCGGAACCCGTCGAAGAAGTGCAGGAACGGTACCCGCCCGCGCAGCGTCGCGGCATGGGCGACCAGCGCGAGGTCGTGCGCTTCCTGCACCGACGACGAGGCGAGCATGGCCCACCCGGTCGCCCGGCACGACATCACGTCGCTGTGGTCGCCGAAGATGGAGAGTGCGTGCGTCGCCAGCGTGCGGGCGGCGATGTGGAAGACGGTCGGCGTGAGTTCGCCGGCGATCTTGTACATGTTGGGGATCATCAACAGCAGGCCCTGCGACGCCGTAAACGTCGTCGACAGCGCGCCGGCCTGCAGCGCGCCGTGGATGGCCCCGGCCGCGCCGCCCTCGCTCTGCATTTCGATAACATCGGGGATGGTGCCGAAGACGTTGCGCTGCCCGCCGGCCGCCCAACTGTCGGCCGACTCGCCCATGGCCGATGAAGGCGTGATGGGGTAAATGGCGATCACTTCGCTGAGGCGATAGGCAATGGAAGCCGCCGCCTCGTTCCCATCCACCGTGACCAGTTGCCGTAGTGACACGCGAGGAACCCTCCGAAGTCAACTATCCGGACAAAGATGTCCTATTCGGAAGGGGCGGAGGTGGGGAGTGGCTGAAAGTGCGATCGATGATCAGCGGCAGACGAGCGGAGGGGTTCATCCCCGCCGGAGTTCCGCCAGCCCATAGCACCACGCCGACTACAAGCCCTCGCCGAAGAGACTTGTTGACTCAGCCTGGTTCTAAAGTGTCATTGACCAGGGCATCGCCCGCTGGTTGCACACCGGCGGGGGTAAACCACGCCGGTGTTCCCTCGATCGTCGTACGTAATCAACAAATACGCTGCTTGATTGTTCGTCAGTGCATCTGCCGGTGGTCACAATGCCCGTGTTCGCACTGTGCCGACTCCATTACTTTCCCAGATTCGACACCACCACACGCAGCGGTGTGTCGGAGACGCGGACCAGTCCTTCGAAGGGTCGGTCGAGTTCCAGTACCAGGAACAGCGCCCCGGCCACAGACACCATGCAGATGATCAGTACGGTGATGGCCGTGGCGTTGCGGGCCGCCAGCAGACCCAGCCCGGCAAACAGTGTCGCCTGCCAGACGGCCAGCATGATCAGGAGCGGGGCCGGGATCGTACGCTCGCTGTTCACCACCAGTTTCTGGCGGAGTTGCCCCATCCCGACGGTAATCTCCTGCGCCCGGCCCTTGAGCATGCGCTGCGTATCCGTCTTCGGATCGAGCACCGCGACCGCCTCGAAAAACGACTCGCCGAACTGCTTCGATTGCCCGGCAACGAAATCGATCGGGCCGGTCGAGCCGTGCGGCCAGATCTGATCGAGCACCGACTGCCCAAGGTCGCGGAGTCGGCCGCGGGCCTCGGCCGAGTCCGTGCCGTACCGCTCCAGAATCCGGTCGAGGATCGCGATCTGAGCCGCAAGGTCTTTCACCGTCCCGCTCTGCGTGTCGTACGTCCCCTTCGTCGCGGCCACCAGCAGGCCGAGCACCAGCGCCGTCAGCGTGCCGATGATCCCCACCCCGCTCTTGATCACGTCCTTGGAGTCGCCGGTGAGGTGATGGTCCGGCAGGCATCGGGCGATCAGCATCGCCACCAGCGTGCTGGTCAATACGCCCACAAACAAAATGCACGCAATGGCCAGCGAACTCATGACGCGATCACCTGTCCGGGTTGAGGGGCCGGCCGCGGGGCCGGCGGGTTGACGTGTATTGTGGTAACGGAGCGGCCAAAATCCAATCGGGTACTGCGGATCGCCAGCCGCGCACGAGAAAGCCGCGGCACGCCGTGCCGCGGCTTCGTCGTCTCCCGGGGGCCTCAGTACGACAGGCCGTACTTCTGTTCGGCGATCCGGGTGATTTCCGAAGTTGCGACTTCGTTGAGACCGTAGATGTGCCGGCACTTTTCGTGTTGCGCGAAGTCGATTATCACAATGTTCGGCATGAACAGCTTCAGCATTCCGCCCGAGGAGAACGAGGCCATGTCGACATTGTTGGGGAGGGCTTCGGTCATGTAATCGAACAGGCCGCTCTCCCAGATTTCACGCAGGCCGCCGCGGTGGTTGTCGTCCCACATCAGGTCGTTGCGCTCCTTGATGCTTTTGTTCACGCCGGTGGTCGTCCAGTACATCATGCCGATCGCGTTCGGGTCTGCGGCCGAGCACCCGCATTGCACCACCACCGTGTTCCGCCTGATGCCCTGCTTCTCCGTCTTGTCCGCGATGCCGGTCGCCGCCTTCTTCAGGACGGAATTCTGGGTACTGGTGTTTTTCTGGATCTTCCCCTCGAAGCCCTTGTTGTTGATCTTGGTGCCGCCCGCGCCCCAGTATTGCAGGCCTTCAAAATCGCTCGTGTAACCTGCCTACCTCTTGTAGAGGTTCTTCCAGAACTGGATTCCAAGGTTTGCGTAACCCTCGGGTAGGTCGTTCCGGCTGTCCGGCGGAAACAGCACGACGACCTTCCCCGGCCAGGTCCGCAAGCGTCTTGGTGCGGGTTGGTCGTCGAGACTTTCTCGCGTTCGTTGCCCAGGTTGGTCACTTCCTTGGTGCCGCTGGATTTCGGAGAGAGGACGCCCTGAGTCATTCCGTGCCCGTGAAACGCCTTCATTTCCGCTTGGCCGCCACCGAGCTCCTTGGCGTTGATGCGGATGTTGAAGAACCGCACACCGCGCTTGGCCTGCTGGAGGATGTCGTATTTCTGCGTCTTCTAGTTGGTATCACCTTCGTTTATGGCTGCGTCGTGCGCACCGGCCATTACGATCTCGTTGAGCTGCTTGTGCGTACCCAGAACGCCGTAAAGTCGTGGCATGGAGTATCCCGCAGGGGGATACGGAAAGCGCAATTTCGCTCAGGCTTTCCAACGGCCGCCGACGCGGTCCGGAATTCAGCGTGCCATGATACCGCCGCCCAACTTGTTTCTTTGCGATATGGATCGTCGCGGCCCGCTGGCCGATATCCGGTCGCAGCACACTTGCCCGGGCCGGGATCGTATCCGATGGTTGCATGGCCGGTTTTGTAGCAGCACTTCAGACGGGTTTACCGCCGCTTCGGAGTCCTCGTTGTCAAGTCGGTGACGCAAAATGACGCAAAATGACGCACTGGCGAAAAAGAGCAGCCTCGCCTTCGACCTGGCCATGGGCATGTCCCAAAAGCAGGCGGCCCTACGGGCAGGTGTGTCCCGCAGTACGGTGGATCGCGCGATGGCCCACCCCGAATTCCGGCGGATGGTGGCCGAGTATCGCCGGCAGTATGCCGACCGCGCGCTGGGCCGGCTCGCCCGCAACATGTCCCGCGCCGCCGACGAGGCCGCCAAGCTCCTCGAATCCAAGGACGACCGTGTCCGGCTTCAGGCCGTCCGTCTCCTCTTTCAGATGACAGTGCGGCTCCGCGAGTCGATCGAACTCGAAGACCGCCTGAGTGAACTCGAAGACACTCCTGCCCATCCTTTTGAGGAATCGCCATGTCCCAGCTCGACCGCATCCGTCGTGTGATGAGCCGTGCGATCATCGAGTTGCCCGCTCCGATCGAGCCCGCGCCCGGGAGGCCGAAGGGCGAATGCCCGAGCGATCGCGTCATGGCGCGGTTCCTCCGGCTGTGGAAGAAAGACCGTCGCGAGGCCGCCCGGCAGTACTGCGCATACCGCGAACACGTCGCCTACCACCTCGCCGTCGGCCAGACCGTCGAGGCGTCCGCCGCGGTGGCAGGTGAGCAATACGCGTGGTATCGAGCCACCTTTCATGCGATTCGCGAGGCGGCTCGGCAGGCCTGGCCCCCGCGTTCGATCGCCGAGGGGTTGCTGCTCGATCAATACGCCCAGTACGAGACGCTGCGCATGCGGGCGATGATGGAGTACACCGTGGCCGATGAGAAGACCGGCCGCGGCACCGGACCGCTGGCTCAGGTGGCCCGGCTGCAAAAGCTCGCCCACATGGCCCTCGAGTTGTTTCACCGGCTGCGGACGCGCGAACGCCGCCGGCCCGTGCCGTTTGCAATCGTCGAGTCCCGGCAGTCGAAGCGGCCGGCCCCGCCGGCCGATGCCCTGCCGGCATCCTGACCGCCGGCCGGACGGGCACGTATCATTTCCGCTTGCAGTCTCAAGACGAAGGAAGCGACTCATGGCCGAGAAAATCACGCCACGCGGCACCGACTATTCGCAGTGGTACATCGACATCGTCAAGCAGGCCCACCTGGCGGAAAACTCCGACGTACGCGGCTGCATGGTCATCAAGCCGAACGGCTATGCCCTCTGGGAGAAGATGCAGAAAGCCCTCGACCGCCTGTTCAAGGACACCGGTCACGTCAACGCCTACTTCCCGCTGTTCATCCCCAAGAGCTTCCTGGCTCGCGAAGAAGAGATGGCCGAGGGGTTTGCCAAGGAGTGCGCCGTCGTCACGCACTACCGGCTCAAAGCCGAAAAGGGCAAGGGTCTGATCGTCGACCCCGAAGCAAAGCTTGAGGAAGAGCTGATCATCCGGCCCACGTCCGAAACGATTATCTGGAATACCTACAAGAGCTGGATCCAGAGCTACCGCGATCTGCCGCTGCTCATCAACCAGTGGGCCAACGTCGTGCGCTGGGAGATGCGGACCCGGCTGTTTCTGCGGACCGCCGAATTCCTCTGGCAGGAAGGGCACACGGCCCACGCCACCGAAGCCGAGGCCCGCGAAGAGACGCGGACGATGCTCGAGGTCTACCGCCGGTTTGCCGAGGAGTGGATGGCGATGCCGGTGCTGACCGGCCCGAAGAGCGAGGGGCAGAAGTTCCCCGGTGCGGTCGAGACACTTTGCATCGAGGCCATGATGCAGGACGGCCGTGCACTCCAGGCCGGCACGAGCCACTTCCTGGGCCAGAATTTTGCCAAGGCGTTCGACGTGACATTTACGAGCAGCGAGGGCAAGCGGGAATTCGCGTGGGCAACGAGTTGGGGCGTGAGCACCCGGCTCATCGGCGGGCTGATCATGACGCATTCGGACGACAACGGGCTGGTCGTGCCACCGCGACTCGCGCCGACGCACGTCGTGATCTGCCCGCTGGGCCGAAACGACGACGAGCGTGGCCCGTCGATCGCGGCGGCCGAGCAACTGGCGAAGGAACTGCGGGCGATCCCCCGCGACGAGTTCTACGGCTACGAGCCGATCGAAGTGAAAATCGACAAGACGTTCGACAAGCAGCCGGGTTACCGGTTCTCGGAGTACGAGGTGCGCGGGGTACCGGTGCGGGTGGAGTTGGGTCCAAAGGACTTGGAGAAGCAGGCCTGCGTGGTCGCCCGCCGCGACGTACCGGGCAAGGAAGGCAAGCAGATGGGCGTGCCGCTGGCCGGCGCGGCAGCACACATCGACAAGCTGTTGCGGGAAATCCAGGCGGGGCTGCTCGCCAAGGCGAAGGCGTTCCGCGACGAGCGCATCCGGCCTGTGGATACGTACGACGAGTTCAAGAAGCTGATTGAAGAGCCGGGCTTCCTGCTGGCCCATTGGGACGGCACCCGCGAGACCGAAGACGCGATCCAGCAGGAGACGAAGGCGACGATCCGTTGCATCCCGTTCGACGGCGATGCGACGCCGGGCAAGTGCGTGAAGTCGGGTGCGCCGTCGGCCCGCCGGGTGGTCTTCGCCCGAGCATATTGATGGAGTGGCAGTATTAACCACGAAGACACGAAGGCACGAAGAGGACACAGAATAAACTATTGCTGGGAGGTTTGCCTTCTTCGTGTGACCTTCGCGTCTTCGTGTCTTCGTGGTGAGTTTCTTCGTCTTCCAAGCTGTTACAGCATCGTTGCGCCGCGATCGGGCGTTTGCGGTTAGAATCCTTGCAGCGGTGGCGGGGAGTGCCCGCGGCCGAGTCGTCCCGGGAGGATTTCCGATGCGTCGCCGTGCGTTTGTCCTGTCGCTCGCCTGCTGTTGCCTGTTCGCCGGCTCCGGTCTGGCGGGGCCACCGGCCGCCCCGAAGGTGGGCAAGTCGGTCTCGCATTCCAACCTGACGGTGTTCTTCCTCCACGGCAAGAGCGCGGCACCGGCCAAGACGGTGATTACGCTCAAGGACGCGATGGAAAAGAAGATCGTCGTCGTCCACGAGACCAGCAATGTCGGACTGCTCTCGGTCGAGAACACGTCGCCTGACGTCGAAGTGTTCATCATGGCCGGCGACGTGGTGAAGGGCGGCAAGCAGGACCGCGCGATCGCGTTCGATCTGATCCTGCCGTCGAAGTCGGGCGTGGTGCCGATGCCGTCGTTCTGTGTGGAGCGGGGCCGCTGGTCGCAGCGGGGCAGCGAAGGCGTCGCGAAATTCGAGTGCTCCGATTCTCAGGTGTGCAATCGGGCACTAAAAGTCGCCGTGAACGAGACCAGAGCGCAGGGCGAAGTTTGGCGGGAAGTCGAAAACGCCCAGAAGCGGCTCAGCGACAACCTCGGCAAGGAAGTGAACAACGCCGCATCGAAGTCGAGCTTGCAACTGGCGCTGGAAGATAAGGACCTCAAGGCGAAGATCGCAGAGTACGAAAAGGCCTTCGAAGGGTGCTGCGGAGACGCGGAAGTCGTCGGAATGGCCGTCGCGATCAACGGTACGATCGTGGGGGCGGACGTGTTCGCCTCGCACGACCTGTTCAAGCAACTCTGGCCCAAGCTGCTGAAGTCGGCCGCGACCGAGGCGATTTCGGAGTGGAAGAAGGACGCGAAGTTTGAAGCGTGTGCCGCCGCCAAGGTCGAATCGTTCCTGGCCGAGGCCGAGGCCGCCCCGGTGAAGGAAGTGGCCGTGCAGCAGGAGGGCGGCGCACAGTCGTCCCGCGGCCAATCGATCAATCGGGCACCCGGCCGTGGCACCGCCCAGCAGTCTGAGGTCGTAGAGACCACAGTCGAAAACCGGTCGCCGACCCGTAATGAGCCGCAAGGCAAAGCCACACAAGCCACGAAGTATCGCGCCAAGATCCAGCAGCGGACCGGCGCGAAGTCGCTGGTCGTGGAAAGCTGCGACAAGGAAAAGCCGGAAATCACCTGGCACCGCAGCTACATCGCCAAGCCGTGATTCACGTCACGGAATGAACGAGTTCGGCAAGTTCGCGGACGCGGCGGGGGCAAACGACTCCGTCGCGTCCGCCTTCGCAAGCGGCTCCGCGGACGGCAATGATGTCGGGGCCGAGCGAAAGCACGACTCGGATCGAGTCGAGGTTCAGTGACCCGGCCAAGGCGAGCAGTCGTTGATTCGCCCGGCATGAATTGATGAGCGTCGTCAGGTAGGGGACGGAGCACCAATCGAGTAGCCCACCCGTTTGTTTCGAGCAGGTGTCGAGCAGCAGCGCGGCCGGGCGAAGGTCGGCCGCCGAGTCCAGAATGGCATCGCGGTGCGGCAGATCGACGTAAGCCACGAGCACCGCGGGGCAGGGCAGGCTCGCCCGCCATGCGAGCCACCGGGCCCGCCAATCAACCGGGTCGGACAGGCCAACCTTCGCAAAGCTCAGGTCTGCCGACGCAAGAGTCTCAGGCAGGTGTTCACCCAGCTCTCCCATGGCCGCGCTGACCGGGACATCGGCGCCAATCGCGGCCAGGACCCGGCGAACGACCGACGCATTCGCCGCCCCCAGCGGGCCGTTGCGTGGCTCCTTGATATCGACGATGTCGGCACCGGCATCACGGGCAATGATCGCCTCATCGACGGACCGGACGCTGACGAGAAGTCGAGTCATGGCACGGCAAAAAACTTGATGTTTCCGATGGCGGGGCGGAAGTCGATGACCTCGGGCGATGAGAATGTAAAGCCGTACAGGGCGGGGGGCTGAAACCACGAGGGATGGTTGAGGTGCAGGAAGCGGTCGGCGGCGAAAGCCCGCCGGCTGGAGTAGGTGACGCAGCCCGTCAGGATGGCCTGGCCGATGACGCCGCCCCGCAACTCCGCCAGGGGTTTCAAGTCCTCGGGAAGCCAGGCCCAGGCCTCCGGGCGGGTGTCATCGACTTTGGCGGCGTGAATCCACAGGGGGCCGAGTCGCTGCGTAGACCATTTGCGGATTTCAACGGTTTTCAGGCCGGCGACGAGGAGGGCCGCCCAGGGTTGCTTCAAAGACAGGGCAACGGTGGGGCCCGACACAGCACGTTTCCCTGAAAAAATGTGCAGGTTCTATTGCCAACCCTGCATCCGAAAGTAATGATTACGTAATTCCCGTAGGTGCCACAAGGCCCTGCCGTGTCCCCCCGCGGCCGGGTTGGGATCGAGCGACGGCCCTTCCGTATGTCCGTCATCCTCGCCCCAGGTTTGGAACCGATCCCGGGCTACCGCCTCATCGAGCGGCTCGGCCGGGGCGGCTTCGGCGAAGTCTGGAAGGCCGAGGCACCCGGCGGTCTTCTCAAAGCCATCAAATTCGTCTTCGGCGACTTGGACGCTTCCGGCGGCGGAGAGCCGGCCGATCAGGAACTGAAATCGCTCGACCGCATCAAGACGATCCGCCACCCTTACATCCTTTCGCTCGAACGGTACGACATTGTCGACGGTCAGTTGCTCATCGTCATGGAGCTGGCCGACCGCAATTTATGGGACCGATTCCGCGAGTGCCGGGCTCAGGGCCTGGCCGGCGTTCCGAAGCAGGAGTTGCTGCGATATCTGGAAGAAGCGTCGGAAGCGCTCGACCTGATGAACACTCAGTATCAGTTGCAGCACCTCGACATCAAGCCGCAGAACCTGTTTCTCGTCTACAACCACGTGAAGATCGCCGACTTCGGGCTTGTGAAAGGCTTCGAAGGCAAACGAGGAACGATCACCGGCGGCGTCACTCCCGTCTACGCCGCACCGGAGACGTTCGAAGGCTGGGTGAGTCGGAACTCAGACCAGTACAGCCTGGCCATCGTGTATCAGGAATTGCTGACGGGGCAGAGACCCTTTAACGGAACCACCGCCAGGCAACTGCTCCTGCAGCACTTGCAGGCCCCGCCCGACGTGACGCCGCTCTCCGAAAATGATCGGAATGCCGTGCGGCGTGCGCTCGAGAAAAAGCCTGACGACCGGTGGCCGAGTTGCACAGAGTTTGTGCGGGCGTTGTTTGAGACGACGCAACATGGGCCACGCTATGTGACCCCGTCCGGTGCCATACCGCCGCCAGCGTTGAGCCAGTCTGGGCTGATCACGGCGACCCCGTCGGCCGGAGTATCGCCGACCGACTCGATCGAAGCCCCGCCGAGTACGGGGATTTCGAGCAGTAGCCCGGCAACGCAGGCGCGGGTTCGCGCCCCGGTAACGGCGACGCTGCCGCGGTTCGATTCGGGCGTTCAGGAGCTGTCGCTCCCGCCCAAGGTCGCTCTCCCGGACGAGGATGCGGGCATCCTGTTCCCGGCAGTGATCATCGGGCTGGGCGGGGCGGCCGGCCGGGTCCTGAGGATGATCAAGCGCGAAATCAGCGAGAAATACGGAACCCATCCGCTGCCCAACATCCGGCTGATCGCGGTCGATACCGATCCCGTGGCCCTGCGGTCGCTGGCCGGAGACGGTCCGTCGCCACTCGCGGCCGACGAGATCTTCCACGCGGGGTTGAACCGTCCAAGCCATTATTTGCGGGGCGAGGTGGTCGGCATTGAGACCTGGCTCGGAGCGTCAACGCTTTATCGACTGCCCAAGCACCCCGGAGCGGCTGAGCTTCGCGCTTTCGGCCGGCTCGCGCTGCTTGATCATGCGGCTCCGCTGAGTCGCCGATTGCGTGCGGAACTCGACGCGGTCCGCAGTCCCAGCGCGCTCAGCATTGCGGACAAGACTGCTCGGCTCGGCGTCCGCAGTGATCGGCCGCGGGTCTATGTGATCGCCTCGCTGGCAGGGGGCACCGGCGGCGGCATGTTCCTTGATGCGGCGTATCTGGCCCGGGCGGTGCTCCGTCAGGTCGGTGAGGTCGACCCGCAGGTGTCCGGTGTGCTGATGATTCCGCCGTGCGACCGCAAGGCCGGTGTGACTCCGATCGCAAATTCCTTTGCGGCGTTGACGGAACTCAACCACTTCTGCCATCCCAACGTCCGCTACGAAGCCAGGTTTCAGCCGAAGGGGGCGGTAGAATCGGATGCAGGACTGCCGTTCGGCCGGGTTTTGCTGCAACAATTCGACAGTTTACCGGGGACGGAATCGGTCGACCCCGCCTTCGGGCAGACGGCGACCCTGATCTTCAACGAACTGCTGACCCCGATCGGTCGGACGGCGGACCGCGAACGGCGAGGGTTTTCGAGCCACCGCCGGGATAGTGTGGTCCCGGCCCAATCGGCGGCGACCTACTTTATCTCCTGGCCGCGCGACCGCCTGGCACGAGTCGCGGCCAGACACATCGGTCAGGAACTTGTCCGCCGCTGGACGGCCAAGGACGCGGGCCGGTTCGCCGAGGTCGTCACGCCAATCCTCGACGAGCAATGGGATCTTCGCGGCCTCTGCCCGGACAAAGTGGCCGACGCCATCCACCAGAAGGTCTCGTCACAACTTGGGATGCCGGCACAGGATCGGATCGAGGCGTTGATCGCTCCGCTGTTAGACCCGAGCCGAAGCCTGGAAAAGATCGATGCGGGGGCGGTCTATTCGATCGTCGATCAGTTGGTGCGGCTGCTCGGGCCGCCGGAAGGGTATTTGACGGAAGCACCGGCCGGGCGAATTCCGCCACTCTTTGAGCAGGTAGGGCCGGAACAGGCGCATGCGGTGGATCAGCAGATCGCCGACCTGACTATTCAAACCGTAGAGCGACCAGGGATGCGAATCGCTGGCGCTGAGGAACTGGTCCGCCAACTGGCCGAGCGGGCGGGGCAGGCCAAGAAAAGCTACGAACACCTGCACGAGTCTTTGACCCACGAGGCCGGGCAGACTTTTCGCAAGCTGTTCCCGATGATTGCCGGGCTCGACAAGTACGCGTTCTCCGGGAAAAAGCGGGAGCAGCACGTTCAGGAGATGATCGGTCTGTTGCGGGATTACCCGAAGAAGCAGTATCAGGCACTATTGGCCAAGAGTCTCAGCGATCTTTACCGCGGCATCATGGGGGCCGCGCCGGAGTATGCCCGGGAAGTTCACTTCTGTCGCGAGCGGCTGCAGGAAACTTTGAAAGAGCTTGGCGGCCAAGGTGCCTTGGACGGCGGGCAGAAGTCCGCAAACGGGCCGGGACGATTCCTGTTGCCCGAGGGAGCGTCGGACCTGGACGAGGCCGCCGAACGCTCCGTGTCAGCTTTGTCGAACGAGCAATGGATTATGTTCGATGCCCGCATCCAGGCGGCCGTCACAGATCGATTCCATTCGTTGGTGAATTTCTGCCTGACGGCCGGCCCCCGGGCCGAGCACCTGGCCGAATTGCTCGTCAAGGAAGGCCAAGCCTTTTTCCTCGTGAGGCTACCGCAGAATCAGGCGGCGGAACTGCTGGTGCAGTCGATGGAGCCCGACGAATTGACCTCGGTCCTCGCCGAGGCCATGCAGGAATGTCACCCGGCCCTGGCAGGGCCGAAAGCCGCGGTGGAATCGATTGTGACCATCGTGGCAGCGCCGGATTCCGAAGCCGGGCGGGCGGTCCAGCGGGCCGCAGCGGTCGCCGCGGCGGACCTCGCGTACGCGACTTGCACGGCCGCCAGCGACGTTGTCATCTATCGCGAATTGCGGCACATCGACCTTGCAGACCTCCCGCACATGGGGCCGGTGGGCCAGGAAGCTTACCAGCAGGCCCTTTCCGAAGGTACTGCCGTGCCACATAGTCGGCTCGACGTGAGCTGGGCCAAACTTCGAGTGTGACATCGTAACGGTTATGTGATTTGCCCTGATTGTTTCCAATTTGATGCCGAGTCAAGCCGCGCAGGGCTTGAGTTGCGAGTCCTTCCAGGCAAAGGTAAAATAGGCGAGGCTCGCGGGCTGCGAGCCGACCTTCCCGTCCTCCCGGGCAATTCATGTCTGCCTTGATCGAAGCCGATTCCGAGCCGATCCCCGGCTATCGCCTCATCGACCGCCTCGGTAGCGGTGGATTCGGCGAAGTCTGGCGGTGCAAGGCGCCGGGTGGACTCTTCAAGGCCATCAAGATCGTCCACGGCGACGTCCGACAACTCGACTCGGACGGCTCGCACCGCGCCGAACAGGAGCTGCGTGCCCTGCAACGCGTGCAGGCGATTCGCCATCCGTACCTGCTGAGCATTGAGCGGTACGACGTAATCGACGGTCGGCTCATGATCGTCAGCGAACTGGCCGACTGCAACCTTTTCGACCGCTACGAGACGTTCGCGAATTCCGGGAAGCCAGGCATTCCCCGGGAAGAACTCCTCCGATACCTGCGCGAAGCAGCCGAAGTGCTGGACTTGATGAACCACACGCATCAGTTGCAGCACCTCGACATCAAGCCGCAAAACCTGTTTCTGATTCACGATCACGTCAAGGTCGCAGACTTCGGGCTGGTGAAAGACCTCGAAGGCGTACGTACGGAAATGCAGGGTGGAGTTACGCCGCTGTATGCCGCGCCGGAGACGTTTGAAGGGGTCATCACCCAGTTTTGCGATCAATACAGCCTGGCCATCGTTTATCAGGAGCTCTTGACGGGGCATCGGCCGTTCCAGGGGACGACGGTGCAGCAACTGGTGCTGCAGCACGTGCAAGCACCGCCGAATCTATCACCGCTGCCGCACGCCGATCGGCCGGCCGTCGCCAAGGCTCTGTCCAAGAAGCCGGAGAATCGCCACCCTTCGTGCATGGCTCTGATCCGGGCTTTGGAAGCAGGCTCGACCGAGCCCCCGCAGCCGCGCGTGTCGTCCGTCGCCAGGCACGGAGTTGATCCGCAGCCCGCTCCGCCGCGGCCGGGCACGACGGTCCGAGTCGACCCCGAAGTTGATGAAAAGAAAAAGGGAATCGACATCGGGGCGAGCATCCGCCGACTCGAAGGGAAGGGACAGAAGCCCTTTCGCCCCGACACGCCGCCGACAATTGTCGGGTTTCGCCGCGAGGAACTGCCAACTGGCCCGCAGGTAGCCGAGCCGACAGTCCGCGAGGCGCCGCCGGAGTTCACGGGCAACGGAGTCCTGTTCCCGGCCCTGGTCGTCGGGCTGGGTCGCGCCGGGCTGGTCACGCTGAAGCGGCTCCGGCAAGTCCTCTGCGAGCGGTTCGGCGGGATGTCATCCCTGCCACACATCAAGTTGCTCTACATCGACACGGATCCGGAAACGGCCGACACGGCCGTGGTGGGCGGCGGCGGTTCCGCCATGGAGCCGGACGAGATTCTGTTGGCCCGCCTGAACCGGGCGAGCCACTATCTGAAGCCGAGGCGGAACGGCCGGAGCCTGATTGAAGGTTGGTTCGACGCACAGTGGCTTTACAGGATCCCGCGCAACCCGCAGGTGCTTGGCCAGCGGGCGCTGGGCCGGCTGGTGTTCGGGGATTGCTATTCGCAGATCTCCGGGCGAATTGAAGAGATGCTGGAGCAGGTCGTTCTGCCCGACAATCTGCTCAGGTCCGACAAGCACACGTCTCTCGGCCTGCGGACGAACCGCCCTCGCGCTTATGTGGTCTCTCACCTGGCCGGCGGCACTGGCGGCGGCATGTTTCTCGATCTCGCATACCTGCTCCGTCACCAATTCCGGATGTTCGGTTATAAATCGCCTCAACCAACCGGCCTGCTCGTCGCTCCCGGTTCGGACGCGGTCACGCCCGCCCAGGTCGGCGGTTTGGCAAACACGTTTGCCGCGCTGACCGAACTGGTCCACTACCATCACCCCGACGCGCGACACACCTGCACCTTCGACGACCGCGACGCGCTCCTCGTCAATTCCGGCCCGCCGTTCGAGCGGACGATCGTCCTTCCGGGTAACGACAACCCGGCTAACTCTGGCAGTCGGGACGGGTCGTTGCTGGCCGCTGATTTTCTTGCGCGGGAATTGACGCAGCACTTCGGTCGCGCCGTCGACGGTTGCCGGGTGGCGGTATTGAAACCGGCCCGCCCGACAACGGAGGTCACCGTCGGCACTTTCGGTCTGACGACGCTCTCCTGGCCGCGCAAGGCGCTGATCCGGTGTGCCTCGCGGCGGCTTTGTGAGATGGTGGTCGATAGGTGGAGTCGACTCGACGTGACCCGGCTCAAACCACTTGTCCGCGAGCGGGTGGATGCGTTGTGGGATTCTCAGGAACTGCGCCCGGACCTGCTGGAATCGCGATTGCAGGCCGCCGTCGCCTCCGCGCTCGGCGAGCCCCCCGGTGCGATGTTTGCGCGAATGTCCGCGCCGTTTACGCCGAAAGGGTGGTTCGGCGGCTCGCTCGACGTGAACGCGGCCTACGAATTCGTCACCCGGTGTGAGCAACTGTTCGGCCACCTGGCAGGCGACAATTACGACGCGGACATCGGAATCGTCGGGACCGCGCTCCTCGCTTCGACGGAATCGCTGGTCCGTGAATTTGGAACTCAACTGGCCCAGCTTGCCGTGTCGCTGATCGAACAGCCTGAATTCCGGATGTCCGGCGCGGAAGAGGCCGTTCACCAGTTGCGGTCACGGATCGACGAATTCCGCAACCGACACGCGAGTGAAGCCGACCGATATTCCGAACTGGCAACGCGGGCGTTTGAACGGATTCAGCAGGCGTTGTCGACGACGGGAGGTCGCAAGTCGGCGAACGAGTTCGCCGAAGCGGCCAAATCGTACCCGGGATCGCGGTTGGCCGCGCTGGTTCATCGGCGGATTGCGGAAATCGGCCTGACGCTTTCCAACGACCTCGGCGAGCAGGCCAACGAGATTGGATTCTGCCGGCAGCGACTCGACGAGTTGATCCAGGGGCTCAAGGCAGAAGGCGAAACACTCCCCTCGGCCGTCGGGTTGATGCTCCCGCCGGGGTGCAATACCGCGGAAGAAGCGATCGACGGGTTGTTGTCCGGCGTTAGCGAGAGCGACCTTCAGGAACTCGATCGTCGGATGCAGCGGATGGTGCAGTCGCAATTCACCGCTCTGGTTCACGTGTGTCTGAGTACTTCCAACATTCTCGCGAACCTGGCTCCGGCCATGTTGAAGTTGGCTCAGCAGTTCATGGCCGCCCGGGTCGGCGAATCCAATGCGGCGGAGCTGTTTAAGGAACGATTCTCCGAAGGACCAGCCTACCAGTCGGCCGTCGAACACGCGTACGACGCGGCTTCACCGGTGTTGGCCGACTCGATCGGCGTCATGACGGGCGAAGTCATCGCCTTGAGCGTCCCGCCGGGTCCGGCCGGCGACCGGTTCGCGGATGTCGCTCGAAACGTCGTTACCGACGGCGACCTGGTCGTTACTGTCGGCGTCGACGATGTGGCCTTTTACCGCGAATTGCCGCGGATTCCGCTGGCCCGGCTTCCGCAGTTCGGCCCGCGTGCCCGCGACTGCTTTCAGCAGATTGCAGACCGCGATCGCAGCCCACCCCATACCCGCACGGACGTCGAACAATGGCTGAATCCGCGGTGACGGATCCGGAGTCGGGTGAGTACCGGGTCCGTCTGCCCGAGTTTCACGGCCCCCTGGACCTGTTGCTCCACCTGGTCAAGCGGAACGAGGTCGATGTCCGCGATATTCCGGTCGCGATCATCGCGGAGCAGTTTCGCAGTTTCCTCGATGTGATTGCGGTCATTGATGTGGAGGCGGCAGGCGAATTCCTCGTGACTGCCGCGACGCTGCTCGAGATCAAGAGCCGGCTGGCGCTTCCGCAATCCGAATCTGTCGCGACAAAGGTGGAAGCCGAAGAGGATCCGCGGCGGGAACTCGTCCAACAGTTGCTGGAATACAAGAAGTTCAAGGATGCCGCGAGCCGACTGGGCGGGCGGGCTGCGGAGGTCGGCCGGCGATGGCCGAGGGAGCCTATCGCGCCCCCGGCCGCCAGGACAGAACTACCGGCCGCGGTTCAGTCGCCGGAATTGTGGGATCTCGTCAGCGCATTCGGGCGACTCGTTCAAGATTCGGCGCAGCTCGAGCCGGATACCGTGATTGCCGACGACACCCCTCAAGACGTCTACCGCGAACAGGTCCTCGCGGCAGTCGGATCGGCAGCCACGGTCGCGTTTCGCGACGCGTTTCCGCCACCCCACCACAAGCTGCGATTGATCGGCCTGTTTCTTGCGATGTTGGAGTTGATCCGCAACGGGCGACTGATCTTCACCGTCGGCGACACGACTGACGACATTCGCCTGGCGTTGGTGCCAGTCTCAGATGACCGAAAGGAGGAAATTGGATCGGAAAGTCAGGAAGTCGGTGGTTGAGACGACGCCGTCGCCGTCAATGTCGCAGACGGCACTGTTTGACAGGAAATTCAGCCGAAGTTGCACGAAATCGCCGGCGTCGACGATGCCGTCGCCGTTGAAATCCCCGGGAAGCACCCGAAACGTGCCGATGGGATTTCCGTTCCATTCGATGGAGTACCGGCCGCGACTGAGCGGAGAGGAGAATTGCCAGGTGTGGCTCTGTCGCCCGAGGCTCGCGGAGTATTGAGAGACCGGGACGCGACCGTTCGGCCCCCACACTGCGAGTGATCCAGCGCCGACATCCACCGGGACCGGGAACTGCAACGTCATCCGGTTCGCAGTTGAGGTGGAGATGACGGTGTCGGCTCCGAGGGTGGCCGACTGAATGCCGGACAACACGTCGAGCCGTGTCGGGTTCGGCGCTTCGACGCCGGCCAGGGGGCCGATCGCCTTGGACTTGTTCCGCAACTGGCGACGCTGATCGTATTCAAGTCCGATGTCTTTGCCGCCGTTGTACAGTGGGCTGAATTGTGAAGGGGCAAGGCCCGCCGGGTACGGCTGAGTCAGAATGACCTTGCCCGCATCGTTGCTGTATCCGAGAAATGGATTGGTGATTGGGCGGGAAAAATAGTACGCGTTGTTCCGCAGGTGCAGAGGGTCATTGAGGGCTCCGATGGCTGACGCGCCGGCACTGGACTCGAAACTGAAAATGGAATTCGTGATTACGAGCCCGGCAGCGGCGACGGTGGGATCAATCCACGAGTAGTGGAACGTCGCCGGCCCGGCTGCATTCAGGACGATGAAATGGCAGTTCATGTACTGCGTGATATCCGAGAACGTGCCCACGAGGGAAACGCCCGACGCGCCGAGGGCCTGCGCATCGACGGAGACCGTGCAGTTGATGATCCAGCCACCGGCGTGAAAGTTCCCGTAGGTGAAGGCTGCTGCCGCGGTCGCAGCGTCCGGCGGAGGCGATGTCAGGTCCAGAACGCTGTTGATGACAACGGTGTTTTCGAGGTGCCACCACGACGAGATCCACGTGGCCCGGTCTTCGACCACGAACGCCCGAGCATCGGCCATCGTTGCCGCCGGCAGCGGGTCGCCGATCAGGTTGACCCGCGCCACGGGATTGACGCAGGGATTGGCGTCGGTTTTCCAGCAGAGAATCAGGCTCTGGCCGATGTTGTTGCCGTCGGTGTGCGAGAGGAATCCCGTCCCGTGCCGCATACCCGGGACGGCCTGCCAGTCGGAGGAAGGCAACGCGCCATAGCTCACGGTGCAGTCGTACTGATAGTACTCGTTACCGCCGATCCCGGAGTAGGAAACAAAAACCGTGATGTCGCCGCTATTGGCCGCTCCCGTGCCGCCGCGGTTGACGCAGAGGCCCGCCCGGCACCCGATGAGCGTCACGATGTTCCGGTAGCCGCCGGCCCCGATGTGGCCGATCGCGTGGTAGCCCGTGTAGAAGACGTCCAGATTCTGGCCAACGAATTCCTCGTCGCCGAACTGAGAGATCTTGAGTCCGTACGACTGCCCGTCGGCGGAGACGCCCTGTCCTTCCAGTACGAGATTTTGCAGCCGGGCGTTTCGATTACCGCTGATGAGCCAGCCGGCATCGTTGAGCGGGCATGCCTCCAGTCCGCCGGGAAGAATTGCGGGATCGCCGCCGGTGTTGACATAGAGCATGGCCGAGCCGAGGAGGACGCCACCATTCGGATCGCAGTAGAAAGAGAAGGGGCGGGCCGCGACTTCCGCCGGCGACGAAGCACGATAGTAGACGCGGGAATACCCGTCGAGCGATTCGCGGACCCAACCAACAGGGGCGGGCACGATCTGCGCGAAGGCACCGCCGAAGTTGGTCCAGTTATTGTTCAACTGGAGGAACCGGGAGAATCTCGGCCGGTCCAGCAACGGATCGCCGTAATCGTCTACAGTCAGTTGACCGTTGCGGTGGTAGCTTGTCTGGAGTACGGTCGTCTCCCGCCAGACATCTCCGCGGCGGAACCGGAACCGGACATCGGCGGCCCCCTCCTGAAGAATGGACTGCGCCTTGGCCAGAGATTTCCACGGCGAGTCGAGCGTGCCCCGGCCCGTCAGGTCATCGCCCGATTGGGAGAAGTAGTATGTCGAAAAGCGATCGGTCGAGACTCGGTTGATGCGCCGCTCGCGGAGATCATCGGCCCAGTCAAACCACGCGACCTTGGTCGGCAGGGGTGGTTGCCCGGCCAAATCGGCGTAGCCCGGTGCGTGGTCGCCGCCCACCGGAGTGAATTCGATTGTCAGCGTCGGCCGGTGTTCGATGATCGGGTCTTCCGAACTGGCAAAACTCCAGGACGACGCAGTGTCGCCCGACGTAATCGCCCACCCCCGATTGGGCATCCCGGCCTGCCAGTAGTATGCCGTCTGTCCGATACTCTGGCCGAAAATCTGATAGCCGCCGGAAGTCGTCGTAGTGGTGACCGCGGGGTTCCAATTCGGGAAGTTGTAGGAGGTCACTCCGTCAAGTTGGAATGGCCCGAGTTCGTCCCAGGTCGCATCGCCCTGCGTCCAGGGGGTAATGACATTCAGGAGCGACATGGGCATGGACACGCTGCTGCCACCCGTCACCCAAATAGTCAGCGTGGCCCCGGTGATCGTGGCGTTGGCCGGGACCTGTCCGGGTCCGGTCCCGATGAAATTGTCAAAGGCGATCAGCGCCTGTCGTTCGCCGCCGGCCGACAATGGGCCGGCAACTTCGAGAGTCGCATTCGAGCCTTGCGGCTGTGTCGGGTTGCTGGAGGAGATAAAGGTGTCGCGTACTTGTGCGATCCCGTCGCCGGCCCGAAAATGGGCCACCGCGGGAGCAATCCGCTCTTCCAGCCGATCAATGCGAAGGCGGGCTCGGCGGCGATGGAAAGGCGGCGGCATCAGATCCCCAACAGAAGGTCCGGCGCGCTGCGCCATCCACATTCAACATCGTAAATGGCGGGAAAGCCGGGGTCAACCGCGCAGTCGCAGCCCGATCGGCAGGGAGTCCCCGAATGCTTGTGCCCGTTCCGCCATTGTCCGCGGCGACTGCTCCCGGACCATGGTTTGCCACTCGGCAGGCCCTCCCGCACTGCGAAGCGCGGCCAGCACGCTCGACCGCCGGGAGTCGTCGATGTCGAGGGCTCGCTGCCCCGTTCGGCGGGCCAGTTCGGCGAGGCAGAAGGCCCACGAGTACTTTTCACTGCTGTTTCCCGGCTGGAATGGCAGCAACTTGTCGAGCCAGTTCCCGACAGTTTCCGGGTGGACAACGGAATTCAACGGGCCGTAGAGCAGCGACCGGGCCCCGAGCCGACCGATCGACCAGAACGCATAGGTCGGCGCCGGTGAGACGCCGATCTTCTTCAGCACGGCCTCGCCTAATGCGGTCTTTGTTTTGGCGTCGAGTCGTTCGAGCGAGGCGGCCGCCCTCCACATCTCGGCGAGTTCGTTGGCCCCCGGTTTCACCGGCGACTTGCCGATAAGCGTGGGTCGCAAGCGGTCGAAAAGGGTCTTCTGAAAGGAGCTGCCCAGCCCGCCTGCGACGCGTCGCCAGAGAATCCAGGCGTCCGCGCCCGTCGGTTCGGGCGGGGCCGATTGCCCCGGCTTGGGGGCATGGAGCAACTTCCAGAGGGTATCGACGCGGTGCCGGTCCATAGCGTCGCCGAAGCCCGGGCGAAGGCAGAAGCCGACGAGGTTGTACCAGCGGGCCAGGTGGGCAGGAGTCCGCCGACGTGCGTCTGCCACCGCGGCCAGCGTTTCCCACAGTCGCCGACAGACGGCCGTGGGCCACTCATCCCGAGGCGACTCGAGGGCCGATTCCATGGCTCGTGTCAATTCGTTCGGCGTCGGGCCGTCGCCAGTAAAGGCCCTCGAGATCAGTTCCGCGGCCGGGGCGATTATCGATTCGGGCACGACCTCAGTCGGCCCGGTGGTCGGCAAACCCTCGTCGTCATCCTCGTCGTCCGACACGATCTCCCGCGTCGAGAACTCCAGTCGCCAGCGCGTTCCACCATCCGCCGCGACGCAGGCCAATTCCAGAGTACCGATGGCGGTCGTACGTGAGGCGAGCGTGACAGGCACAACTTTCCGCTCCGTGCTCGATCGCTTGCCGGCACGCAGTACGGTCGTCAGGCTCGGGAGACGACGCAACTGATCGGGGGACACGGTGAGTACGTCGCCGGCTTTGTCTTCGCGGGCGGTGCTTGTGTAAAGCGGAAAGCTGACCGGCTCGCCCAGCGTGAGCTCTAGTTCGGGTTTCGGCAGGGCAATCTCGACATGTTCTTCCAGGTGACGGGGCACTACGCAGAGCACCGTGGCCAACTCGCCGGCCGAGTGGCTGCCGACCTCGACGTAATACGAGCGGGCAGTCCCGCCACCGATCGCCCGCCCCCCGGTGTGCTTGATCCATGCGAATGCCGCAGCCCCGTACGCGACTGCCAGATCGAGAGAGGGCGTCAGAAACAACAGCGGTGGCTTTCGTCGTTCGTACCAGGGCGCAAGCGCATGCAGCAATCTGTCGCGGAGGGATTGTGGGGTAAACACGCCGCCGTTGAAGAGGATGGCGTCAGGTGCGGCTCCTTGTGGCAAATGGCGAGCGAGGAATGCCGCGAGGTGCCGAGTAACGGCCGCGTCGGCGACGTACGGCAAGCCCATCTCATGCAGGCCACCACGAACGACCTTGGGTGTGGATGTGGGAGAAACATCGGGGAAGAAGCCGTCGCCGATCACGGCGTTCACGTCGGTCAAAGTCAATGGTACCGTGACCGTCCCGCCGACGACGCTGCGTCCCCGACCGACGACCGTGACAGGTTCGGAGTCAGGCGGATTCGGGCCGAGGAGTCGCTCTTTGGCCCGACGACAAGCCTGGATCAGCATAGAAAATTGCGTGGCGTCGAGCTTGCCGGCCGGCAGCCGAGTCTCCACGTGACGGGCCAGCGCAAGGTCCATGTTGTCACCACCGAGCAGCAGGTGGTCGCCCACTGCCTGGCGATTGAACACAAGCTCGCCTTTTTCTTCGACGGCGGCGATCAAGCTGAAATCGCTCGTACCGCCCCCCACATCGACGACGAGACACGTCATGCCGGGCGTCACCTGCCCGGCAATCCTGTCGTCGGCCACGTGTTGCCAGCAGTAAAACGCGGCCTGAGGCTCTTCGAGCAGCGTGACGTTCGTGAGCCCGGCAAGTTTGGCCGCCTCGACCGTGAGCGTCCGAGCGACATCGTCGAAGGATGCCGGGACGGTGAGTACGACGGGCAGTTTCTCGATGCGGTCGGCCTCGCTCTTGCCCAGGACGTAATTCCATGAGTCCGCTAAATGTCGGAGGTATCGTGCCGACGCCTCGAGCGGTGAGATTCGGTGGACATCCGGCGGAGCGCCCCACGGCAGGAGGGCGGCCGTGCGATCGACTCCCGGATGGCACAACCACGATTTGGCTGAGGAGACGAGTCGCCCCGGCACCCGGGTTCCGTGATCGCGGGCAAATTCGCCGACCGGGTCCGTTGCTTTGGGGTTCCAGGGAAGTGCCGATGCGCCGGGTGGAAGGTCGTGTTCGCCTGGTCGATACAAAAAGGAAGGCAGGAGTGTCCGCGGGGAGACCTCACCCACGGCGACAAGCTGCGGTACCGGAAACGGCTTCAGCTCCGGTCGACCCGAGCGAGTGGCCTTCAAGTCCACATACGCGAGCGCGGAATTCGTCGTCCCCAAATCAATGCCGATCAGATACCGGACGGCCATCGCGATTCCCTTAACTCCCCGGTCTCCAAGATGCTTGAGGCTAGGCGTCGAGTGCGTATGCCCTGCGCAGCCATTTTTTCAGTTCGGCATTGATGTCTCGGGCCGATGAGACGCCAAGTTTGTGGGTAATTCTGTCCTTCTTGGCGAATCCGCCCGTGTCGATGAGGTTCCCGGTCGCCGGCAGATCACGCAGAGCGAGCCCAAAGTCAATCCGAGTCCGCGTGGCCGGCTTGATCTGTGCAATTACATGTTGGCGGTAGATGGGCACGATCGTCTTGCACGGGCACGCTTTGACATCGTCAGCCAGCGACAGGCAGGTATCGAGCAGAGCGTCGTAGACTGGTCGCAATCCTGCCCGCGGTCCCGAGAGCATTTCGTCGACGTACTTCGGGGCTTCCGCGAGGTAAGCCTTGGGATCGTCGTCGGCGAGCCCGAGGCGGTTGCCGTGAGCTCGTTCGGCAAGCCACGAGGCGGTATTGGTGCCGAAGCCAAACTCCTTCTTCAGCCAATCGCGCACGGCCTTCTCTTCGCCCGGACCGCGCATCCGAATGAACTCCATCCACTCGTCAATGTTCTTACCGGTTTTGGTGGGAAGGTCGGCGATCCATTTCTGGACCATCGCAACACCCGGGTGGACGCTGTACAGTTGTTTCGGTTTCTTGGCCATGGCCAGCGGCCGCCCGTAGTCGGACTAGTCAATTCCCCTCGGGGCAGGATACGATCCGGACCATGAAAAAGCTGCTTCCCGCCCTCGTGTTGCTCTTCGTTGCGGCCGACGGCCCGACGGCCAATGTCAAGACGATCCGGTACGAGGATCTGACATCCGTAGTCCGCAATCATCGGGGCAAAGTGGTCGTCGTTGACTTCTGGGCCGACTTCTGTCTGCCATGCAAGCGCGAATACCATCGAGTCGTGGATCTCCACCGGAAACACGCGAGGGACCCGGTGGCAGTGTTGGCCGTAGCTCTCGACGAACCGGCGAAGAAGCCGGGCGTCGAGGCTTTTGTTCGCCGTCAACAGGCGACTTTTGCGAATTACCTGCTCGAAGATCCTTACCAGGTCTGGCAGTCGAAGCTGAAGGTCGATGGGCCACCGGTGGTATTCGTTTTCAATAAGCAGGGAGACCTCGTGCAGAGGTTCGCCGATGAGGGAGTGAATTACGATATTATCGGCAAGCTGGTTGCCCGACTGATCGCCGAGTGAGCCAATGGTCGAACTGCCGAGCTATGCACTGCCTCTGGGCCGTTTGCCCAGCGGATTGTTCATCCTGACCGCGGGTGTCGGCGACCAGGCAACTGGGATGCTGGCCAGTTGGGTTCAGCAGTGCTCGTTCGAGCCACCGCGTATCAGCGTGGCAGTCCGCCCGGGACGCTATTGCGGTTCACTTCTTGGTGCCCGCGCGCGGTTCGTCGTCAACATTATTGCCGCGGGACACAACGCGTATTTGGTCCACTTCGGGAAAGGGTTCGCCCCCGGGGAGCCGGCATTTGTCGGTCAGGCGACGACGATGCTGTCCGATGGACTGCTGACACTGAACGACGCCCTCGGATATCTGGAATGCCGGGTCGTTGACCGCCATGCGGCCGGCGACCATGACTTGATCATCGCCGATGTCGAAGGGGGGCGGATGATCGCAGACGGCTCGCCGTTCGTCCACATCCGCAAGAGCGGCCTACACTACTGACCATGGCTGCGACATCCTCCGTTGCCGACCGCCGCGTGGAACTGGCCGAGCGCCAGGCGTTTGTTGCCGGCCTTTTGAACGAGGCGAAGGTTGAGCAACTTCTATTGCTGGAACCTCCTAATCTTTCGTGGTTTGCCGGCGAGCCGATTGTTCGCGGGATCGTCGACCCGGCTTCTCAGCCGGCCCTGATCGTGTCGGCACATCAGCGATGGCTGATTTGTTCCAATCTCGACACGCAGAGAATCTTCGATTCCTACGTCGATGATTTGGGATTTCAGGTCAAGGAATGGGCCTGGCAGGTGGGGCGCGACCAATTGCTCGCCGATCTTTGCGAAGGGCGGACCTTAGCTTGTGACCGCCACATTCGCGATGCGGTGTTAGTTGCTGATCGCCTTCGCTACGGGAGAACGGTCCTCGGATCGCTGGCGCAGGAGGCATTGCGGTCGCTCGGCCGGGATCTGGCTCGCTCCTTGGACGCCACAGCACGAAACGTCTCTGCGGATGAATCGGAAGGAGAAGCAGCCGGGCACCTGGCTCATCGCCTCGCCCGGCGTGGGATCGACATCATCGTGCTGCAAGCGGACGGTGAGGGACCGATCTTGGGGCCCGGGAATCGCCAGATCGGACGATCATTGCTGTTGACCGTTATTGGTCGTCGTGATGGGCTCCATGCTTCCGCCAGTCGGACAGCATGGTTTGCGGAACCCGATTCTGAGACACGTCGCCAGTTTGATGCGGCCGGGCAGATTGCCGCCGGCCGTGAATCCGCACTCATTGCCGATGGCACGCCGGCGGGCGTCTTCGATGCTGGGCAAAGAGTCGCAGTTGCAGTTGGACAGGAGCATGCCTGGCACTCTGGTGGGCTGGGGCATCTCACCGGTTGGCTCCCGGTCGAACTGCTTTTCACGCCCGCGACCGGGACGCCGTTGGCCATCGGGCAATCGGTGACGCTCACCACGCGAGTCGGTTCAAGTGTTGCCATGGACACCTATCTCATCACGCCGAACGGCCCGGAGCGAGTGACAACTGACGACGAAGGCCCGCTCCGTCGTTACAAATTCGCGGGAAGGACGGTCGATCTGCCCGACGCGACCCGGCGGTATGTCGCATCATGAGTGAAGGTGCAGTCGACGATGAACTGGCGGCCAAGATCACGAAGTTGATCCAGGAGCGCGGCTGGAATCAGGAAGACTTCGCCCGCATCTCCGGGCTCAATCGCCACACTGTTCGCTCGCTCATTCGCGGCGAACACCGCCTTCGCAACACCACGATTCAGTCGAGCGCCAAGGCCCTGGGATTAACTGTCAGCGAATTGAGATCCCTGCCAGTCGACCGGCTTCTGACGCGAATGCATGCGGCCGACAAAGCCAACGATGACGCGCGGGTGAAACGCTTGTACGCAGACGCGACGAGTCCGGAACTGTTGGCCTGGCTCGAACGGAACGAGGACAGGGCCCGCGATCTATCTCCGGAAGAGTGCGACGAACTGGTTTCTTTGCAGGGCGAATCCGGGCCATTGACGACTCTGGGAGTTGAACGGGTCATCGAATTGATGGCGCGTCGGCGCGACTTGATCGGCAAGATTCGGGTGGTAGCGGGGAGTGAATACCTCAACGCATTGGAACAGATTGTCGACCTGATGTATCGAAATGTCCGCGGTTTTTAACGAATTCAGCCGAAAAGAACTGGATTGACGCCCCCAAAAGCAGTGGTTATGGTTCCGCCGGACCCGCGGGGACGCTTCGTGCAATTGGTCACACCCGAGATCCTGGCCGAGGTAGGTCGCCTGTCATTGCCGGCAGTCGCGATCGGCTTCATGTTGGGTCTGGCACTGTGGCTGACGGGCTGGATGAAGCGGACGTTTTGGATTGCCCTTTCCGTTACTTCCGGATTCGGGTTGTACGGTCTCGGTCTCGGTCGGGCGTCCGGGACACATCCGCTGGTGACGGCTCTACTGTTGGGAATCGCCGCCGGATTTCTCGCGATCGAACTCAGCCGGTTGATTGCATTTGTTACCGGTGGACTCGCTACCGCCGTGGCGATTCAGACCTTCGTGCCGAGCTTTCCCGAGCCACTTCTTGCGTACCTCGTCGGCGGCCTGGTCTGTGTGGTCATGTACAAACTCTGGACGCAAGCCGTCTTCGGCTTCGTCGGCACGCTCGTCACGGTGTACACGGGTCTGATTCTGGGAGCCGTCTTTCTTCGTATCGACGTGTTCGGGATTGTTCGGAACAAGTCGGCGTTGGTCAACGCCATCGTCGCGATTGGGACGCTGCTCAGCATGGTCATGCAAAGCCGGTTTGAAATCTGGTGGACGACTCGGGAAGAGCGCAACAAGAGCAAAGCGCTGGAGTTGTTCAGCGCTCAGGAGCGGGCAGCACTCGAGAGTGCCAAGCCCGCAAAACCGAAACACCGGATGATGGGGCTGCTCAAGCCGAAACAAGTCGCTTGACTCTTCTACTCCCGGCAGAGCCGGGTGATGTGACGTACAAGGTCTCGAACTGAAATGACGCCGGTCGGCCTACCGTCTTCGACGACGGGCAGGTGTCGGTACTTGCCGACGTCCATTCGTTGAAGCGCCAGGGCCAGCGTATCGTCCGGCGATACGGTGTCGGGAGCGTTGGTCATGAATTCACTGACCTGATGCGACTCGAGTTTTTCCGGCGGGAGATCCGCCACCCAGGTGAGCAGGTCGCGTTCGCTGAAGATTCCCGTCAACTTGCCGTCAGCATCGACGACGAGCACCGCGCCGACTTTCTCGTCGATCATCAGAGCGACCGTGTCGCGCATGTTGGCGGTGATGGAGACAGTCACCGGCCGGCGCGGCTTCAATGCCCCCACCCGGTCGGCCAGTAGGCTTGATTCCACTCGATCGTGTCCGAGCGGCTGATCGAGAATCGCCAGGTCTTGCAGGCAATTCGCGCAGCAGTCAAGTCCGGGCACATTGTCACAGCCGCAGCGGGGACAGATCATTTACACCACCGTCCAAGGGTCGTCGCCGGCGAGCAAGTCCTGCAGGGCACGTGTCGGCCCCGGCGGGGGCACGTGCAATATTTCGTCGAGCGTCGGTCGTTCCACGGCCCGAAAAACACCAAAACACTCCGGGTATTCAGGAAATGTCATGCGACTCAGTACCCAGGACTGCGTCGGGTCCGGCAGCGACTCGTCGTGGACGAGAATGTCGTCGAGCGGCACATCGTCCCTGAGTTCTACGATGTCAGCCGTCGGCCCCGTCAGGCGCACTCCGCGTTCGCGGTCCGACCCGAAGATCAGCGGCTTGCCGTGCTCGAGTTCCAGTGTAGTTTCCGCTTTGATCGAGGGGTCCGTGGCATAGTCGAATGCCCCGTCATTGTAAACGTGGCAGTTCTGATAAACCTCGACAATCGCCGTGCCTCGATGAAAGGTCGCTCGCCGGACGACGTTCAGCAATCGCTCAGCGTCGACATCGGCCGTCCGGGCAGCAAAAGTGAGCCCGGCTGCCAGCGCCAGTGGAAGTGGCTTCAAGTCCGATTCGGTCGATCCGTGAGGAGTCGTCCGTGTCCGCGTCCCGACGCGGGCAGCCGGCGAGGCTTGTCCCCGGGTCAGACCGAGGACTTCGTTGTTGAAAAGCAGGATCTTGATGTCGACATTGCGTCGGACGGCGTGGAGGAGTGCACCAACGCCGGGGCCCAATGTATCGCCCTCGCCGACTGCGACCCAGACCGTGAGATCTGGTCGTGCCGCTTTCAGCCCGACTGCGAGTGGCAGGGCCCGGCCCGGGAGCGTGTGGAATCCGTAGGTGTTCAGGTAATAAGGCAACCTGCCGGCACACCCGAATCCGGAAATGACGGCGACGCGTTCTCGCGGCAATCCGAGCCCTGCCAACGCATGTTGGAAGTTGGTCAACACCGAGTAATCGCCGCAGCCGGGGCACCAACGCACCGTCTGATCGGTCGCAAAGTCCTTAGCCGAGAGGACCGGCAGGGAAGTACCTGTCATAACTCCACCCCCGGGCTCAAGAGTCGTGGCCGGAATGAGCCACGGGCCCAGTCGGCGAGTTCGGCACCGAGGAATTGCCGGCCCTGAACTTTGGGCAGTGATTCACAATCGATGGAATACTGCGACCGCAAAAGTGATACGAGTTGACCGCAATTCAACTCGGGCACGACCACCCGTTTGAACCGTCGCAAGACGTCGCTGGTATCCGCCGGGAGCGGGGAAAGATGCCGGAGGTGGCCGTGCGAAACGTTGAAGCCGGAAGTGCGTAACGACTCGACCGCTTGGCGAACAGCGCCATACGTGCCACCCCATGATAAAAACAACAGATCTCCTTGAGGGGGACCTTCGAGGGCAAGTCGCGGGATGTCGCCAGCGATCTGGGCAATCTTCTGCCCGCGGACATTAACCATATGTTCGTGGTCGGCGGGTTCGTAACTGACGACACCGGTGCCGTCTTCCTTTTCGAGCCCCCCGACTCGGTGTTCCAGTCCGGGAGTTCCAGGAACGACCCAGGGGCGGGCCAGCCTGACATCGCGTGCGTACGGCAAGAATGGCTTTCCCGGCGTGGGTGGCGGAGGGCTGGCCGGCGGACGAAGGTCCGGCAGTGTGGCCACATTGGGGACGCGCCACGGTTCACCGGCGTGCAATAGCCCCACGTCCGTCAGGACGATGACCGGCGTCATGTAACGCATTGTCAGTCGGGTGGCCTCGAGCACGACATCGAATCCGTCGGCCGGTGACCGGACGGCCAGGACCGGAACGGGAGATTCACCGTTCCGACCGTGGATTGCCTGGAGCAGGTCGGCCTGCTCGGGCTTCCCGGGCACGCCCAGTGCCGGACCACATCGCATCGTGTGGATCACAACGAGCGGCAACTCCGCTGCGACCGCCAGACCGATGACGTCGCTGATGTTTCCCAAGCCAGGGCCGGCCGTGGCGGTGAACCCGAGCGACCCGCCGAACGACGCACCCAGCGCCATCGAAGCCGCGGCCGATTCGTCCTCGGCCTGAAGCGGGCAGACTCCCGGCGGCTGCAATTCCATGAGCTGATGAAGCAGTTCAACTGCCGGCGCAAAGGGAAAAGATGCAAAAAGAGCCTCCCGCCCTGATCGATTGGCTGCAGCTGCTATTCCCAACGCCAAGGCAGTTGCACCATTGACCCTGCGAAACACTCCGGGGCCGTACACCTGAGCCGCCACGCGAAATCCGGCGTGCCCGGGAAGATCCATCCCGAACTGATAACCCGCCTTGAGCGACCTCCGGTCGGCCTTGTACACGTCCGGGAGGTGTGCAAATCGGTCGCGAAGCCAATGGAGAGTGGCATCGAGCGGCCGATCGTAGAGCCAGTACATCAGACCCAATACGAAGAAACATCGCGAACGGTCGGCATCGCGTGGGCTTAACTTCAGGGCGGAAACGGCGTCAGCGTTCAGTGTCGTAACCGGGACTCGAATGACTCGATAGCCGGTCAACGTGCCGTCCGAAAGCGGATCGCGGTCGTAGCCAGCTTTGACCCATTCTTCTGCGACGAACGAATCGGTATTGGCGACGATGATGCCGCCGGCGGCAACATCGGGGAGATTCGCCCGCAATGCGGCCGGTGTCATCGCGACTAGAGTGTGTACGTAGTCGCCCGGCGTGATTGCCGAGGATCCGAACCCGACCTGGAATGCGTGAACGCCTCCCAGCGTTCCCGGGCGAGATCGGATTTCTCCGGGCAGGTCCGGTGCGGTGAAAACGGCGTTTCCGAGCGCGGCCGACGTCCGGGCAAATTGATCGCCCATGAGCTGAATGCAATCGCCGAAATCGCCGGCAAACCGGATCGCCGCAGATTCGAGATCAGTTCGAGGGTGGTGTGCCATTTAAGACCAGCAACCGGGTCATGCTCCCCCACGGTGCGACGGAAAATCACGAGGGGCAGGCGGTTGATTGTATACCGCCGACGCAAAGTGCTCCGCCAGGTAATGGACTACACGCTTGACCGACAGAATGCCGACCGGTTTGCCCCCGTCATCGACTACGGGCAAGTGTCGGTAGCCGCCCTTTTCCATTCGGGCCAATGCCCGACGAATCGGGTCGCGGGAGCAAACTGTTCGCGGCTGAGCGGTCATGACCTCATCGACGGTGTCCGACAGCGGCCGGCCAACCGCCAGCACGCGGGTCATCACGTCTCGCTCGGTAAGGATGCCAACCAGAACTTTTCCGTCGCAGACCAGCAGGCAGCCGACGTGTTTGGAACGCATCAGTCTGACGGCGTCGCCGATTGTCGCGTCGGGCGGCACGCTGTGCGGTGGGGTCGGTTTGAGACGGGCCACCGCATTGTGTCGCAAGTTGCGCGTGAGTTCCATTCGCCCGTCCTGGAGTGATGTCGAGATTGTCTGCCGGCCGGACTCCGGCGGCAAGGTTGGCGTCAGAATCATCAGAGTGGTAGACTTCCGTTATGCCGGACGCTGCGACAATGAACCGCCTTTACTTCAAGGCCGCGGCCGTGTGCCGCGCCACGCCCGGGCGGACCGGGCGTCTCGTACAGATTGCCGACGCCACCGACGTGCTGGTCGCGGGCGATCTGCACGGCCAATTACAGCACTTCCGCCGCATTTTCGAGTTGGCAGCCCTTGGAAAGCACCCCCGACGGCACCTCGTACTTCAGGAGGTCATTCACGGGCCCCACGCTTATCCAGACGGGTCGGACAAGTCGCATCAACTTCTCGATCTCGTTGCCGCGACGATCGTCCAGTTTCCCGGGCGCGTGCATTTTCTGCCGGGCAATCACGAGTTTGCGCAGATCACAAATCGGCCGGTCGCGAAAGCTAATGGTGACCTGAATCAGCTATTCCGAGCGGGAGTGGACATCGCCTACGGAGAGCATGCCGAACTCGTCTACGAAGGCATGACGCGGTTGATTGAAGCTGCCCCACTAGGCGTTCGAACTGCCAACCGGGTATTCATGAGCCATAGCATCCCTAACGGCGACGCCCCGTGGAACGCGGAATGCCTGACTGCTCCAGTACTGCCGCCAGAGTCGTTTGCCCCCGGCGGCGACGTGTATCGACTCGTCTGGGGGCGAGACCTTTCGTCTGAACGCGTCGTGAGATTGTTGAAGCAGGTTGATGCCGATCTGGTCGTGACCGGTCACATTCCTTGCGAAAACGGCTTTCAGATACCCAACGAGTTTCAAGTCGTCCTCGACGGGCAGGAAGCTCCGGCCGGCTATTGCCTCTTCCCGGCAGACCGCCCGATTACTCATGCCGAACTCGTGGCCTGTGCAGGTACAGTATCGCCATGAGCGACCGCCCGCCGCGTGCGTACGTCGATCCCGACCAGTTGCAGGGGCTGATCCGGGAAAAGGTCATTCTTCACCGAGCGCAGTTTCTGATTGACCGGCCCGGCGATATTGAAGAGTTACTCGACCTACCCTGCGTGCAATCGGCCTTCGCACAGGACGAATACATGCCGTACTGGGCCGACGTTTGGCCGGCGGCTCGCATGCTCGCGAGAGCGGTACTCGAGCGAGACTGGCCCGCGGGTCAGACAGCACTCGAAATCGGCTGCGGACTTGGGATCGCAGGGCTGGCAGCGCTCTCGCGGGGGCTCCGCGTCGTATTCAGTGACTATGACCTGACGGCCGTCGCGTTTGCGGTCCGAAATGCGGCCCTCAATGGTTTCACTGACTTTTCTGCCCGGCCCTTCGACTGGCGCGATCCGCCGGCCGACCTCCGAGTCCCGATCATTCTGGGGTCCGACGTGACATACGAAGATCGGAGCATCGATCCGCTCCTCAATGTGTTGGCTCGCGTCTTGGAGCCCGGCGGTACTGTGTTGCTAACGGACCAGAATCGCCCGCCGGCCGCCCGGCTGACGGAGGAATTGGAGCGTCGTGGTTGGGTCATTTCCCGTCGACCTATGCGGGCCGCCAATCCCGGTCAACGGCGAGCCGAAGGCACGCTTTACGAAATGGTCCGGCCCTCATGAACGTGCTCGGAATCGATATCGGGGGCGCTAATCTCAAAGCAGTATGCGGTGACGATGCCCGATCCAGAGAGTTTCCTCTTTGGAAGAATCCAAGTCGCCTGGAGGCGGAACTTCATCAGCTTGTGTCGGGTTGGCACTGGAGTCGGGTCGCGGTCACAATGACTGGCGAGTTGTGCGATTGTTTCGCAACGAAACGGGAAGGCGTCACGGCAATCATCACGGCAGCGACAAGTGTGTTCGGGCCGGAAACGCAATTCTGGCGAACTGATGGTCGGTTTTTGAGTGGTCGAGAATCACTGTCCGATCCGCTGCCGTGTGCCGCGGCCAACTGGTTAGCCCTCGCGAGCGTTGCGGCACGCCTTTGTCCCGAAGGAGTCCTCGTGGATGTTGGTTCAACCACGTGTGACGTTGTCAGACTGAGAGGGGGCAAGCCGGCTCCCATTGGGCTAACCGATACTCAAAGATTGCGTTCGGGCGAGCTGATTTACACCGGTGCTCGTCGGACGCCCGTCTGTGCAATTCTCGGGTGGGGCGGCATGGCTGAATTCTTTGCGACCACGTTGGATGTTAATCTCGTCCTCGGTGGTGTTGCCGACGACTCCAGCGATTTGGCTACGGCTGATGGTCGGCCCGCCACCCGGCCGATGGCCCTCGCGCGACTCGCGAGGATGATCGGAGGCGATATCGAATCACTCTCGGAAATCGAAATCGTCGCAATGGCGCGCGGAATTCGTGATCTCCAGATTGACCGAATTCGAGAGTCGCTATTCGCGATTGCAGGTGACTGTCGAACAGTTGTCGCCGCGGGGAGTGGCATCGATTATGCCCGGGAAGCAGCGGTCGGGTTTCAGATGATAGATCTGGAGCTGCGCTGGGGCGTCGGATCGTCGCGGGCGGGTTGTGCCAGGTCGGTAGCGGAGTTGCTGTCATGCAGGTAGTAAAGGTAGGCGGCAGTCTCTACGATTGGCCCGAACTCGGTCGGCGACTCGATCAGTTTCTGGGAGATTCACCGACCGTCATTGTGCCCGGCGGCGGAATGTTTGCAGAGGCTGTCCGGGCCTTCGATCGCATTCACAGTTTGCCGACAAATGTTTCCCATGACGGTGCCATTCGAGCTATGTCGCTGGCCGGTCGTTGCATCGCGTCTATGGTGCCCGGATTATCGATGGAGGAAAGCGGAATCCGTCGTGTCGTTGATGTAATGGACTGGCCGCAAGATGGTTGGCCCGTGTCATGGAATTGGACGAGCGACAGCATTGCCGCGAGAATCGCTCGCGATATCGGTGCGGAGCTGTTGGTGTTGCTGAAGTCCTGCGATCCAAATTTCGGACGATGGGAGGACTCGGGCTATGTCGATACCTGTTTCTGCCGCGAGGTCGCCGATGCGGCGTTTGTCGTCCGGGCGGTGAACCTTCGCAACGGAGCGTCTTTCGATTATCAGGACTACCAGCCGCGCCACCAATAGGGCCTCAGCGCGCGGATTCGATCCGTGGCGAGTTTGTAAGCCTCGACCTTCTTTTTCCATTGTTCGGCATCGGATTCCTTCTTCTTTCGCTCGTATTCCTCGTTGAGTTCCTTGGCGATTTGTTGATGAGTCTTGAATCGATAGGTCCGGTCGGGGTCGTACCAGGTGTGAACGCCAAAATTGGTCACGATCCGGAGCAGGACATTGGCTTCAAACTGGGACGAATTGAACTTGTTCTTGGGCACGACGACGACGAATCCGCCCGAGCGGTTCAGAAAACACTGCGTGATGATTTCTCCCTCCGTCTCTCCACGCTCGCACGCGGAGAGGTCGACTTCCTGGCGAGGAATGCGGACGAAATTGCCGTTGGTTTTGTCGAGTCGGAAGTAGCTCAATCCGGTCTCAAACAGGTTGGACGAAGGATTGAAAGTGTACATCTGGTTGCGGACAAAAACCGTTTCTATCTGGTCAACGGGTATCGTTTTCGGTTTGGCCGGATCGAGTGAAGCAACGTGCAAGGTTGTCGGAGTCGCGGCGACCAGCACCGCGTTTTCGTAGTCCACGCCGCGACGATTTGCCGAGCCGCGACGTCGAATGCTAATGACGAGTCCGGGCTTGAGTTCGAGTGGCGGGTCGTCCGCATCGGGTGCGGCCGCTCCGCCACGTGCCTTGTTCAGGGCGGCCACGTCGTCCACGGGTTGCTCGGCAGGCGGTTTCTTTCTCAGTTCGGCCAAGATGTCCTGATTGGCCTTCCTCGCCTCGTCTGCAACCACATCCAGCTTGCGGGCGTCTTCCTTTCGGATTTCCTCGTTGCGTCGGTTGGTCTCGTCGAAGGATGTCGCCAGCCCTTTGACATCCTGGCTGAGTCCGGCCAGTTGTTTCGCCGTCTCGTCGAGACGGGCGTCGACCTGCTTGACGTCTTTCTTCACTTCTGTAACCGCCTGGTCGGTCGATCGGCCCCGTGTATCAATCAGCCAGATGGCTCCAGCGATCAGAAGCAGCAGGGCAAGGAAGACGCCCACGAGGACGGCGGTCAGTGACCTGTTCCTGGATTGTGTTTCCAGAAGGAGTTTGCGAGTCACCGACACGCCCTCGGAAGGGGCCGGCGGATGCGCCGGTCGCGAAGCCACCGGCTTCGGCCGTGGTGGTATCGGTACGGGCGAACTATTCAATTCCAGGTCGAGCACCTTGAGTCGGGGGCCCGTTTGGCCCAGCCGAAACTCATCGCCGATCTTCAGGGCGGCCGTCTTCAGTCTTGTCGGGGTGGCATTCAGAAAGGTGCCGTTGGTCGACTCCTGATCTGCGAGCGTGGCCGCCCTGTCGGATACCGTTATGGTCGCGTGCTCCCAGCTCACGTTGTCGGCAGCTTCCGCGAAACAAAGTTCGCTGGCCGGGTCGCGTCCGATTCGGACCACCGGCTTGTCCGCGACAAAATCAAACCCCGGACCGTTGGCCGGCGTGACCCGCAATCGCAACCTCATGTCACGACCTCCACGACAAATCTCTGTTCGCCGAGTTGAAACCGGCACACGGCAGGGAATCGGACGCGATCCGTCCGCACATAAACGCCGTTTCGGCTGGGCATCGCGACGACGGTCCATTGACCGTCGGCGAATTCGAAGCGTGCGTGTTGCCAGGCAAGGCAGGGGTCGTTCGGTGCGACCGAGCGGCCGAAGGTGACTGCGGGCGGATCGAGCAGAACGTGTTTGTTGCCGCCAAGCTCGGTAATGCATGCCACCGGGTAGAGTTCAAATCTGTATCGGCGCGATCCCAGCCACAATTCGGCCCCGTGTTTGAGCGGCCGGCGCGGCACCTGCACGAAGGTCCCGGAAGGGCTCTGCAGATCATTCAGGTGCCAGACGTATTTGCCGTTTTCTATAGTTCGGACGATCTCCGCGTGGCGAGGCGCGATCAGCGGGTCGTGCGGTATCTGACAATTGCCTTCCGAGCGTCCGATGACGAATGACTCCGTCCGGATTCGAAACCATTGACCGTCATCCCGGCCATCGTCGAGGACGCAAATTCGGGCGATCGGCGGTCGACTTTGCGGTCGAAATGCCGCCGCATCGTCGCTACCAGGCCGCACCGCGGAGGCGCTCGGTGGGGGCGGCGTGACGACTTGCTCCTTGCGTGTCGGAGTCCGCTCGACAGCGGGACGCGGAAGCGGTTCCTTCCGTGTCGGCGTATAGCCGACTCTTCCCGGTTCCGACGAAAAAAGCTCTTCGAGTTCTTCAAATGGGTCGTCGGGCATGACGGATACCGTGGCTAGGGTTGCACGGAAAAGAGCCGCAGTTCCGGTCCAAAACTCACCACCACAGATCGACCGTCCGCGGAGACTGCGACGGACGTTCCGTTGTTCGAATTCGCGGTCCAGATTGGCTGCGCGGGATTACTCCCCGTCGTATCGTACAGAAGAACCTGGCTTCGGGTGAGTCCGACGACCCATCGGCCGGTCGGACTGATGGCGCCGTCCACGACCGCTTCCGGCGTCGGGAATGTCTGCGCCTTGGCTCCCTGGATCCATTGCAACTGATCGGCCGATCGGCGAAGTTGCGCGGCTGAGTGGCCGCCGACGTTGGCGTATTTCACCCATTCAACATTTTTCGGAATGGAAGTCCCGACAACAGTGGTCCCGGCCGAACTGGCGACGCCCGCCCGGCAGCGGAACATGGGTTGGTTTCCCTCAAAATAGACTCCCAGAATCGTTGATCGCAGGTCCGATGGTTGCCCGCCGGTGGTTCGCTGTCGGATTGTCGTGACCATCGCTTTCGTGCCAAATGCCGTGATCAGCCGTTTGCCATCAGGCGATATACCAACGGCAGTGGGGGAATCGGACAGGGACCGAACAGTTTCTGAGGTGCCGGCGGTGACACTCCATTCAGCCACCGAGCTTGAATCCCAAGCGAACAGTCGGCCCGAATCGGATGGATGAAACGCGACGTGCCTGACGGCATTTCGCATCTTGCCAATAAGCCGGGATTCCGTCGCATTTGCCGTTTTGGGCTCCGTGACGCGGACGTTGAAGCGAGACAATTCCTTGCCAGTGCCCGGATCGATCAGCCGGCCGGTGCCGGCATTGGCAGTCGGAGATGCGGAAAGCGTGATTGCCAGTTCATTGCGACCGGCCGGGAAATCCAACTGCGACGGATTCGACGAGATTCCGGCTGGAAGTTCCAATGCGAGTCTTACCGGCAACGCCGTTCCTTCCCTCGACAAAAAGAGAGTCAAACTGGCAGACTTTCCAGGCATCACCAGAATGTCGTCGATCGGTTGCACGGCATATAGGGGTGATTGCACTGCGATCGGAATGGCCACAGTTTGGGAGTGCCCGTCGGCTTCGGCAACGACCGATAACTGAAACGGACCCGAAGCCGGCGTGACAATGACTTGTCCATTATCGCTATGAGTGGGGATCAGAGTGTCGCCATCAGTGACGGCGCCACGGTCGGCAGTCGCCGCGATCCGGATATCGCCCACCCATCCCGGTCGCCGGACCACTCGCACTAAAACCTTCACCGGTTTGCCAGATGGAATCGCGTCGGTCGGGCCCTCAATCTTGAACGTGAATGGCGGGCCGATAGGGGCAATCGGCAAATCGGCAGCGGGTACGATTGGAGCGACCGCGACGGGTTGGCCCGCTTGATTCCCTCCGGTTCGGAAGGCGTACCACATTCCTGCTCCGCCAACTGCCAGTGCCAGAAATGACAGGCCGATCGTGATAGGCACCACGAGTGATCGCGGCGTGAATTCCCGCGCGTCGTTCGGGCTGCTCGAATCGGAAACCACACTTCTTGCTGCCAAAACGGCATTAGCGAAGTCCTGGCAGCGGGGGAACCGCCGCGAAGCGTCCTTGGCCATGCCCCGCCCGACCGTTGCGGCGACGGCCGAGGAGGTGCCCGCAGCTTCGTCGAGCGGAATCGGCTTCTCGCGGATTTGTTTCACAAGAATGACCGCGCCCGTGCTGCCCTCGAACGGGCGTCGGCCGGCCAGCATCTCGTACACGGTGACAGCAAGTGCATATTGATCCGCACGTCCGCCGCACTTGTCGCCTTTGGCGATCTCGGGTGCCATATACTGCGGAGTACCCAACGCTTCGCCCGATCCCGTAAGCGCCTGCGTCTGTGCGGCCGTCGCGGAGTCAACGGCCTTGATGACGCCGAAGTCGGCAAGTTTGGCGATACCGTTGTTGTCGAAGAGGATGTTACCGGGCTTCACATCCCGGTGGACATAGCCAGCCGCATGAATATGGTCGAGTGCACTGGAGATAGCAGGAAGCCACGATGCCAGGTCGTCCGGCGAGCACGGCTTCGGTCGGTCATCGAGCGTGCCACCCGAAAGATACTCGAGCACGGCAAACGGAATGCCATCGTGGCGGGCGAACCCGAGGACATTCACGATCGACGGGTGCCGAAGTTCGACGAGCGTGCGAACTTCGCGGGCAAACCGGTGCGCAAACTCCGGGTCGGCGAGCAACGCCGGCTTGGGGACTTTGAGGACGACATCACGACCGGTAGAATTTTCGCGAGCCCGAAATACCGACGCCATCCCGCCCTCGCCCAGAAGGCCGAGTACGTGGTATTTCCCGTCGGCGACGTCGCGGCCGACCCAGGGGGCACGGGTGGCGGTCATGAGTATCGATATAACTGAGGGAACGCAGAATTGCCATCGGGGTTGCGATGCCGACGACGATATTTGTCTGCCCGTTCGCGATGTTTGGCAATCCGGGGACGCAGCACGGCGCGGAGTTGATTGCCGATGCCGTACGGGAAATGCTCGACGACGCCGCGGAGGAGTCGCGCCCGTGTCGCTCAGTCGCCTTTGCCAATCAGGTGACGTTGACGGAATTGCCTCTGGCCACGCCGGGCGATGTGGGCGCCTGGCGAATGCGGGCCCGTGCGGCGGCACGCGAGGCCCTGGTGGCCGGGCACTTTTTGTTGTGGATCGGCGGGAACCACTTAAGCGTTGCACCGCTTTACGAAGAGCTTGCTGCGATCCCCGGCGCCTGCGTCGCCCAGTTCGATGCCCATCTCGATGTCTACCATTTCGATGATGTGATTGAAGACGAAACGCACGGCAATTTCGTCCGTCACCTCGATCCCCGGCCGCCTATTGTCAACTTTGGTCGCCGAGACTTGTTTCTACCGACGATGGAAACTCGGAAGTTCTACCGTCATGCCGTCGGACCGCTCGAGGACCGGCAAACTGCCATCGCCGCCGCCAAACGTGCCAAACGGCTGTGCATCGACATCGACTGGGACGTGCTGGACCCGGCCTTTTTTCCTGCCGTCGGCGACGCGCTTCCGATGGGGATGTCGCCCGTCGAGTTGCTGCAGATCATGAAGTCCCTCTGGAGCCCGCGTGTCTGTGCATTGAGCCTCAGTGAGTTCGACCCGGCACGCGATGACGGGGACAGAAGCCTTCAGCTTGCTGTATGGCTCATCGAGCAGGTACTCCTCTGGCGGCACGAGGCATGATTGCTAGTTTCGCGTCAGGATATACTCGTTGCGTGTCAGCGATCCCTTCGAACCGGAATAGTGGATATCGGTGCGAATCCGCAAGCTATTCCCTTCGACATTGACAATCCGACGGATCACGGCCGGTTTGTTGTTGTCCGTTCCGTCGCGAGTCAATTCCCAGTCCGAATCGGTCCGGGACTGGACGGTCCATTCTTCAGTGCCAATTCGGATACGCGTGCCCTCCGCCGTAAGAGCCCAAGTTGTTGGTGTGCCTCCGACCACCTTTCCTGAGGGCTCGACGTACGAGAATGCCGTCTGTAATTCGGTTCCCAATAGTTTGCACGTCAAGGTCGTGTTCAAGCGGCTTCGGGATTTGTCGTCCGTGTAATCCAGGTACTCCAGCGTCCCGGACCAATTGCCGACAAGCCTGCTCAAGTCGTCTGGTCTCAACATCGGCGTCGACTTGCCGCCGATTGCACTCGCCGGCCGGGCCTGATTGTTCAACTGCCGGTCCTGCTCGTTCACGTCGCGAAACGCGAAGTAGAGAATGGTGATGATCCCGACTGGATAGATGACGGCCAACATCGTGCCGATTCTGGCCGGCCACTGTCGCATCATGGGACCTTTACCCCGTTCGGTCGTCAGACCGATTGCAAGAATCGAAGGCGAAACGCGAGGAAATCGGTCGTAGTGACAGTCCCGTTTCCGTCGGCATCGAATGTCGATGAGGTACCGAGGAACGCCAGTCGGAATGCGAGGAAGTCGATACTGTCGACCAGGCCATTGCCGTCCGAATCGCCAAAGAGGCGGAACAGTCGACCGGACCCCGTCGTCGGGGTCACAAAGTTGCCGCCCGCCAAACCGTTGTTGTCGCCGTCCAGATTTCCGTCGATGGAATCGACCAGCGAACCGGTGACAGTCAGCGTATAGGTCCCGTCAATGAGTGAATTCGTTTCGGAAAACGCGGAGTTGGCCGGCCACGTCAGCCGAGCAATCGTCTGAGTCGCCGTGCTCGACGTAGAATCGACGGAAAGAGCCACACTTCCCTGGATTCCCGTCGGACCTGTCCGGATGAGTTGGAATGCCCCGGTCCCCAAGTCGACGACGCCAGTGAATGTGACTGTCAGGCTGGTTACCATCGACCGTTGTGCCGTCCCGGAGTTTACGAACACGCTCTGAACGCGGGGCGGTGGCGGCGCGGAAACGGCAAAATAGCTCAGCACGCGGTCCATAACTGCGGTGCGATTCGCGGCAGATGTAACAGTCTCGAAAGGAAACGCCAGCATGACGACGTTTCCTCGACCCCCGGTGCCCGGGACCTGCACAGCCGCACCGTTGGTTGTGCTGGCATAGACCATAGCGGATTGAGCACCAGCCTGCGGGCTAATGACGTCAGGAAACTGCGCGTCGTAAAACAGCGCGCCGTTATCGAACGTTAGGCTGATGCCGCTGAATATCCCCGCACCGGTTCCTGTGACGCTGTAGCTGTTAGCGTCGTCGGATACGTAATTCGCCTTCAGCGAATTCTCGTAAAACGGTCGGCCATTGTTCTGTTGGTCGAGATCCCAGCCGATCTCCGACCCCGACAGGAAGAGATGTCCCCCGGCAGCGAGGTACGATTCCACCTTGGCCTGTTCGGTCGCATCGAACGTACGATCAGCCGTCGATTCTTCCCCAAGTATCCAGACCACAGCTTTGTAATCTGTGAGATTTACGGCACCGCTGATAACCGCCTCGTTGCTCGTCGAGGCAAACCGGACGCCGGGGCGAGCCGTCTGAATCGCAGTCGCCACCTGAATGCCGTAATCTCGCGAGTTGCTTTCGCGGGGTCGCACCCGTTCAACCGTGTTGGGCGAGATCCCGTACGGCTGCGTCGGGTTCAGGGATCGGGCTTGGCGGTCGAATCCGTTGACGATGAGAACCTGCTTCGGTCCACCCCGGGGTGTCAGGGCGAGCACTTCCGAGGGGGCGGACTCGCCGCCGGCGTTGACCGCAACGATTCGGAAAAAGTAGGGCAGGGTGGGGTCGAATCCCGAAAGTGTGACTGATGTGGTCGCACCGCCTGAAACCGGGGTGCCACCGTCGAATCCGTAGCCATCGGTCGACGCGTAGATCCGGTATCCTGTCGCCCCATCCCCAATGACTCCGCTCGCTGTGGGAGGTGTCCATGCGAGCGTAACGCTGCCAATGTTTGGCGAATCCGCTCGCACACTGGATACAGGGCCGGGCAGGGCAGTTGCGGGGGTCGTGTTCCCGTCCACTGCACGGAAGTACTTGACAAGACCCTGATATGTTGCTCGGGCGACGGCATCGCGAACCTTGGGGTCACGCATCAGTTCGGCATCGAGCTGATTATCGTGGTAGGCGACCTCGACTATGGTCGCGTCGAATTCGTTGTTGACGTAGTAGTTGTTGATTTCGCCGAATTCGATGTCCGAACGATCGAGCGTGACGTTGGTGCCCGCATCGAACCAGTTGTGCTCGAACGATCCGTTCTGAGCGACCAGATCGTTGTTGATTTCGGTACCGAGCGAACTTGCCAGGAGGGCCATGTTGGGCGTCGCCGAGGCCGGGTCGTTGTTGCCATTGAGCAGTGCGAGGACGCCTCGCCCCCCGGCAGCATTCGAGTGGAAACTCACGAATACGCGGTCGGACAATGTGCCGTTCTGCTCACGGTTCATGTACTCTGCGTAGCGCGGCGACAAGGATACGGTCGCCGTCCGGTCATCGGTGGATGATCGGTATTCACTGTCGGGAATGCCCTGCGAACGGTCGACGTGCCATTTTACCCAGTAGATGCCGGCTTCATCTTCGCGGGCCAATCCGGACACTCCGCCGCCGCGGTCGATATCGCCCATGCCGTTGCCGAAGCGGATCATGTCGGCAATGACGACGCTCCCGGTACTGTTCGACCGGTTACTGATGTCGACATAGCCACTGGTCCCGGCTTCGAAGAAGTAGGTGCCGAGATATACGAGTCCGTTGCCGACGCGGCGATGATTGATCGTGACTTCGGTAATTCCGCCAGAGTGATTCACACGATAAAGCTGGTCGGCAGCGCGATTGGAACCCGGCGACGACCAGGCGTAAACGGGGTAGAACCCCGCGTGCGTTACCGCGGGCCGGTATCGGGCGTAAGCTGTTTCAACCGCTGACGTAGTCACGTATCGATACGGCACGTCGCCTGCGCTGCCGTAGAAAACGCTGGCAGTGCTGTTGGTCCAGGTGCCCGAAAACGTCACGCCCACATCGTCGTTGTCGAGCACGACCTCGGAAGTCTGGTGACCGATAGGCCGCAATGGTACGACGGTTGCGCCAGCGCGGAAGAGGTAGTCGGCAAGAAACGTCATCTGGTCGACATTGCCGAGGTCCTCGATCATTTCAAACTGCTCGCCACGCTGAAAGCTCCACGCGCCGGTACCGAGGTTGTCGGCGGTATAGCCGTGCCCGGCGTGGATGTACGCTATCTTGCCACTGAGTCCACCCGTCGGTTGTGTGCCAACGGGTACGAGACCAGCGGCCGGAGCCAGTCGAACTTCCAACTGTGAAAGGCGAAGCAAACTTTGGCAGCAGCTCTTCGGCTTACGAGGCATACGCAACTCTCGCCCTAAAGGCCCGGGCAGGGCGGTGGGGGTGGGTTTCAGTAATTTACGCCAATTCTACGCGGACCGGCCATCTCAAGCGTTAGCCCTTTCGCCGACCGCCGATCGACTCGAAACGCGCGGCCAGTGCCGCGGCAACGGCCGCGCCCGCCTGCACCGCTCCCGCGCCCTGACGCGCGGCCGGGATCGACGGCACCGACTTGCATGTTTTCAGGAGAAGCTCCTTCACTCGGGCCGGTGTGAGTCCGGGATTGGCCTGAAGCATGCAGGCGACGGCACTACTGACGATCGGGGCCGAGACGCTGGTGCCGTCCATGTGCTGGTAGTAGGGAGTAACCAGCTTTTCAGCGTTTATCCGAGGCTCACACGTCCTATCGCCAAGCAATCGTCGGGCGAACAGTTCCTTGGCCTCGGCCGCGACGCTGGATTGGGGCAGGAGTGGAGCGACGACTCGCCAGCTTGGTGCTACCAGATCAGGTTTCAGCGAGCCGTCAGTCGCCTCACCCCAATTGGAGTGCCAGGGCCGCCAGGCTTCCGGGTCGATCCGGTCTCGATCGTCCAATCCGCCCACGGCGATGACGGCAGGCGAAGTGGCAGGCGGAACGAGGAAGTGCCTGTTGGAGTTGCCGCAGGCAGCGACAAGAGTGATGCCTTTTTTCAGCAGTCGTTCACATTCTCGATCAACCACATTGCCGGGCAGGTGATCGACCGGATCGCCGGCAACGGAGAAATTGATAACCTTGAGCCCGAACGAGGCGCCGTACCTGTGCAGCCAACGGAGCGCCTTTGCCAGAGTGGCGTTGGTGATCTTCCTCTTCGAGTCCATTGTCTGGACCAGGATCAACTCCGCGTCTGGCGCGATCCCACGGTAAAGGCCGTGGCTGAGTCGGCCGTTGCCCGCAGCAATGCCAGACGCCATCAGCCCGTGCCATTGGGCCGCATCGATGTTGTCCCAACCGGGCCAGTGTGGCTTCTCATCTGGCGCAAAGCTGATGGCTTTGATCCGGGCACCCGTAGCGTCTATCCAGGCGCGGATGCGATTGCGTGGTCGCACGAGATCAGGGTGCGGATAGAAAGCCGCGTCGATCATGGCGATCGTCACGCCGGCTCCAGTAAACCGCGGGTCGGCCCCGACCCGAAACGGCGTTGGCAGACATTCCCAGGCCGGCAATTTGTGGTGACCGTCCGGCGTTTCCTTGGGCGGCGTCAATGCCTGTTCAGTGAGGATGCGCTGAAGCTGAAGTCGGGCACAATTCGGGCACGCGCCATTCGCGGGATCCCATGCGGCATATCGCGAGCGTACTTCGTCGACCACCGGAGGAGCGAGCCACGTGGCCGCTGCCAGCCGAGCGACGGGCGATGGTGTGCCGCACAATGGGCAACGGTCGGTTAGTCGTGCGCGCATTCGCGGCCTGCACGTGTGATTAGGAAGCAAGAAACCCCGCCGGCAGGTATCTGCCGCGGGGTGCCATCTTATTCGCGATGGTCGTTAACTGGCTAGTTACTGCCAGGCCCGACCGGGGTGCTGGTGTTGGGAATGAACGGGGCGACCGGCTGGATCGGACTCTTGTTCCCGAACATGTACTTGAGCGGGAACGGCGGCTTCCCGACTGTCTTGAAGTTCTCGTAATGCGTGCTGGGAAAACTGCTCGGAGGCGGCAGCGGGCTGATACCTTTTTTCGGCGGATATGTTGGAATCGTGAGCTTGTTGAACAAGTAGGTAAAGTCGAATCTGTTCGAGGTCAAAGCCGATTGTCCCGGTTTTTGAGCAATCGCCTTGCTCGTATCGAGAGGCGTGTTACGAATCTGCGTTGCCGACACGCCTGTAAAAAACGACGATGCGGACTGCTGCGCCGGGGCAAACCCGCTAAGCCCGCCTAAGGTTGCGACTGCCAGAATCCACTTGCGAGCCGTCATACGAGCACCCCCTTCCCCCCCCCGGGGAGTCGGCCCGGCCCGTTACGGGCCCACGGCCGGGGGCGGAAATACCCATTTTTGTCGCCTTGTCAAGTGGAGTTTTCTGCTGCTTGATGGCCCGTCAGACCCGCGGAGGGCACCCGATCCTACCGCGGTCGGCCATGACTGGCTTTTGAATTCGCTCCGCCCGCTTGACGCAGGTGTTTGCAGGCCATTAGATTGAGGAGAACGTTCGGATTCTGCATCGAGCACGAGGCCGTTTGTGAAGGCCATCATCAGCGACATCCACAGTAACCTCGAAGCGTTGCAGGCCGTACTGGCCGACATCAAGACGCAAGCGGTTGACCATATCTATTGCTTGGGCGACGTTGTCGGTTACGGGCCGAATCCCCGTGAATGCGTCGACCTGATCATGAATTGCCAACTAGTGATTCTGGGGAACCACGATCAGGGAGCCATGTTCGACCCGGAGGGTTTTAACGCATCCGCCGAGCGGGCGATATTCTGGACACGGGCTCAGCTTGAGGCGGCCGGCGATCGTCGGGATTTGAAAGAAAAACGCTGGGAGTTTCTTGCCGAGAGGCCTCGCTCGCATCGGGAAAACGGCCATCTTTATGTACACGGCTCCGCCCGCAACCCGCTCAACGAATACGTTTTTCCCGAGGACGTTTACAATCAGCGGAAAATGGAGCGTATCTTCGCGCTGGTAGAAAAGTACTGTTTTCAGGGACACACGCACGTGCCGGGGATCTTCACGGAGACCATGCAGTTTCATGCGCCCGACGAAATCGAAATGACGTACAAGCTCGACGGCCGCAAGACCCTTTGCAACGTCGGTTCGGTCGGACAACCCCGTGACGGCGACTGGCGGGCCTGTTACGTCCTGCTCGACGACGAAACCATCCGTTTCCGGCGAGTCGAATACGATGTCGATTCGACGGTGAAAAAGATCTACGCAATTCCCGAACTCGAGAACTTTCTTGGCGACCGCCTTCGCGAAGGACGGTAAACGACCGGGTAAAGTGCCTGCCGACCTCAATTTCGCCCGATTCATGGCGAAAACCATATCGTAGCTGTTGATCAGGGATTCGATGCCGGACGGGTGTTCGATGCAGCAGCAGGTTCCGATTCGCAACTACGTGGTCTTCTTTATCAGCGTGTTTGCGCTGACCATCGGATGGTCGTCACTCAAACCACGCCTTTTTCCCGAGCCGGCCAAGCCGGGGGCATTCTGGCCGGTCGACGCCCCGCGAGCCGACCAGGCAGTACTTGTCGCCCGGATGATCGCGGCCGGTAATGCCGCTGACGCTGTGGCGCAGTCCGCCATCGGACCCATCCCGGGCCGTGCAGCCTTGTCCCCCTGGCCTTATCAAACCGCATCCCGCAACGAACAGGATCAGGCCGTCGTGCGGATGGTAGCAAGCCAGATTGGCGACTCGTCGGCCGGCCCGGCCCTGCTGGCGGCAGCCGTCCACCTGAACAACAAAGTCATTGCACGCCACGCGGCGGCGGCTCAGCCCGCACAGGAGTTCACGCTCGGTGGACCGGGGCAGCACCTGACAGCCACGTTGACGACTCAGGGGGCCGGCGTCCGCGAGTTGATCCTTAACGACTTTCCTGCCGCCGACAAATATGGCTTGCCCGTGACGAAAGACGGCAAGCCGATGCCCGTTACACTGTTGCCGCGAGTCGAGGGAGTCGCTCCGGCGTTCTCAATCTTTCATTACAGCCGACCGGATGACGACAAAGAAAGGCCACTCGATACCCTCGGACAACTCAAGTGGACCGTCGTCAAAAACGATGCGCCCCGCGAGATGGTGTTTGCGGCCGACGTGCCCGAGTTCGGTCTCCGCGTGATCAAGACCTTCACGCTGAAGCCCGGCGAGTACCACCTGGGTCTGACGGTCCGGATCGAGCGAACCGGCGCAGGAAACGGGACGAAATTCCGTTATCAACTCGCAGGCGGGCGGGCACTGCCGATCGAGGGCGAGTGGTACGCCACCACTTTTCGCAACACAATGGTCGGCCTGCTGAGCAAGTCCGGGTCACTTTATCGGCTTTGGAATGACAATGTGTCCTTGAGCCGGCTTGGCGGTTCCGACCGCTACCGCCGCGATGACAAAAAGCTGCTTTATGCCGCGGTCGCGGTGCAGTACTTTGCGTCGGCCATCGCGGTCGATGATCTGGACGCGGAAGGCAAGAAACTTCCCGGCGATAAAACGGGATTCCTCGAGTTCGTTCGCGCGACGGTTGAGGGCACAACGGACCCCAAACTTCCGATGCTCGATGACGTAACAGTTCGTGCCATAGCTGAACCAGTGGACCCGACGGCCGACGCCCCGGTGGAACACCGGTACGTGCTGTATCACGGGCCCGTCAAGGTCCGGCAACTTCAGCGACTGCCCGGCTCCGACGCTGTCGCCCCCGAATTGGTCGAGCGATATGCCGACTCGCTTCAACTCGCCTCGTTGACGGACTACGGCAACTTCGGCCTTTGGACCGATGTTATCATCAAATTCACGAACCTCATTCATCGGCTTCTGGGGTGGCTCCATGCCGTTTTCCCGGCCGGCATTTCAATCATGCTGGTCACAGTCATAGTCCGCGGCATGATGTTTCCCATCAGCCGCCGGCAGGCTGCTTCCATGCAGAAAATGCAGGAGAAGATGCAGAAGCTCGGGCCGGAAATGAAGGAAATCGAAAAGAAGTACAAAGACGATTTTCTGATGAAACAGCAGGCTCAGAGGGAGCTTTACCGCAAACACAACGTCAATCCGGCCGCCGGCCTCGGTGGCTGCCTGATGCTGTTCATGCAGATGCCGATCTTCATGGGCCTCTATTTCGCTCTGCAAGAAAGTGTGTTCTTCCGGCTCGATAGCTTTCTTTGGATCCGCAATCTGGCAGCGCCGGACATGTTGGCGTGGTGGGGCGAGAGCATTCCCTGGATCAGCAAGCCCGATGGACTTGGCGGTTTCCTGTATCTGGGGCCGTACTTTAATTTGCTCCCAGTTGTCGGGGCCGTGCTGATCTTTATGCAGCAGAAGCTCAGCATGCCGGCCGAAATGTCCGAGGAGCAGCGTCAGCAGGCCTCGATCATGAAATACATGACTGGGGTTATGGCGATCATGTTCTATCGGGTGCCAGCAGGGCTGAGCCTGTATTTCATCTGTTCGAGTATTTGGGGGCTGACCGAGCGAAAGTTGGTTAAGAAAATGCTTGCGAACGAGGCGGCCAAACCGGTTCCGCCCAAACAGAAGTCGCAACAGCAGCAAGCTCCCGGAAAGCTTGCCGCGTGGTGGGCGCAGGTGCTTCGCGATGCCTCCAAGAAATAGCCCGCCGGTGAACGATGTCGCCGATCGATGACACAATAGTTGCACTTTCCTCGGCGGCACAACCGGGCGGTCGGGCGATCGTACGGCTGAGTGGACCGCAGAGCCTCGCTATCTCCGACTCGGTTTTTCATGCGACTGGATCAGTCGCTCAGGGCCGGAGCGTCACTTCCGGATTCCTGGCAATTCACGGGGTTCCGTCTCCCTTGCCGGCCGAGCGATTTTCGTTTCCCGGTCCGACATCCTACACGGGACAAACGGTCGTCGAGTTACACCTGCTTTCAAGTCTTCCGCTTGTCGAGCGGCTGATCGCCGATTTGATCGCGTCCGGTGCCCGCCCGGCTGGTCCAGGTGAATTTACACTGCGGGCGTTTCTTTCCGGCCAACTCGACCTCCCCAAAGCAGAGGCCGCACTTGGTGCAATTGAAGCCGGTGACCGTGAAGAACTCAAATCCGCACTTCGACAGTTGGCAGGCGGTGTGTCGCGACCGCTTGATGGCCTGCGAGATGACTTGCTCAATCTCCTCGCCGACCTCGAAGCGGGACTTGATTTTGCAGATGAGAATCTTGAGTTTGTTGCCAAGCCGGAAACTCTGAAACGCCTGGCCGACGCGATGGCTCGCGTGACTCTGGTTCAAAAGCAAATCGCGGGCCGGGGTGTTGCCGGGCGGGTGTTTCGCGTCGCTTTTGCTGGCCCGCCCAATGCTGGAAAGAGCCGATTGTTCAATGCTCTCAGTGGCAGTTCGGCGATCGTGAGCTCCGAGGCAGGAACGACTCGCGACTATCTGGTTGCCCGAATTTCTTCCCGTGGGCAGACACTGGAATTGATCGACACGGCCGGCATTCGAACGGCGGCTGACTCCTTGGAAGAAGATTCTCAGCGGCTTGGAAAGGAGGTCATCTCGACATCGGATCTCATTCTCCTTTGTCACGACGCGACTCATCCCGAATCCGTGGACGCCCCTGGTGTCGGAGCCATCCTGAAAGTGGCCACCAAGTGTGACCTGGCACCATCGCCGATCGGGATGTTGGCGACCAGTGCAGAGACCGGCTTCGGATTGGCCGCTCTGGTCTCAGAACTTGCTGCAAAGGCGGCCGAACGAAGCGAACGCGGGCTGGCACCCAGTTTGAGCAGATGCGCAGGCCATGTCGACACCTGCCTGTCCGCATTACGAAAGGCACATTTGGGAGTACTGGAGGATGATCCCCCGGAAATCGTCGCGGCCGACCTGAGGACTGCTTTGGAGGAACTGGGCCGGCTTACAGGTACGGTTCACACCGACGATTTGCTCGATCGGGTCTTTAGCCGATTCTGCATCGGAAAGTAAGTCACCGCCAGTCACTCGGGCATCGGGTCGGCGGAATTCTTAACTGGGACTTTGCGGGTGAGCATTACAGGCAGGAGTACTGCCAATCCACCCAGGATCATTCCGCCCAACAGCATGACAACGTCCCGGCGGTCGAGACTTCGACGGGGATCGCGGACCTTCACCAGTTCGACATCCCGAGTCGCGTCCGCGGAAACTGTCGCGTGCCCCGCCGGCTCTGCGATGAGCCGTTCGAGTTGCGCCCCGGGAATGCCTGCCCGGTCAATGAGGTGCTTGATGAACGAGGGTAGATTGTCGCGATCGTCAGGTGCATCCGCCCGCCAGTTGCGGTAGTGCTTCTCCAAGTCGGCCCCGGATGCGAGCTTTGATTTGACAACAAGGGTGCAAAATCGTTGCAGGTTCGGCGCCACGCACGTACTCCGCGGTTGGGTCAGGTCAACGTAGGGGCTTCAGGCAGCGCGGGCCATGACCTTGACTGGTGACTTCCGGTTCCGAGGCCGCAACCCTACGAACAGGACAAGCGATCCCACATATCCGACCCAGAAGAAGGGCACCTTTGCGGACCATGGCCCCAGCCACCAGGCAGCGGAATTCATCAGAAGGCCAATAGCGGATAACGCTAGAAACGGCTTCGTGTACTCGGGTCTCTGGTTTAGAAGCGTCAGAACTCCCCAAGCCGCTGGCACGACAAGCGGTACGTACCAGCGGACACTGATGCACAGCCCGGACGCGTTTTTCGACCCGGCCGCGTAGACAAGCCAGACACCCGCCATCCAACTCAAGCATAACCGCCCCAGTGACGATCCCAGCATTATCGGGATTGCAGGTAGTACCAGAAGCAGGCCGGGGTTGTGACCGTAGAAGCCTTTTTTGCCTGCCAGAAGATCGATTGAATATCCGAGGAAGTGAATTGGGGTTCGATGACTCCAACCGCCGCTCAGGGTTGCCGCATCAAACGGGCATCCGGGCCAATGGAAGAACTCAGGATGCGCGTTCGCGGGGCCCCAGGTTCCGGCCACGCTGAAATTCAGAACATGATGCAATACAACGGGTACGCTTAGGCCCACCGCCCCGGCCCCTATCGACCGGGCGATCCAGCGGATTCGCCCCAGTTTCAGCTGCTGCTCCAAATTCGGGATGACACATACAGCATAGGCCAAGGTACCGAGAACGATTGCCGGGCCTGCACCGAGGTCGGTGCTGTAGCACAGCCCAGCGAGCAAGCCGGACAGAAGCCATCGGTGGCTGTCGAGCGACACAAGTAGACCTGCAACCAAGGCAGCAAGCACGATGTGGTTGTTTACGGACCTGCTGTATGGGAGCGCGAGAGTCGACATCGAAATGATGCCCGCAATCACTGCCGCCACTGAGGCAGAGTGCCCCACGCGCTGCCCCAGCGACATTAAGAGTAAGCCCGTGACGCAGAATGCGAAACCGCTGGAACAAAGCGTCATTCCCCGGCAGAATAAGTCGGGTCGCTCTGCCGCAGATGGCCCACCGGCCTGCCGCCAAAGCCAATAGGGTCCAGCGAGAAGGACTGCGGGAAGGGGCGACTTGTCGCTGTAATAATGCCCGTCGATCATCATTCGGTCGAGCGTGCCGCGAGGGAACTGATCCGCGGCCGGGGCATAGGGACGCGGTGTGAGAAACACGGAGTCGTCGATGCACCACGTCCCGCGATCCACTAGCGACTCGATGGCCGCCAGTCGTGAACCGTCGTTCCAGCCGCCGGCATGATCTGTCGCGCCAACACCGGCGATGGTGAGAAGGACTACCAGGAGGAGGAGCCTGGGTTTCATGGTTTCGCCTGTGGGGCCGGCACGTCGGCGAAACTGTAGATGAGGAACGTGGGAGTCCTTGCGATGGGCTGCCGACGTTGAATGTACTCCAGGGCGTGTGCGTGCGACGGACTGAGCCGATAGCCGTGCGAAATGTTCGTGCTCACGGCGAGCGTCCTGCCCCAGACAAATTGCGGCATGTCGTCAGGGCTTTGCAGATTGACGTTGTGTAGTGGCAGGTCCCGGGCCGGGAACTGCTTCAGTGCCGGATCCTGCCCGAAATACCAGATATCGAGCCCAGGCCGCCCCGCGGATGCATGCCAGCGATCCAGTTCGGGGAGACCCTGTCCCCAATCGGAATTCGAGTCTCCGGCTACCAGATAAGTCTGGAGTGGGCCGCCCCACAGTCTGTTGGAATACATCAGGTGATGCGGCCAAGTAGTGCCGGCTACCCACAGCAATCCCGCCACTCCCGCCACGGCGCAGGCTTGCAGTCGAATGCCGGCCTGCGCGACCAGGACGGCAAGCCCCGTGATGAGCATCACCACAAGAGGCAATTGCATGCGAATTCCAAGCTGTACCCGGCAATTGAGGCTGAACACCAGCAACAGGGTAGCGCCGAGTAGGGCAGTATTGCCGAGCCAGGCTTTCGGTCGAGTCAGGGCCAGCCAGCCGGCCGCAGCGAGAATCGGTATGGGCAACTTGATCAAGATTATGGTCGGGAAATACCACCAGAATGGCCGGTAGTCGCGAGCGCCGAGCAGGTACTGTCCGTGTCCCCGGGCGTTGTGCTGGATTTGCGTTGCAATCGCCTCGATGGCGTTGCCGAACACTTTGAAGTGTTTGGCGACCCAGACCAGCGCGGGTTTCCAACCCGAATCGGCCTGGCTCTTCGCCCAGGTGACAAACCAGCCGCTGGGCTCGAAATCGCTGCCACAGCCCACGATGGCAACAAGCAATCCAATCATGCCGATCTGAATCAAATTGAGGAGAAATCGACGAATTCGGTCACACCATTTTTCCTCACTGTGTTGCGTGATTTCGACGGCAAACATCAGAATCGGGCCGAACGCGAGCGCCGACGCCTTGGCGAGCAGCGCAATGCCGAAGAGGATTCCGGGTACGACCACTCGCCATCGGTAGTCCAGGCCGTGCCCTCGACGATATGCGACCAGAAACGTCGACAATGTTGCGGCGATGGCGATGTCGGTCGTCGCCAATGCGGCATGTGCCAGGAGGTTTGGTTCGCAAGCCAATGCCGCTACCGCAAGTCTGCCCGCCCAATCGCCGCCGAGATCCCGGGCGAATCGCATGGCCGACCAGAGCAATAGCCACCAGAAGACGAGATTGCCGTGCCGCATCCAAACGAGCAGTTGCGGGAATTGCGCTACCTCGTCAAACCGTTCGCCCCGCCACCATTCCGTGACTCCGAGCGGCAATGTTTGCGTATCGACGGGCAGGGGCATCGTGCCCAGTTTCATCAGTTCCCGGTGGGAACCGGTGCGCCAATAATGCAGCCCGTTCTTCAGGTAGATCGGTTCGTCGTATGTCGCGCCAATCTCGCGAGACGTGGCCACGCAGATCGCGCTGCTGAGGCAGCCGAACACGATAAGCCAGATCAGGTCGATTTGCTTTGGGTTCATCGGGTTTCGGAGGCTATTGTCCGCCGATGGCCACGGATTCCTGCCGCCGGATCACGCCAGCCTCCAGTTGGTCGGCAGCGAGTTCCGCCGAAACGATGGCGGGAATCGCCGGTCGGGCTGCCTTGGCGTTGATCGTGAAGACTTGCCGGCCGCCTGCTGCGACATTGCCGGGCTGAAACGAGATTCGGCCGCCTTCGTGATTGTGCTGCGGCGGGTCGGCCGAGACGTACGTCAGGCTCGACGGCAGTATTAACGCAGGGCGGACATTTGTCGCACCAGCAGACCCCGTGTTATCGACAGTGATTAAGATCCGGACGGTATTGCCGACCGTCGTCGACTCCGGTTCGCAGCGGACATCCATGCGTAGGGCAGCCGCCTGTTCAAATTCTGTCGTGACGGATTTTTCGTCGAGAAGAGACTGGGAGCGTGCGGCAAATGAATGCTGATGGCGTCCCGGTCCGCCAGCTTTCGTGGTCAACTCCAGCGTCTGAGTTTCACCCGGTGCGAGTTGGCTGATGATCCACTGGACATCGCGATCAAATACCTGGCCACCGCCTGAAAGCGTAACGACTTCACTACCGGCCGGTAACTTGTCACTGACGGTGATGTTCCGGAGTATCCCGTTTCCGGCATTGCGAACCGTGAGCTTGTATGTCGCTGTCTGGTGGCTGCCTCGGCGAGCGGGGCCCGCGGCGGTCAGTTCCAACTTGGGTGGCTGCACGGCGAGCGTGGCTTTGGCTTCTGTCGCTTTGCTGCCGGTTGCTGTCAGGGCGTTGGCGATGACAGAATGATTGCCGCCCTTCTCAGCCAGGACACGGGCATCAAGGTATCGTACTTCACTGGGGCCGAGACGCGGCAGAGTCCAGGTCCGTAGTTGCGGCGAGTTCTTCGGCTCCGCTGGTTGCCCGGGGCGGGCAGCATCGTACTGGAACGCCACGCCGTCCGAAAGGGCTAAGGTGACCTGTACGTCGCGGACCTCAAGCAGTCCCGGGTTGCGGACTTCGAGTCGCAAGATTCCCTGTTCGGTTTGCTGGAGTGCTGTCGGCGGCATGATTTTCACCGCGAGTTCCGGCTTCGCCAGGCGAGTCGTCGCCTGTCTCCCGTGCTCGAAGCGAACGCGAACGACGTGGTGCCACTCGCTCATGTCCGGAGTCGGCGTGACCGAAACGGCTATCTCCTTCTTCTGGCCGCCTGCCAGCGTTCCAATGTCCCACTCCACGCCTGCTTGGGTGGTCCGGGTTGGTGGAATGTCAGATTTGCGAATTGTCTTGCCGGCCGGTAGCGGGTGGATGATGACCACGTCGCGGGCCGTCAGATTCGATGTGTTTTCAACCCGGAGTGTGTATTCGATGTCTTTGTTGCTTGCGATGAACGCTGGCGCAATGACCGTCACTGTCACAACAGGAGTGGTGTAGGCCCCTGCATAAGTCGGGGGGACTGATCCGCCACGCAAAGGCAATTGCGCCCCGGCTTGCTTGAGCATGCCGTCGGTCAGCCCCTTTTCGAGTGGAGGCTCCTGCGACTCGACTGCGCGAGGAGGTTGCGCTAATAATGAAACCGCGAGGGCGAAAACCAGGGTAATAGCCGAAACGAGCGTTCGCCGCATTGCGCGGACCTCCTGTCCGGCCTAACTTGTAACCCGCTCAGTCGCTTGTGAAAAGGTGAACTCACCGGCGGGCCCCAGGTGCTTGGCATCCTGTCGGGCGAATCGGAGCAGCCGTGCGGTCTGGTAATCGGGAGAATTGGCGACAGATGTGCCGGTCGGCTTGACCTGACGGCCTGTCGCCTTTAATGTGGATCCTACCGCGGGTTGCGTCGAATGACCGGCCCGTTACCCTGCCTGAATCGGAGAATGTACCGATGGTTCGACGTCTGTTTGCGGTCGCCGTACTGACCGCTTTCGTGAGTTCGACCGCATTCGCGGCCGACTCGCCCAAAAAGGGGAAGCCGGCCGGTCCGGTCATCGCCCACATCAAGATGTCTGGCGATCTCGACGAGGCTCCCGGGGCCCCCGATCCGCTTTTCGGCGGGGCAGGCGGTGACAGCCTGCGAACTAGAATTGAACGAATTCACAAGGCGGCGAAGGATGACAGCGTCAAAGCGCTGTTCCTGGAATTTGGCGGCATCTCGGCCGGGTTTGGAAAGGTCGACGAATTGCGTCAGGCGCTCACCGCTTTCAAGGCAACCGGCAAGAAGGTGTTCTGTTACGCGGAAAGCTATGCCGCCAAGGACTACCTTGTTGCCGCGTCGTGCGACCTGATCGGCCTGCCGGAATCCGGCGGCGTCGATATTCACGGGATGCGGGCCGAGATCACGTTCTACAAGGACATGTTCGAGAAGGTCAACGTGAAGGCCGACTTCCTTCAGATGGGTGATTTCAAAGGCGCGGCCGAGCCCTACATGCGATCTTCGATGAGCCCCGAGTTCCGCAAGCAGTATGAGTCGGTGATCGACGACTTCTTCGAGAAGAGCTACGTCGGCGCGATTGTCGCCGCCCGGCCGGAAAAGAACCGCACGCCGGAGAGCGTCAAGAAGATGATCGATCACGGTGAATTCACGGCGAAGAAGGCGGTCGCGGCCGGTCTCGTGGATCGCCTCGCTTACTACGACGATTTCGTGAACCTGATCAAGGCCGAGGTCAAGGGTGCCGACGGGCTGAAAGTCGCGAAGAACTGGGGCGTCACCAAGCCGGAAGACGTCGACATGTCCAACCCGTTCGCGATCCTCAAATTGCTCAACCCGCCGAAGCCCAAGGTGTCGAAAGAGCCGAAAATCGCCGTGGTATACGCCGTCGGCGCAATCGAATCGGGCAAGGGGGGCGGCAACCCGCTCATGGGCGGCAGCACGATCGGCAGCACCTCGATGGTCGAAGCGATCAAGGAAGCGGAAAAGGACGAAACGGTGAAAGCCACCGTCCTGCGAGTCGACAGCCCGGGCGGTTCGGCGCTCGCCAGTGACCTGATCTGGAATGCACTCGTGAGTTGCAAGAAGCCAGTCATCGCCAGCATGGGCGATGTTGCGGCGAGCGGCGGCTATTACATCAGCATGGGCTGCCAGAAGGTTTACGCGGAGCCGGGAACGCTCACCGGATCGATCGGCGTCGTCGGCGGAAAAATCGTGACCGGCGGCCTAATGAACATGGCGGGTCTGAAGACCGACATCATTTCCCGCGGCGCCAACTCCGGCATCATGTCGACCGAACGTGCCTGGACCGAATCGGAGCGCAAGGTCATCCGCGAGAGCATGGAAGACGTGTACGACATGTTTCTCGACAAGACCCTCGCCGGTCGCAAGCGGGCCGGTGTGACCATGAGCAAGGAAAAGCTGCTGACGCTGGCAGGTGGCCGCGTGTGGACGGGCCGCCAGGCGCTGGCCGCGGGGCTGGTCGACGAACTCGGCACCCTCGACGACGCGATTGCGGCCGCCAAGAAGATGGCGGGAGTCGAAGGCAAGGAGATGGAGATTCTCACCCTG
>JAIBBI010000214.1 GCA_019694755.1 Gemmataceae bacterium
GGCGTCGGCCAACGGGTCGGCGCCGTCCGGCTTCTCGGCGGCCGGAGCTTCGGGCTGCCGGGCCGGATGCCGCAGGCTGTCCAAGTGATCCAAGTACTCCTGGCATCCGAGGACGTGGCATCCCTTGCGGCGGGCCGCGTCCTTGATCCGACGATCGCTGGATACCACCGTTAACAGCTTCGGGGCCGACTCGTGGCGGATCAGCCGCTCGATCGCGTCGTCGGCCTCCTCGCCGACCGCGAAGAGAACGATTATGCCTTGGACGGTCTGTTCGGTCGGATAATTCCGCGGATGCCGCCGGGCGTCGAAAACGACCGTCACGTCGCCGGCCCGAGGGCCGTGGGCGGCGGCGATCCGGCCGAGGAGGGAGGCCCGACCTTTTTCCAGGCCGTGCGGCCCGACCTTGCCGAACAAGGAGCCGGCTGCGTGCGCCAGGTTGTAGCCGTCGATCAGGTAGCGCATGATCTATTCATCATAACCCCGCGCCGCGTTACAATGGCGGTGTGAATCTCGACGACGAGGTCTGCTATTGCTTCCACGTGACGCGGCGAAAGCTGATCAACTTCGCCCGCCGGGAGCAGCCCCGGGTGGCGAGCCAAATGTCACAGTGCGGGGGAGCGGGCACGGGTTGCGGTTGGTGCATCCCGTTCGTTAAGCAGATTCACCGCCAGGTTACTGCGGCCGAAGCCTCGCCCGACCTGGAAACCCTGACGGCCGAGGAGTACGCCCGCCGGCGGGCGGAGTACGTTCGTTCGGGAGCGGGGACGCCGCCCCCGGGCGCTACGCCGCTGCCCTGAGCGGTCGCCCCGGCGGTCGAAAGCCGCGAGGTCCATAGGCGGCAGATTTCGCCAGAGATTCTTGATCCCTGGCGGACCTTGCCGTACCTATATAATACGGTTTTAATCTTTTGGAGGCGTTGGCATGCGCCGTCGTGGATTCACGCTGATCGAGCTGTTAGTCGTCATCGCCATCATCGCCATTCTCATCGGGCTGCTGTTGCCCGCCGTGCAAAAGGTCCGGGAGGCGGCCGCCCGGTCGCAGTGCCAGAACCAGTTGCACCAACTGGTCATCGCCGCCAACAACTTTCACGGCGACCGGGAGCGTTTCCCCGTCGGCCTGGCGTGGAACAGCACGCCGGTGAACCCGTCGCAGCCGCAAAAGTACTTCCCCGACAACCAGTCGGCCCGCAACCTGATGATCGAAATGCTGCCCTACTTCGAGCAGAGTGGCTTGCAGCGGGTCTGGAACTACGACCCGGCCCAGCAGAGCCAAAACCTTGCGAATAACAAGAACGGCACGTCCGCGCAGGTCATCAAGATGCTGCTCTGCCCGTCGGACATGATCACCGATCCGGTGCAGGTCGTGAACGGCACCTACTACGCGAGCAACAGCTACCTGGGCAACTCGGGCCGGCGGTCGTACTTCTATGCCGACATGACCCACGACGGCATCTTTTTCGTCAACAGCCGGGTGCGGCACACCGACATCAACGACGGCTCCGCGTTTACGCTCATGTTCGGCGAGCGCTTCCACTTCGATCCTGAATTCGACCGCATCTATTCGAACTACCCGATTTCCAACTGGGCCGGGTGGGCCTGGACATCGCCGCGAAACTCCGTCGCCGACTACCTCTGCGGCGGCGAAGTGCCGATCAACTACCGCGTGCCGCCGTCGGCGCCGGTCGGCAGCTTTCCGCACATCGACGACCGGCTGACGGCGATCGGCAGCGGTCACGCCGGCGGGGCCAACGTCGCCTTCTGCGATGGCTCCGTTAAATTCCTGCCGAACAGCACCAAGGTGGCGATGCTGTCGGCGATGAGCACGCGGGCCGGCGTCCGCGGCGCTACCGAACCCATCGTCAACGAACCGTGATTCCACACCGGTCGCGAACTTTGACAGGCTGGCCGGCCGCGGCACTGCTCGTACTATTCGTCGGTTGCAGCGGCGAGAAGCCGGTGCAAGTCGCGCCGGTGTCGGGTAAGGTCACTCTCAAAAACGGCCAACCCCTGGCGCGCGTCCGCGTCGAGTTCCTCCCCGAAGAGGCCACCGGCGAACGCTACCTTCGCTCGATCGGCACGACCGATGAGAAGGGCAATTTCACCCTTTTGTGCGATAACGGTCAACCGGGAGCCGTGATCGGCATGCACCGCGTCGTGATCGCGCCGGGCGACCGCAACCGCGGACGTGAGGAAGAGAACCCCTTCCAGGCGGAAATTCCCGGTCAGCCACGGCCCCGCCCCACCGGTTCGACAGTTCCGCAGAACCTGGCCATTTACACATCTCAGGCGACGACCCCGGAGCGCCGCGAAGTCGTCGCGGGTGACAATAGCTTCGACATCAAAGTCGGGAATTAACGCGCCAGCCCGCGCCGCTATGGCCCCTGCGCATAGAAGAGCGCTGCGAGCAGGTCGGTCTGACGCAGCGCCGTGGTGTGGCCGTCGCAGAACAAGACGTTGAACGAACCGTCATGCCGGCGCGCGGGGTAGTGCGTTACGTCCGAGTCCCGGGCAAAGCCGCCCCCCGGTTGCAACCAGGGACCACGGGGAGCGGCCACGGTGGATTGGGCGCAGCCGGGCGTCCGACCGTGATCCCAGACGATTACGATATTCGATGAACCGTTGCCATCGGTTAGGTGTTCGAGGCGCTTCCCGTTCGGGCCACCGGTGACGTAGTTCATGCCGTAGCTGCACTGAAACGTCTGGCCAAACGTGCTGCTGGCCGGGTCGATGTCAAAGCCGTTGGGACACTTGAACACCTTTGGGTTTTGCTCGATGTACGGCCACAACAAGCCGCGGGGGTAAGAATCATCGAGCGGCCGGCAGACGGTGGAACCCGGGCGATTGTCGTACGGGGCCCACCAGACCTCGTTGGGGCCGGTGTACGTTGCCGGGCTCGTCAGCGAGTGACAATGCACGTCGGGAGTCTGACCGGTCAGCGGATCGGCCGCCATGAGGTCGGGGCACCGGCGGTAGCGCGGAAAGCCGTTGTTCGCGTCGTGGTAGTTGTGGCAGGCCAGCCCGATCTGATGCAAGTTGTTCGCGCATTGAATGCGGTAGGCCGCCGACCGCACCTTTTGCACGGCCGGCAAGAGCAAGGCAATCAAGATGGCGATGATGGCAATCACGACTAGCAATTCAATCAGGGTGAATCCACTACGCCTGTTCACTGACGGCCCCACTCCAGCAAGACGATCAATGGGCATTCCGAACCGATCCTGAGTGCCGCGTGTCGATGCCCGGCAGTTCGTCAAACAACTGGCGACACTCGGGCGAGCGAAGCAGCCGGACGAGGGCCTCAATGCGTGGGTCGCCTTCGGCCGTCGCCGGGAAGCACAGCTCGAACCGCTCCTTACGGACGGGGAGAAATGCCAGGCCGGCCTCTTCGGCGACAAGCCGGTGGCAGACACCGACATCGGCCCATCCGTTTCGGACGGCGTCGGCCGTGCCGCGGTGGCCGTGAACGATTCGGCGTGGGGCCGGGCGTGGGCCGCGAAGTTCGTCGAGGCATCGTCGGGCCGCAGACCCGGGCTCACGGCCGACCCACCGTAGGGATCGTGAATTGACGGCGCGGCCAACGGACTTGACGCCGGACCCGCTAGCCAGCGCGAGACCTTCTTGCCATTGGGCCACGTGAAGGAGCCGAAAGCCGGCGCCCAACTCGGCCGCCACGGCCCGGTCGTTCTCCTCGGGCGTTGCCTCGGTGGCGTAATGGAGGCCCGCGCAATGAACCGCCCCATTGCCGAGAAGACTCAATGCCTGGCCGCTCGATCGCGACAGAACGAGCAGGCGGAAACAAGTGGTACGCGCATACTCGGCGGCCAGCAGACTCGAGGCCGGGTCGCACGACGCAACGACAAGCGTGCGCTCGGGCTCGTATCGGGCGCGGAGGCGGAACTCGCCGCCCTGAAAAACTCCGTCGTGAGCCGCCCCGAAAGACGATGCGTCGGCGGCAGAATAGCGGACTACCCGATGGCCGACGAGCGCCTGCCAAAAACGGCAAGCCGAACGAGGTAGCGGCCCGGCCCACTCCGGCTCCTGCCCCTCGACGTCGCCCCCAAACAGCGCTTCGACCGTACAGCCAAACGCCCCGGCCAGGGCCAACGCGGTGGCCACGGAGGGGACGAGCCGCATCTGCTCGATGGCGCTGATCGCGGCGCGCGAGATGTTGATTCGCTGGGCGAGTTCCGCCTGGGACAATCGCCGGTCCAGGCGATACTGCCGGACGCGATTCGCCCGACGCTCTCCGGATGACATCATCATGTCATGTTACGCTACGATCATGTCAACGGCCACCGGCGCCTCACCGTCGCTGGCCACTTCGATCCCGCGTCGTACCTTAGCCCGTCGGATGGCGACCCCCGCCGAGACTGGTGCCGATGACCGACCTCAATTCCAGGGCCGGGTTCAAGTTGGACCCGCTGCACACGCGGAGTTACGACTTTTGTCGCGGCCTGTGGCCGCCGCTGCCCGTGTGGAGGCGACTCGACGCGGGAGTCCTCGTCGTCGCGGCCTACACGGCGATCGTCGTCGCCACGCCTTATTCCGTCGGCGTTCCGGAATGGTCGGGTTGCTCGACGATAATCAACGCGCTGATCCTGGGCCTCTTGCTCGGCTTTCGCAATAAGGAGTCGTACGACCGCTGGTGGGAAGGCCGAAAACTCTGGGGCACGCTCATCAACGACGCGCGCAGCCTGTGCACCAAGGTGATGACCGTGGCGGGGCTGTCGCCCGACACCCGCGCGCTACTCGTCCGCCATGTGGTCGGCTTTGGTTACGCCCTGCGGGACAGCCTGCGCGACGAGGACACACTCCAGCGGGTACCGGGGTTTGAGAAGTCGGCCGACGACCCGAAGCACGTCCCGCTATACCTCTACGAGCGGATCATCGCCGTGCTGCAGGCCGAACGGTCCGCGGGGCGGCTCAGCGAAATCGACCTGCTCTTATTTGACCCGCACGTCCGGTCGCTCATGGACGTCTGCGGCGCTTGCGAGCGGATCAAGAACACGCCGGTGCCCCTCTCCTACCGATCATTGCTCCGCCACGGAATCGTGCTCTACTTGGTCTCCGCCCCCTGGTTCGTCGCCCAGCACCTGTCCTGGTGGA
>JAIBBI010000215.1 GCA_019694755.1 Gemmataceae bacterium
CTCTCCGTTATGTTGCGCGAAGACCGCACGGTCCCCCCAGAGGGGAACTGGGTCGGCGGCACGGGCGGCGGATTGTGGTCGGTCGGCAGCAACTGGGATACGGGCAAGCTGCCCCAGACCGGTGACGATGTCATCATCAACACCGTCGGCACGGTGACGTTCGACGCCAACGTCGGCACAGCCGCGCTGAAGTCGCTGACCGCCAACGGCCCGATGGCGTTTACGGGCGGCACGCTGACCACCACCAGCAGTGCGTTGTTCGCCGGTACCGTCACGCAATCGGGCGGCACACTCGGCGGCACGGGTCTGATGACCTTCCAGAAATCGCTGACGACCAACGGCGGCTCGACCTTTACCGGCCCGGGCTTGACGCGGTTCGTTTCGGGGGCCAACTGGCTGCTGAGCAACGGGACGCTTCCCATCACGCTGAGCGGCCGCGATTTCGAATCGAGCGCGGTCGTACAGTGGACCGGTTCCGGCTCGCTGCTCACCAATGACGGCTCCCTCGTGATGAAGACGGGCAGTTCGTTCAACTCCACGTCGACCGGCCAGTGGCAGTTCAACAGTGGCGTCCCGGGCTCGGCTGCCGGCACCCCGCTGACCATCGAATCCGGCGCGGCTCTCAACGTCGGTGCGGCCACTCTCTTTCAGGGAGCGGTCAACGTCAACGGCACCGCCAACTTCGGCGCGGCCGTCACGCTGGTGGGCGGCGGCCTCTGGTCCGGGACGATTTCGGGCACGGGCAGCGTCAACATGCTCGCCAATGTGATTACCCTCGCGGGAGCCGCGTCCGTACCGCTGGCGGGTGGCATCACGCTGAACAGCGGGCTCATCCTGACGGCCGACGCCGCGACGCAGGCTACCATCGGCAAGCTGAACCTCGCCGGCGGCGTTCTCGGCGGCACGGGCCGAGTGACAATTGCCAACAATTTGAACTGGACCGGCGGGTTCATGAACGACCTCGGCGAGACCGTCCTCGGCGCGGGCGCGATCGTGTCGCTCGATTCCAGTTTCGGCTCACTGGGAATCGACGGACGGACTATCACCAACAACACTCTCGTCACCTGGATCGGCGACAACCCCGTGAATGCCGGTCCCAGCAACTGGATCAACAAACCCGGCTCGTCGTTCGAGGTCCGGGGTACCGGTACGTGGTCGGACCAGTTCAGCCCCGGCCTGTCGGCGTCATTCGTCCTCGAATCCGGCGCGTCACTCAAAAAGACTCTCTCGACCGGCACGGCGACGTTTCTGATCCCGGTGTTCAACAGCGGCACCATTCAGGTGGATACCGGTGCCTTAAACCTCGCCGGCGGGCTCAACGGTTCCCCGAGTTCACTGAGCAACGGCAACTACGTCCTCACCGGCCAACTCCGGGCACCGGGCCTCACCGTCGTCGACAACTCCGCCAACATCACGCTGAACGGTCCGAACGCCAGCCTGATCAACTCCACGACCTCGAACAGTGCCCTCGCCTCGCTCTCGACCAATTCCGGCACGATCACGCTGACCGGTAACAGCAGCCTCACGCTCTCGAACAAGCTGACCAACTCGGGAACGGTGAATATCGGCACCGGGGTCCGGCTCGACGTGAACGGCGCGTTCATCCAGACGGGCGGAACAACAATCGTCAACGGCGACCTCGCTCCGTCGAAGACGGCGGCCAACGGCTACCGGCTCCAGGGCGGTACGCTCAAGGGTACCGGCAATCTGCTCAGCCGGCTGGTCCAGACCGGCGGCCAGATTTCCCCCGGCAACTCCCCCGGCCGGTTCCGCGTCGTCGGCGCGTACAACCAGGGCGGCTCCCTCCTCGTCGAATTGAACGGTACGGTCTCCGGCATCGACTACGACCAGATCGTCGCGACCGACACCGTCACGCTCGGCGGCACGCTCGACGTCAACCGCGGGTTCAACCCGATCGTCGGCCAGGTGTTCACGATCATCGACAACCAGTCGGCCCTGCCGGTCGTCGACACGTTTACCGGGCTGCCCGAAGGCGCGTTCTTCAACGTGACCGGCATGCGGTTCAAAGTCAGCTACATGGGCGGCGACGGCAACGACGTGACGCTGACACGCGTCGCGACTGGGATCGAGTTCGTCCAGCCCGGCGCGCCCGGCCAGTGCAGCGTCATCCGCGAAGTGACGGTGAAATTCAACGGGTTGGTGTCGCTCGGCGGTACGCCCGCCAATGCTTTCACCCTCGACAAGACCAACAGCACCCCGACCGGCAGCGTGGGCATCGCCGTGGCCTCCAGCGATTCGGCGACCGAAACCACGGCCACGATCACCTTTACCGGCGGCGCATTTACCGACCTCGGCGGCCTGGCCGACGGTAAGTACAAGCTGACGACGCTCGGCATGATGATTACCGACCCGGCCGGCGGCCTGCTTGACGGGGCGGGCCTCGGTACGCCGGGCAGCAATGGCGTTACCAACTTCAACCGTCTCTACGGCGACATCGACTGCGACGGCGATGTGGATGGCGGCGACTTCCTCCAGTTCCGCATCAACTTCCTGACCAACAACCCGGGCTTCGACATCGACGGTGACGGCGACGTCGACTCTTTCGAGTTTCTCCGCTTCCGCGTCAACTTCCTCAAGACGCTCCCACCCTGATCGGGCGGGGCCGGGCGTCAGAGCTACCTGCAACTACGGCGGCCAACGGGCCGCCGTTCTCATGCGCGCTCGCGCTCCGACAGGCATGTGACAATAATGTATAATATTAGTCAAATATGCGCGGAAAATTGTGTTGTAAGTGCTTGTAAATGGTATTTTTTCGGGTAGTCAGGCCGTCATTCTGCTGGAATTTGTCCAATTACTGCCTCGCCCGGCCGTCATTTCGATTGACCTGTAGTGTTCGGACGTATACTATATCTACATCAGCCCAATGCACTGTTTCCTGATCGCCCGGCGACGGGGAGAGGATGCCATGAATAGCTGGCGGACTGTCTGGCGCGTCGGTTTTGCCCCGGGGTATTCGGACGCGGGTTTGGACGCACTGCGGACCGGCCTCCTGGCCGACGACCCGGACCTGCTGCAGGGGGCGACCACGCAACCGGAACCGGTGCAGGCGTGTCTCGACTGGCCTGCCGAGGGGGCCTGCCCGATCGTCTACGGCGCGTGGAAAGGCGACGGACTGCAGACGGTCGGCGCGCTCGAAGAGTGCTTCGCCCGCTCGTGCTTCGAGGCCGACATGCGGTTGGGTGAGCCGGCGGGGAGCCGTTGGCTGCTCAACTGGATCGACGACACGCCCCGCGAGACGGTCCGCCGCGTGCTGCTCGCCGAGGTTGATCGCGAACTCGAGCGCCGGGCCCATGCCGACCGCTGGGAATGCGACGAATCCTGGGACGACCGCCTGGCCGCCGTCGCCGCCTGAGCCGCGTCCACTTGACACCGAATATTCAACAGGGGGGAACGTCCATGACTGCCATCATGTCTACCGTCTGCCGTCACTGCCACCGCTGTCGGATCAACCGCCCGCGCGGCCTATGCTGGGGCTGCTACTACACGCCCGGCGTCCGCGAGCGTTATCCGTCGACCAGCAAGTTCGCCTACCGCGGCGTGGGCAACAACACCGGGGTCGCGCCGCTGCCGCGCTGTGCGACGGTGTGCCTGCCCGGGTCCGCCGCCAAGATCGAGGTACTCGCCGAGCGGGCCCGCCGGGAGGAATCGCTCTTCCATCCCGCCGACGCCCGCGGCCTGCCTGCCGACGCCGTTCGCAAGGTCGGCTGAACCGTCCTCCCGTGTCGCCGGGGCGCACAACGCCGCATTGCCCCGTGCGACCAACTCGGCCGGGGTCCGCCCACCCCGGCCGTTTCCATTTCTCAGGCCCGCTCCCAATACTCCCAGTTCTCGCGCGTGCCGGTGGTATTTACCACCGGCTTACTCCTCGGTCGGGTCGGCTCCCGCGACACGTCCATCGGCATGAAGAACAAACTGAGGAAGTAAAACGCCACCACCGCGGCCAGCAGCCAGCCCACACAGATCAGCAGCCCCGACCAGCCGGCCAGCACGGACATGAGGACCATCGGCACCGCGTACACCATCGCGTGCGGCAGCGCGGCATCAAAGATTCCGCGCCGCTTGCTCGACAGGATCTCGTTCACGCTCCGCGGCGTGATCGCGAGGTCGTCCCACGTTTTCCGCCGCTTCTCCTCGGTGACGCTGTTCAAGGACCGTGCCGCCACCGTGACGCCGCCGATCACGAGCAGGGCCATTCCCTGCACCATGAGTTCGCTGATGACGCGGTCGTAGTTGACGTTGACCAGCGTGGCGAACGCCTCGCTCCACATGCCCGCCCGCAGAAACGGGAAGAAAGACCGGGCGATGGAGCTGTCGATCGCGGTGCCCACGAGGATCAGGGCGAACGCGGCCGTGCCGAATAGCGCGAGCGACCGGGGAATGGCCCGCAGCCAGGGCAGGGCCGCCACGCCGAAGACGTGCTGCTCGCGCCAGCGGATCGAATCCTCGCCGATGGGCCGGCGAAACGCCCAGAGCCACTTGCCCGACCGCTGCTCGCCCTGCCGGAGCGCGGCCGGGCGCAGCCGATAGACGGACACCACCAGACACAACAGCCCGATGACGAGAAAGATCGCGACGTGGTACACGATGGTCGCCGCGCGGAACTTCCGGCCGGAGTTCAGGATCTCGTCGAGCATGGCAAACGGATTGAGCCAGGCCGGCCAGGGCGCGTAGGCGGTGTAGACCTGATCGATGAGCGCGACGATGATCATCGCCGAGTAGCAGCCGAGCAACGCGTCCGAAGTCCGCCGGGTCCAAACCGAGCAGAGCATGCAGACGCCTGCCAATGCGAATGTGACCGCCAGGATCTGTGCAATGGCCAGCGCGAAACGCAGGGGCGGCATGCCACCAACGAGGGCGAGATACGTTAGTATGGGCGCGACGATCACCAGCGCCTGACACAGGACCGTGAACCGCGCGATGAACTTCTCGATGACGATCTGCGCGCTCGTCAGCCCGGTGCCGAACAGGGCAAGGAGGGTATCACTTTCCTTCTCGTGCCCGAGCGCGCCGGCCGTGATAGCCGGCGTGACAACGACCATCAA
>JAIBBI010000216.1 GCA_019694755.1 Gemmataceae bacterium
CGAAGCCCGCTACGGAGACTGCCCCGCCACCGGAATTGATTTCGCCGCTGTTCAGGACATAGACGCCGTAATTGGTGCTGCCGTCGGTCGAAGCGCCGGTCCCGGTGACGGAGACTTGTCCGGCACTCCCGGCCGAGATGAGTCCGTTGGTGCTGACCATGACGCCGACGTTGGCCGCACTGCCACTACCGACCTGGCCGCCGCCGAAGCCGAACACGTCGACATCGCCGTTGGTGGAGCTGATGCGGGAACCGGAGCCGAAGACCCAGACGCCGAAGTTGCTGTTGCCGGTGGCGTTCGCGCCGCCGAGGCCGGTGACATCGACCTTGCCCGAACCGCCGGCCACAATCGCCCCGCCGTTAACGAGTGACACGCCGTAGTTGCTGTTCGAAGACGCTCCGGTGCCGCCGCCCGTGCCCAGAACGGTGATGTCGCCGCCGGTCGTGGTCACGGTCGCGCTGGCCACGTGAACGCCGCGGAGGTCGGTGAACGCGCCGACTCCGCCGTCGCCGGTGATCTTCAGAGTGGTGCCGGCTCCGCCGCCCGACACGAACGCGCCAGAGATTCGCACGCCCGCGAACGTGCTACCGGCATCACCGCCCGTGCCTTCGATCGTAAGGTTTCCGGCGGAGGTCACTGAGCCGCCAGACATGAAGATGCCGTCGAAAAATCCGGATGTCGTCGTCACCTGCCGGTTGGCCGAGAGCTTCGTGCCGCCCGCCCCAGTGACTATACTCGAGCCGCCTCCGGTGACGATGGTGCGCTCCGTCGTCAGCCCGATCGAGCCCGCGCCGCTAGCCGTCAGGTCGCTAGTGGCAGTTTGAAGGCTGATCGTAGTTTTCGCGCTGGCGTCGAGGTTCTTGCCCGCCGCCATCGTGACCGACTGATTGAATTCAATCCCCGCGCCGGTGGTCAGGCTCAGGTTGTTGCCGTGGGTGATTGCCGCCGAGACCTTGAACTGGCCGCTGTTCGCGTCGCCGATCTGGGTGGTGCCGGCGGTGATCGTGTCGAGTTCCGCATCGGTCAGGCCCAGCGTACCGCTGCCGTCGGCCCCGCCGAGGTTGATCTGCGTGCCGGTGGTCTTCTGCCGCAGGGTAACCGTGCTGCTCCCGGCATCAATGGTTGCTGCCGAGCCGATGTTTGCGCTGTCGGCCACAATGGAGATGTTGGCCTTACCGGTCGAGACCATTTTACCCGGGCTGCCACTGTAGCCCATCAGGAAGGCGGCGCCACCCGTGCCGGCTCCGTCGGTAGCTGTAACGGTGATGTTGCCATCGACGGATTCAACGCTTCCAGAACCCCAGATCTCAAAGCCGTAGTTTTCGGTCGTGCCGCCACCGCTGCCGCCACCGGTACCAGTCAATTGCACCGTCGCCGCATTCGCTCCGGTACCGGTGGAACGGACCCGTGCGGAAGCGCCGATGACAATTCCTTCGTTGAACTTCGCAGTGCCCGCACCGCCAGTTCCGGATAGAGAAATCGCCCCCGATACCGACCGCACGTCGGAAAAATCGCGGATGTCGATTCCCTCGTTAGCTTGAGTGCCGGAGCCACCCTGACCCACCATCGTGATCGAGCCGGCCGTTGCGCCGGTACCGGTCGATTCGACGACAGAACTGCCCACGACGAAGATGCCGAAGCGGTTGCCGGTGCCAGCATCATTGCCACCCCGCCCGGTGAGCGAAATCGCTCCCGTACCGCTGGTTGTAATCGTCCCACCGGACAGTTGAATGCCGTTAAAGTTGCCGGAAGTCGTCCCCGACGTGTTCGCGGCGAGAGTGACTCCGCCATCGACAACGGAAATGCTCGCCCCGGAATTCAGACCGATATCGCGGTCGGTAGTTAGACCGATCGAGCCGGCACCCAAGGCCGCGATCTTCACGCCGATGTCCAGTAAAATTGTCTTGCTGGAGAACGCCGTCAGGTTGAAGCCGCTGGCGAGTGACACGTTGCCGGTGAAGGTCAGCGGGCCGAACGTCGCCGTGCTGGCCCCGATGGTCAGGCTGCGGTCGAAGTCGGGCAGGGCGGCCACTTTGATCGTGTCGCTCGCGTTGCCGCGGTTGATCGTCAGGCTCTTAGTTGGGTTGGTGAAGTCGGTCTGTTCAAACGTGGCCGGGCTGCTCGACAGCCGGCTGATCTTGTTGCCGCTAGTGCCGTCGTCGCCCAGCGTCACGCTGCTGGCCGTGAGCGGCAGGTTGAAGATCAGGTCGTCGACCGACCCGGCGTTGATCAGCACCGGCGCGAGGCCCGTGTAGTTCAGCGTGACCGTGTTGCCCGACTGGCCGAACACGAGATTGCCGTCGTTGGCGTTGCTGTAATTGCTGGTGATGGTCGTGAACGTGCCGCCGGTGGTGGTGAAGGTGTCGGTGCCGCCGCCGCCCGCGAAGTCGAAGTTCTTGGTAAACGCCCCGCCGGTCCAGTCGAGGGTGAAGTTGTCGTTGCCCGCCCCGCCATTGACGACCACCTTGCCGGTGATCCCGGCCAGAGGTACGGTCAGCGTGCGGCCGTTGTTGGAGAGCGTGCCGGCCGAAGTGGCGGCGAAGCCGAAGGCTGAGTCGGTGAACACGAGATCCGTGCCGACGACTTTGGCCGACAGGTTGTTTGCGTTGCCGACATAGTCGTTGATCGTCAGAACGCCGGTGCTCAGCGTGGCAGACATCGACGCGGGCATCGCCACGTCGCCCCAGTTGCTGCCGAACGCGATTTCATCGACGCCGAACGCTACCGTCGACGCGCCGAAGTTGGCCGCGACGAACTGGGCTAGGTTCATGTTGAAGCCGGTCAGCACCTGGCCGCCGGTCGGCTCGACGCCGGTCGCGGTCGGGTTCCGCCACACGGTCACTTTGTCGGCATCGTTGGTCGTGCTGAAGTCGAACTTCAGGATGAACATCTCAGTCGTGCCGGCCGCCACCGCGCCCAGGTCGAGCAGGAACGCGTTGTTGTTGAACAGGCGCAGGCCCCAGTTGCTGTTGCCGAAATCAGTGCTGTTCTGGCCGAGTTGCAGAACGCGGTTGGCGTCGCTGCCGATGCCCGACGAGTTGTACAGTTCGACCGCGCGGTATTGAGTAGCGTCGCTGGTCGGCAGGTTGACGAGCAGCCGGGCATAGAAGGATGTGTTGGAGGTGTTGTCGTAAGTCGTGCCGAGAACCCGGCCGACACGGCTCGTCTGATTCACGTCGAGCCGACCGCCGGACGTGCCGAGGCCGGAATAGGTCAGGCCGGGTGACACGATCGTCGAGTTATTGTTGCTGTTGAACCACGTGCCGGTGAACCCGAGCGCGGTCGGCCCCTGCGGCACAAGGTTGCCGACCGAGTAGTTGCTGCCGCCCGTAGTGAAAGGCTCGAACGCAAACGTCGAGCCGGTAACCGAGATATCGTCGACGCCCACCCATTCGTCGCTGCCGGCGGCGTTGGTCGTGATGATGCGGACTTGGACCTGCGACTGATTCTCGGCCTCCGGCGGGAGTTGAACGGATACGTTCGTGACTTGCGTTGCGAGGCTCGGCCCGGTGGTCGCATCGGCGACGAATCCAGCCGGAATGTTGATGAACGGGCCGGAGTTGCCGATGCGGTACTGAAGCGCAACCGGCTGCACGGCGTTGTCCGCGCTGCTGTCAATGTCCCGCAAGTTGTAAGAGATCGTGATCCGGCCGCGGCCGGTGGTATTCAAATGAAGCTGAAGGTAAGGCGCGTCAGCGGTGCCCGAACCCTGTAGCGCAACCACTGGGTTGGCGAGCGTATCAAACTCAGCAACACCGCCGGAAATATTGGTGTTTGGATTTGTCTGGTTCGCGATTACGTCTTCGGTGACAAACGGAACCGTCACCGTTTGCGGATCAACTCCGGTAGCTGTTGTTGCGGAGTCATCTCCAAGGTAACCAATGATGCTGGGCACCCCGGTCCAATTGTCATTGGCCGTGATTAGCCCAGCGTTCGACCAATTCTGCGAGAAGTTCCCTTGCGCCAGGTTGAAGTAGGTGGCGTCGGGGGTGACTCGCTCTTCCAGAGGGGTCATGCTCTGGGCGAGCATGTGCTGTCGAAACTTCCAGGTGGTGCCGAATTTGTTTTCCGTGACTTTGCGGAACCAGCGGGTGAGAGTCGACAGACACATAGGGGAAAACCTCTTGTTAGGGCGTTGCTGGAGCCCGCCGCCGCCGACGCAAGACGTCGGGGGCCGCGAACCCGGGGCTAAGCCGTGTCGTACAGGTTGTGCGGAGTCGCCGGTGGCGGCCGGCAGGGTGGGACTCAGGGGGTTCATCTTGGTTCAGTACTTGCCCGTGTACGCGCGGAATCTCCGCGCGCACCGGGCAAGTGAGGCCTATTCTGCATAACCGCTAAATCGATTGCAACTAGTTGTCGGAGATTTTTCCAGAAAATAGTGCCGCCATCCGCCATCTGCTTTCCGCTATCCGCCAGAGAGACGCCGGCTGCGCCGGCCATCTGATCTGGCGGAAAGCGGACAGCGGCGTTCCGCTTTCCGCTATCCGCCAGAGAGACGCCGGCACCGATCCGCTCTCCGCTCTCCTCGTGCCCGGCTCTGCCGGGACACGGGCTTTCCGCGGCTCTGCCGCGCGACACGGGGCCTACGGGCAACGCCTGTAGGCGGGCGAAGAGCGGCCGGAGCCGCGAAGAATGCGTTCCCCGGCAGAGCCGGGGAACGAGGAAAGTTGGCTGCTTTCCGCCAGAAAGTCGCCGGCTTCGCCGGCCGGTTGTTGGTGGGCCGATTGTTCGGATGGGGCGGGTATTGCTGATTGAGCGGGTTGTAGGGAGTGCCGGCGGCCGCCAGATTGGCAGGATGAGCAAGAAGCCGGCTCTCGGATATTCGACTCTGCTTGCCTGCAAAAGCCTTTCTGCTAACGACTTGCGTTCTCGAATCGGCCCGCGGGCGGGTGGTGAAACGAAACGGGTGTGTGTGAAATGAAATGAAACGGCCGCTTTCGGCTACCGGCTTTCGGCAATCGGCCAGAACGAGGCCGGCTTTGCCGGCCGCTCCGGATGAATCCGCAATTCCGCAATCCGCAATTCCGCAATTCCCTGGCACCCGACACCCGGCACA
>JAIBBI010000065.1 GCA_019694755.1 Gemmataceae bacterium
GCGCTTCGATGCCGAGCACCTGATTGCTCAGCACCGTCAGAGAATACCGCCCATCGACGAGCGACCCGAACTGCGTCCCCGGCCCGGAAAACGTCAGCGTCACGGTGGTCGCGGTGCCGGTCGTCACCGCGGCCGACAGCGCGACCGTCTCGCTCCCGCGCCGCACCACAAACGCCCCGGCCGGATCCCCCGCAAACGTCACCGGCTGATCGAACGTCACGGTCAAAGACCGCACAACCGACCGCTGGGCGGTGCCGTCCGCTACCTTCATCGAGGTAATCGTGGGCGGAGGGGTGACGTACGCGAAGACATCGTCGAAGCCGTTGTAGTCGCGGATCACGAGGTCGCTGGCCGTGCTCCGGAAGGCAATCACCGACCCCGTGCCGTTGATCTGGAGCGGCTCAAGATTAGTCAGATCGTTGCCGAACCGCATTGGGTCGTTGACCGACCGCGTCAGCAGCGTCACCTGGCCGGTGAGTCGGTCGTAAGAATAAACTTGGTCATCGTTCCCCCTTGCCGGATTTGCCAGCGTCATGCCCGGGGCGAGATCGGTCGCCTTGCTGAACCATGTCACAACCCGGCCGTTACCGCTAATCGCGGGAAATACGCTGGACCTGTTAGCCCCCACCAGCGGCTGCCCCGGGATGTGACTCACCAATTCGTAGTCCTGGCCGATCCGGTCGTACAGAATGATGTCGGAATACAAGGAAGTTGCGCCGGGCACTGTCTTCGAAGCGACGCCGCCGAACGCGATCCATCGCCCGTCGTCGCTGATGTCCGCGGCCCCGCCGCCGACCGCCAGATTCGGGTCGTTGAAGCTCCGGCTGATGAGCGTATTCTCTCCCGTCACACGGTCGTAAAGGAACAGGTCCGCGCCGCCGTTGGTATCGATCTGCCCGGCAACGATGTTGGCGGCATTGTGGTTGTGTGCCACCCATCGCCCGTTCTGCGAAATCTTGTAGCCCTGCGAATAACCCCCGCTCGACACGGTATGCCCGGAGGCCGCGTGCGATACCATTTCGGTCGTGCCGGTCGCGGAATCGAACAGAAACGTCTGGTAGTTCGCGTTGCCCGAGTAGCCGGCAACGACATCGGACGCCAGCGAGTAGTACAGGATCGCGCTGCCATCGCCGCTGATCACCGGTGACGTGCTTTCCTGATTGCTGCTGGTGGTCGCGGAGTCGAACCGGTGGTTGACCAGGACGTTTTGGCCGGTCAAACGGTCGAACATGAACAGGTCGTTTCCGAGCAGGCCGTACGTATCCGCCCCGTTGCCGTCGACGTAGCCGGGCACGAGGTCCGTCGCCTGGCTTCGGTAGACGACCCGCCGGCCTGCGTCGTCGATTGAGAGTTCCAGGGTGTCGTAATCGGTGTACACTCCGCTGACGCCGTTGCCGCCCTGGCCGGCCGTGCCTGCCGTCCGGCTCACGAGCGTATTGATGCCGGTAACGCGGTCGTAAAGGTAGACGTCGGTACCTTTGTAATTGGTGACGACGTCGCCGTTGCCGTCGATGAAGCCCGGGACCAGAAGCGTCGAGCCGCTGCAATAGGCGACGTACCGCCCGTCGCCGCTGATGACGGGATTGGTCGACTGCCCCGCCGCCGTGGTCAGCGAATCGTGCGTGTGGCTGACCAGCGTGGTGATGCCAGTTTGCAGGTCCTTCAGAAAGATGTTCGATTGCACGCCGGGCGCCATCCCCGGCACGACATTGGCGGCCATACTGGCAAACACGGCATACCGCCCGTCGCGACTGACCCCGGCACTCGTGGCCGCCCCGCCGGCAGTGACGGACGTCGGGCCGACCGGCCGGGTGATTGCGGTGTTGATCCCGGTCGCGGTGTCCCAGAGGAAGACATCGCTCGTTCCGTTGTAATCGTTCGCGACGATATCGGCGGCGGAATAACTGTACACGGCGTACTCGCCACCCGGCGCAATCGCGAAATCGTCCGGCGAGGACCAATAGGCGGCAGCAGTCGGCGAATCGTAACGATGAGTGACGAGCCGCGTCGTACCGGTCTGCCTGTCAAACATGTACAGATTGCGTGTATCGATGCCTGTCGGAACGTAGCCTTCGACAAGGTCGGTTGCCCGCGACGTGTACAGAACGTATCTGCCATCGTCTGATACCCTTACATAAATCGCCGACTTATTCGATACCGTCCCTGGCTGACCAGCCTTTCCGCTGACGAGCTGAAACGTATCCGTTACTGAATCGTAGGCGACGGCTTGATAGACGCTGGGGACCCATCCGCTGGCACTTGGTACGAGATTCGAGGAAGTTGTTACAAAAACGAACACACGCCTGTCCCGGGTAATCGCACCTGTCGAAAAAGAACCGTTGCCGCCCCGAACAGTCGATCCCATTTCATGTGTCAGCAACTTGACATCGCCACTGCCCCGATCATACCGAAACAGATCGGGCTCCTGTGTGCCATTCAGATCGACAAATCCATTGAACAGAGGATTGTAGCTGCCGACGTAGACGTAACGCCCGTCCGGACTGAGGCCCCACGACGCCGATTGGCCGGCCGCGGCTGCAGGGCCGCCTGATGGCGACTTTGAGATCAGAGCGGTAGTATTCGATGGTACGGAATAGACGAATGCATTTCCTGATTCCCCAGTGAAACCAGAAACGAGATTTCTCGCACCACTCGTAAACGCTACTGTTTGTCCATCCAAGGTAAACTCAGCCCCATAGCTGAAGCCGTTGCCTCCCTTCAGTGGATTAGAAGCGTCATGCGACAGCAGAGTTGTCGCGTCACTTAAGGCATCGTAAAGATACAGGTTGTCAACTCCTGAGCCGGAACCGGCTCCTGACTTGAACCCACCGACGAGGTCCGAAGCAGGACTTGAAAACACGATCCGACTGCCGTCGGAAGACAGCACCGCGGATATGACTTCCCTGCTTGCACCCGTAGAAACAGTACCTGCCTTACGTGAAATCAGGCTCATTGAACCAGTCACACAATCGAATCTATACAAACAAGTTCGCACTCCATTGGCGCCGGGTACGAATCCCGGGATCAAATTGGTACTCGTCGACAACAATACGACATATCGTCCGTTGTGGCTGAGTGTTACCCCTCCCGAATCGCCGTTAGCGAGCCGGTCGGAAGTGCCAACGGCACGATTGATCAGAATAGTCGAATTCGAAACCCGATCATGCCGGTAAACACCTGACTGATATTTGGCTTCGTATGGCGCGGCCCCCATTTCTTGCGATCCACTATTGATCAGGATGAATCGACCGTCATCGCTGATCACGTCTGGTGAAATCGCAGTCGAAAACCCGCCACCTGCCGAGGCCGTTGCCGACAATCCCCCCCCAACATCGGCGAGCGCGGTCAGGCTGCTCGCCGGTAAGTTCCGTCGCTCCAGTTGACACACTTTGAGCATGGGCGCCTCTTCCTGCACTATCGTGGAAACCATCCTGCTTGGGGACATGAGATCGGCAAACGATCGCCCCTTCAAAAGCAGTTGGCGGTGGCCCCGCATTCCCTTGCATGAGCCGACGGGCCGCAGCCCCATTGCTGGGACACGATATCCCCCACGCGACGGCTCTCATATTACACTAATATGGAATCTTCGCAAGCCCCGGCAGAACGCGCCCACCCCGGCCATGACTGGCCGGGCTCGCCAAGAAGTGCGACTCCACCCGCCACCCGCTCCCTGAATTCGTCCATTCGTCCGGTTCGTTTTTTCCTCCCCAGTGTGGGTAGGCCATATGACGAAAACGAATCTGCAACCCCCTCGCCTGCCATTCTGGCAGTTGCAGGGTGGTGAAACGAAACGGGTGTGTGTGAAATGAAATGAAATGAAACGCAACCGCCGCCCCCGAAAGGCGGGCGGCGGCGTCACAATCCGCGTTAGAACTTCACCGGCTTACCCAGCTTCCGCCGAATCACGCTGAGCTGACCCGTGTGGAACGCGTTGTGGTTGCCGTTCAGGATCAGGAGCTTACCCACGGTCGGGGCGATCATGGCGATCCGGCCCTCGGTCGGTTTCTGCAAGTCGGCGTCGGTCATCTCGTTGATAGCCTTGAGAAGCGTTGTCCGGTACGACTTCATCAGGTTCCGATAGCCGGCCAGCGTCAGAAAGCCCGGTCCACCATCGCTGCTCGCACCGGCAGCCGTGTGAGCGTCCTCAAACCCCTCGGGCAGCGGGGCGGCCGAGATGCCAATGGACTTCATGAACCTCCACTCCGTGACGATGACATGCCCGAGCAGCCAGGCAAGGTGGTTCGCGCCGGGCACAGGGCGGACAAAAAGGTCTGCGTCTGTGAGATCATCGGTGAGCATGCCCCAGATCATGTCGGCCAGGGCCATGTTGTCTTTGACGGCATCGATGTAGTTCATGATCGGTCGCTCCTCGGGTGATAGGTCGCTGTCAATTGTAGGGCCGGCCGGTCGCGCCGCCCGTGGAACGCCGGGCACATTGGTTGAAGTCGATCGACCCCGCGGGCCGAAATTCCGATAGGGCGATGGACCGCCCGCCGGGGGCGCCAGGGATGAGCGAAACTCGCCAACTGCTGGAACGGATCGCCGCGATTCGGCACCGTCTGGGCCAGGCCCAGGGGATGCTGCTCGAGGCACACTGTGAGGCGGCCGACCTCGCGGAAAAGCCGGCCACTCCGGGGCACCTCGCCGAGATCATCGCGGGTGGCGAGCGGGTCAACGCCCTCATCGAGGGCTCGCTGAAGCAGCTTGCGAGCGTACCCGCCGAACCCGTGACGCCCGTGCTCACGCACCGGGCCCGCCGGACGGCCGAGCGGTGCCGCGAGCTGATCCGGGAACTCCGCGAGTTGACCGACGAGTCGACCGTGCAGGACAGCCCGGCCGATGCACCGCTGACGCAGGCGGCCCGTCACGGGGCCGCGCTGGCCGAGTCGGCGGTGCGACTCATGAATACGCTTCCCGGGGAAGCGTCGGCGCAGATGCGGCTGTGTGACGGGGTGGACGGGTTGTTGGACGCACTCGCCGACAAGCTCGGCGGACTGCGGACAGCCCGGGACCGACAGGCCCGCCATGACGAACGGATCGCGATTCTGGGCCAATGGCTCGAATCTGTGTCCGCGGGTCGGCGCATGGCCTTGGCCCCCGTCATCGCCCTGGCGGATGCCGTCGTTCGCGACGCCCGCCAGGGCGAGCCGCTTCCTTGCCTGGTGCCGGGGCGGATCTCGCCGGCCGCGCCGGCCGAGGTCGCCGAGGCATGGCGAACGCGATTAGTGGCGACCCAGGCGCTGACCGCCGCCCACGTGGCCGCGACGGCATTCCTTGGGGCACCGGACCACGCCGATCTCGTGATCGGTCTGCTCGTCTGCGATGTCGGCATGCTCGACGTGCCGATTGATGTACTGGCACAACCCGGCGCGTTGACGCCGGCCCAGACGCGGTACATCGAGCAACACCCGCAGCGCGGGGCGGAATGGCTCGGCAGCCAGACCGCGATCGACGGACGCATCCTGGCGGGCGTCCGCGAGCACCACGAACGGCCGGACGGCACCGGCTACCCGGCCGGCAAACGAACGCTGGACCCCTTGGCAGCACGGATGGCCGCCTGTGCCACCTACGCCGCCCTGCTCTCGGCCCGCCCGCACCGCGACGGCCGCGACCCGCAGGCGGCCCTGACTGAAGCTCTGGTCGCCGCCGAGCACGGCCAACTGGACCGCAACGCGACCCAGGCCCTCCGTGGCCTGTCATTCTACCCCCGCGGGTCGGTGGTGGAACTCGACGACGGGTCGCTCGGCGTCGTGGTGGCGGCCCGGGTCGAATCCGGCCCCGTGGTCGCACTGCTGACCGACGCGACCGGTCACAAACTGCCCGGCCCGCAGGTCGAAGACCTGTCGGTCGCGCCCGAGCGGAGCGTCCGCCGGGCACTGTCAGTCACCGACCGCCGGCGACGACTTGGAGCCTTGTTCCCCCAGTTTGCCTGAGCACCTGGACATGTCGTACTGGCGAGCGACCCGACACCCGGCACCTTGCCTGTTCTTCGTGCTTCCGCTCCTCATCGTCTACGAGTACGGCGTGATCGCCCTGGGCGGCCCCAAGTCTGCCGCCGTTCGCAACGGGGCCGACGCCTGGCTGCGCTGGCTGCTCGATCAGGCCGGTCCGGGCATCAGCCTGTTCGCCCCCGTCGCCATCGGCCTCGTTCTGATCTTTCGCGCCCTCCGCCACAAAGACGACGCTCCGCCCGATGCGCCGTCGGTCCTGCTCGGTATGGTGATCGAGTGCATCGCGCTGGCCGTCGGCCTCTGGGTGATGAGCCGATCGTTCGGCCCGATTCTCGATGCGATGGGCATCAACCTATCCACGCCGTCCGCGGCCGCAGGCGGCGCTGCGTCCACGCCGCTCTCGCAGGCTGTCACGTTTCTCGGGGCGGGCATCTACGAAGAGGTGCTGTTCCGCCTGATGCTCTTCGGCGGGCTGATCGCTATCCTTCGGATCGCGCTGATTCCCAAGACTTTGGCTACGCTGCTGGCCGCGGTTTTGAGCGCGTTCGGGTTCGCGGCCGTCCACCACCTCGGGGCACGCGGCGAGGCCGTCGATGGCTATGTCTTCGCCTTCCGTGTCCTGGCCGGCCTGATCTTCGCCGCAGTCTACGCTTTCCGCGGGTTCGGCATCGCAGTGGGCACGCACGCCTGCTACGACGTGCTGGTCGGTATTCCCCTCTAGTCAGCTTTGGGGTATGGCCGGGTTGCCCCGGCTCCCGTCCCGGAGTTTCGTGATGATCGCACTCGCAGTCCTGATGGCCATCGCCCCCGCGGCCGAACCGGAAACCCGCGAATACCGCGTCTCCGTCAGCGGCAAGCAGGCCGGCACGTACATCCAGAAGATCACGCCCCGCGACGACGGCTCGACCGAAGTCACGGTCCAGACGGACATTTCGCTGCGGATTCTGCTGCGCACCTACACGTACAAACTGCGATCGCAAGAGGTCTGGAAAGACGGGCAACTGGTCAAGGTGGAATCATCGTCCGACGACGACGGAAAACGGTTCGGCGTCGTGGCGACGGCGGAAGGCCCCCGGACACGCGTCAACGTCAACAACCGGTCGCGGGCCGCACCACCGAATCTGTGGACGACGTCTCACTGGCAGCCGCCCGCGCCCGGCGAACTGAACCGTCTCGACATCGACACGGGCCGGATCTTGCTGGGCAAGGTTCAACTCGTCGGCCCGGAGCAACTCACCGTTGCCGGGGCGACGATGACCGTGAAGCATTATCGCATCTTCGGGTCCGACCCGGCCGAATTGTGGTACGACGAGCGCGGTCGGCTGGTCCGCCAGGAGACACTCGAAGACGGGCATCGCACGATCGTCGAGTTCGTGAAGTAGACACACGGATTCGCCTTGCAGGCCACCGATTCAGCCGCTTAAACTATGCCGGGTATCATTCCGCCGCCAGGATGGTGACGCATGTGCAATCGCGACCACATTCGCCAGACACTGATTCAGTTTCTGAAGGAAGACACCCCGGCCCCGACTGAGGGGCTGACGGATGCGACGAGCCTGCGCGACGGGCTCGGACTCGATTCCGTCGATTTCGTCGGCCTGGTGATGCGCGTCGAAGGCCACTACCACATCCGACTATCGCGTGAAGACCTGGAATCGCTCGACACGCTCGCGAGCCTTCTCGACCTGATTGAAGCTCGCTCGGCCGCGACCGAACAGTTCGCTGCGGCGGCCTAAACGCCATATCGTCGCCCGGCGTCGAAGCCCGACGCCGGGTTTCTCGTACTTCGACCTACGCTGCCAACCGGACGGTCGCTCGCAACTCCGCGAGAGCGCCGAGGAGTCCGTTGATCTGCTGATCGGAGTGATTGGCGTTCAACTGCACCCGCAGCACGCCGGCGTGATAGGGCACGGCCGGGAAGATGACTGACTGGACGTAGTATCCGCAATCGAAAATGAACTTCCCCGCTCGCAGAGTGTCGGCCTCATCGCCGACGTGCAGTGCGACAATCGGCGTCATGCCGCCGGACACGGTGAACCCCCGCGCGACTGCGCCGGCTGTGAAGTGACGGACGTTGACCCGCAATCGGTCGATCAGCCGGACGTATTCGCCGCCTTCGAGAATGTCCAATACCGCACAGATGGCGTCGCAATAGCAGGGCGGCACGGGACCGCCGAAGATGTAAGTATTGGCCCGCATTTTGAGCATTTCGATGGCGTCGCGAGGGCCGGCCACGAATCCGCCGTAGCACGAAAACGCCTTGGAAAGCGACCCGACAACCAGACAGTTGTCATAGTTCCCGAGCGCAGTTCGCACCGTGCCAACGCCCTGCGGCCCGAGCACGCCCGTGCCGTGTGCGTCGTCGACGTAAAGCACCGCGTCATTATCCCGGCAGACATCGGAAAAATCGGCGAGGGGCGGCAGTGTCCCGCTCATGCTGTACACACCGTCGACGCAAACGAGCGCATTCCGGTATGGCCGGCTTCCGCGCAACTTGCCGGCAAGATCGTCGACATCGTCGTGCCGGAAGGTGTCGACGCGAACGCCGGAACCGCGGGCCAGTTTTGCACCTTCCTGGACCGAGTTGTGGGCATACTCGTCGACCAAAATGACGTCCTGTTTGCCGGTGAAGCCGGGAATAGCGCCGAGGTTTGCGAGAGTTACGGACGGAAAGATCACCGTGGATTCCACGCCCAGCCACCGGGCCAGTCGCTCCTCGGCGACTCGATTGGATTTCACGCCGGCAAATGCCCGGGACGCGCCGCTATGCGCTCCCCAGTTTTCGATCCCGCGAAGGAGCGCTGCGATGACCCGGGGATCGGTGTCGAGGCCGAGGAAACTGTCCGAGCCGAAGTTCACGACATTGCGGCCTTGAATCTTGACTTCCCGGCCCGGGCCCATCGTCTCGAAGTCTAGGTCTTTCAGGTGCGTGTCGGGGAATCGACCGGCAAAGTGATTCAGAAACTTCCCGATGCCCGACGTGCGGGCCCCGGCGATCCAGCGGTCGAGCGGCGCGTCCATGCGTCAATACTCCCTCGGGAAGTACAGAAGGTACCGCGATGCGGCGGCCCGGACTACCCCAATTTCCCGGTTGACATCCGTCGCCCCCTGATCGAAGATACCACTCCCTTCGCAAGCCCCCGGACGGAGCCGGGAATTCATGACCGAACCCTGGACGTTTTCCATCACTGCCGCCGCCAGCGTCGAATTCGCCTGTGGACAGGTCGAGTCTTTGCGTGGGCAGATCCAGAAAGGGCTGGCATCCGAAGGCCGCCCGAGCAACTTACGTCATGTCGATGACCAGGCCATTGCTGCGCTGGCCGCCGTCCGCAATCTGCACCCCGTCCCGGCCGATTGGGGCGTTCTCGCGACGTCGCATGCTCCTGGCCGCCGACTGTTTCGCCCGGCCGCAGCACGATTCAAGACAGAGGGCGCGTGGACCGTCTCGCCGCACATCATCCCGAATTGTTCTCTGCATTCGATCTCCGGCCTCGTTAGTGTGTCGGCAGGGCTCCGCGGCCTTAATCTCGGTGTCGGCGGCGCTGTTGGCTGCGAGGGCGAGATCTGGCCGGTCGCTGCCGGCCTCCTGACGGATCGACTAGTCCCGGGACTCATCCTGATTTGCACGTACGACGATGAACGTTTTTGCGGTGCGGTGGCGATCGCTGCGAGTCTGGTCGCCGACGGGCGGACGCTCCTGATCAAGCCCGGCTCGTCCTGCTTCGCACCCCGATTCGAGCCCCGGTCATTTGCCCGCAGTATTACGGCTACCACAGGCATGCCACTCCGCGCGAGCTGGTCGCTACCTGCAGGACTGACACTGACATACCATTCCTCGCCCGAGCGCGGGCGGGTGGCAGCATGACTCCAGAACCCGTTTGGATCACCGGCATCGGACTGTGCACGCCCTGCGGCAATGATCTGCCAACGGTCGCCAATCATCTGCTTGAGGGCCGGTCGGCGATACGATCCGTCGCTCATTTCCCGACCCAGGATCACCCGAGCCAGATGGCGGCCGCGGTCACGAGTTTGCCGGAAGATATTGCGGGAAACCGTACTGAAAGGGCCGTCGCCTCGTGTGCCGAACAGTCGTTGCGCTCGGCAGGGCTTTGGGATCGTCGGGAATCGATGCGGATCGGGATCATTCTCGGCATCGGGTCGGAATGGCTGCTGCGCTGGGAGGATGATCGTGACGACGTGACTGCGGCGGATTTCGTACCGGCCGTCGAGTTGGCCCGTCAACGGCTTGGCATTCGGGGACCGGTCGTGAGTCTGTCGGCAGCTTGCGCGAGCGGAAATCACGCGTTCGCGCTGGCCCGGGCATGGCTGCGGCAGGGCGTCGTTGATGCATGTATTGCCGGCGGGTGCGACATGGCCGTTACACCCATGACACTCGCCGGCTTCGGAAACCTCCGTGCGCTCTCCCGCCGAAATGACAATCCGATCGGCGCGTGCCGGCCGTTCGACCGCGACCGCGACGGCTTTATCCTCGGTGAGGGCTGCGTGTTCTGCGTTCTCGAGCGTCGCTCTCACGTCCTCCGGCGAGGCGGCCCGGCGTTGGCCGAAGTCGCGGGCTTCGGGGCTACATCCGACGCCCACCATTTGGTCATTCCCAGTCCTGACCCATCGTCGGCCGCCGCCGCCATTCGCGCGGCCATCCGCGATGCCGGCATTTCACCGGACGAGATCAACTACATCAACGCGCACGGCACGGGGACTCCAGTCGGAGATGCCGTCGAATCGGCCGCCCTGCGAGTGGTTCTGGGGCATGCCGCCGACAGGATCCCGGCGAGTTCAATCAAGGCGACCTCCGGTCACCTGCTGACCGCGGCGGCGGCGTTCGAAGCCGTGGCCGGCATTCTCGCCATGGACCGCTCGGCCATTCCGCCGACACTGAATCTAGACAATCCGGACCCTGCCTGCCAACTCGATCACGTGGCACACACGGCCCGTGAGGCAAGAGTCGATGTCGTTCTCTCGAATAGTTTCGGGTTCGGCGGCAGCAATACGTCGCTGGTGCTCCGCCGAGTAGCTTGAGCCGGCTTACTTGCGAATCCGCCTGAGCTTGATCTTCTTGCGAACCACCGGGCGATCGTGCTCGTCTTCCAGATCTCCGACGATTTCCTCGATCACGTCTTCAAGCGTCAGCATTCCGACGACCAGTTCTTCCGCGTTCCGCACGAGCGCCATCGGCTTCCGTGACTTCTTGAAAAGGGCCAGTGCAGTGCCCACAGTTTCTTCCGGTTCGAGGTATGTCGCCGGGTAAAGCGCATCTTCGAGCAACACGACGCCACGAAGGCTGAATAGATAGAAGAGGTCCTTCGTATTGACGATTCCTGCAAAGTTGTTGGGGCCGCCGTCGGTGACGGGCATACGGGTGTGGGCCCCCGCACGAACCGCCGACATGATCTGCTCGGAGGTCATGGCCGAATCGAGCGTCGCCATCCGATCGCGGGGAACCATGATGTCCCGCACGCATTTGTCGGAGAGCGTAAACACGTTTTGCACGATGTCCGCCTGCTCCTCATCAAGGATGCCGGCTTCCTCGGTGTCTTCGATCAGCAGGCGTAGTTCCTCGACGGAGTGAATGTTCTCCGCGCCGTGTGCGGATCGAAAGCCGAACATCTTCAGAATTCGATTTCCGGTCCCGTTCATCACCGTAATGAGGGGTTGGGCCGCACGGTAGAACAACATCAGTGGCCGGGCGACGAGGATAGCGGTCGTGTCGCTTCGCTGAAGGGCCACCGTCTTCGGAATCAACTCGCCGAATACAACGTGCATGAACGTGATGAAAGCGAACGCAATCGCCGTCGCGATGGAATGCGCGGCCGTGTGCCCCCAGCCACCCAGTCCGGCAACTGCAGGCTCGATGATTCGTGCAAGAGCGGGTTCACCGACCCACCCGAGCGCAATCGAAGCCAGCGTGATTCCGAGTTGGGTGGCCGCGATGGCACGTTCGAGATGGTCGGTGGCTGCGTCGACCGATCTCGCGCCGGGCACGCCCTGATTCACCATCTCCTCGACGCGGGTACGCCGGATCGCGACGAGCGCGAACTCGGCGGCCACGAAGAACCCGTTCAGGGCGACCAGACCTGGAACCGAAAGCAGGCTGAGCGCAGTCCAGTACCAGGCTACTTCCGCCGCGGGCATACCAGCCTCACCGCCCGCCCGGTGGGACGTGCTGAGTCAGCCATGCGAACACTTCCGCGTGCCATCGCTTCCCGTTGGCCGGCTTGGTGACCCAGTGCCCTTCATCCGGGAAGTTCACGAATCGGCTCGGGACTCCCTGTCGCTGCAACGCTGTGAAAAGCTCCTGCCCCTGCCCGAGAGGACAGCGAAAATCGAGATCGTTGTGAATGATCAACATAGGCGTCTTGTACTTGCCAAGGTTACCGGCAAACCGGTGCGGCGAGTACTTCTCGAAGCTCTTCCTATCGACGCCCCACGGCGGGCCGCCGTGCTCCCATTCGTCGAACCAGATTTCATCGGTGGTCGTGTACATGCTCTCGAAGTTGTACACACTGCAATGCGTGATCAGGCACTTGAACCGGTTCGTGCTCACGGCGAACCAGTTCATCATGTATCCGCCGAAGCTCGCCCCGGCCGAGGCGATTCGCGACTTGTCGACGTACGGAAGGTTCTCGACGTAATCAGCCCCCTTCATCAGGTCTTCGTAGCACTTGCCGCCCCAATCGCCGGTGATTTCATCGGTGTACTTCTGACCGAATCCCGTGCTGCCCCGCGGATTGGGCAGTGCGACGACATAGCCCTGAGCCGCCCAGAGTTGCGGGCACCAACGGAAGCTCCACCCGTCCTCCCACGCGCCCTGCGGACCGCCGTGGACGAGGTAAGCGACGGGCCATTTCTTCGCCGGGTCGAAGCCCGGCGGTTTGAGTATCCACATCTGCATCGGGTCGCCGTTCGCGCCCTTCACCGTCACGGATTCGGGCTTCGGCAGGTCGAGTTGCTCCAAAAGCTTGGCGTTGGCTTTGCTGACGTTGAGTACTTCCCCGCCCTGGGAGCCGAACGTTACAACCTCTCCCGGACTTGTTAAACGCGATTGCGATGCAGCCAGCCTGCTGCCGGAGCGGTCGATGCTCAGACCCGCGAGGTGCCCCTGCTTTTGCAGGACAGGCATTGGCAGAATCTTCGCGAGACGGGCGACTTTGTAAAGTGCGGTCGAGGCAGACTCTTCAACCCGGATCATCAGGTTCTGTGCGTCGAGCCATACGTATTCGTCGACCGAGCGGTCAAGGCTTCCGGTCAGGCTGCGGGCCGGCTGCTGCAACGTGCCGTCCGCGGCACATTCCGCAACGGCAAGCTCCCACTTGTCTGCTTCGTAACCAGCCTTCTTCTGGCGGCGGAATGCCAGGCACTTTCCGTCCGGGCTGAAGACGGGTCCGGAGTCGGCGGCCGGATTGTCCGCCGTTAGAGTCTGCCAGTCTGTCGACGTGTTGTTGATACCGACCCGGCACAGATCGTAGTTGGTATTCCAGGCCTCGTCCTTCGCCGGCACTGCAGTGAAAACCAGGTATTTGCTGTCCGGGGTGAACGTGAAGTCGTCGCCGGTGCTGAATGTTGTGGAAGTGGGGAAGGCGTCGCGGTCGCCGGGCGTGACATCCCGCGTCTCTTTGCCGTCGGCGTTACAAACAAACAGGTGCTGCCGCTTGTCCTCAACCCACGAATCCCAATGCCTGTAAAACAGGCGGTTAAAGACTTTGGCTTTGACGACGTCCTTCTCGATCTTGTCGGCCCTCTCCTTATTCAGTTTGTCGCTTTCCGCGAACGGCTTGGCCGAATTCTCCGGGTAGACGGCCGATACAAAAGCAATGAGCTTTCCGTCCGACGACCAGATACCGCCGGACGCCCCGGTGCTGATTGTGGTGATTTGCCGGGCTTCGCCACCTGCAAGGTCGATGACCCACAACTGCTGTTCGCCCGAGCGATTGGATTCGAAGAGGATTTTCGACCCGTCCGGGGACCACCGTGGCCGGCGGTCCTTCTTCTCCGCGCCCGTCAATTGCCGGCGTGCGGCCGATCCGTCGGTTGGTGCGATCCAGATGTGGGAGTGCGATTTATTGGCCGCTGCGTCGGTGATCACCGAAACGGAGTACGCGACCGACTTGCCGTCCGGGCTGATCTGTGCGTCAGCAACGCGGTGAAAAGCGTAGAGATCGTCGAGTTTCATCGGCCGGCCGGCCGCATCTGCCATCGGGGTCAAGATTGCCACTCCGAGCAGTGCCAAAACAAGTGCGCGCATGGCGTTTCCAGGGTAACGAAGTCGTCGGCGACGGCGGGTTCCGAAGGCCGTCACGTTCGACCCTATGTTACGGCCACACGCGGGATTCGTCGAACGGCGCGCAAAACGACGCCGTCCGCGGAGCTGAGATAAGCCCTGCGGACGGCGTAGAAATCCCTATGCCGGCAAGGATCAGCCGCGGGTCTCGGCCACGGCCAGATAAAGTCGGGCGAGTTGGTGCCAGCCGGAGTTTTCCGGCAACAAGTCGGCTGCCGCCTTCAGTTCGCGACGGGCCGAAACGGCGTCGCCAAGGAACAACTCCGCCATGCCGCAGTTGAATCGCGTGGCCGCCGTCTTCGGCAGCTTGGCCCATTGGCTCCGGGCACCTGAATGGTCACCGCGGGCCCAGGCCAATGCGGCCAGTTCATTGCCGGCGATATCCGGGGCAACGCCCTCGAGCAACCGGGCCGCTTCGTCAAAACGACGGGAAAGCCGCAACACGCCGGCCGCAAGGATGAGATTTCGGGGATCGCCCGACTTAGCCAGGTTCTCGACCCAGGTCGTAAGCCCGGCCACTTCGGCCACGGGTTCTTGGGTCCGCAACGTCTTCGACAGGTCGGCGTTCTGAATGAGCGGGAGCCAATCTCGGACCGCCTGCGGAAAACTACCCGCAGCCATTGGTACCGCGGTCTGAGATTCGAGAGCGGCCACCAGCGTCGACCAACCGCTCGGGATCTTGCAAATCGTCTTGTCGGCGAGATCTCCGGAAGCCTCCAAGCCCGATTCCCACGCCGTCCGCGGGTCGACCGCGTGGGCCGGGACCGCGTCGTAGGCCTCAACATCGCCGACCGGAATTGTCTCGTCTCCGCTCCGCTGCAGGTAGCGGGCCGTCAACTCATCAATGTTCGGCGGAAACTGATTCACGAGTCACTCCCCCTTGGCTTCACCCTCGAAACGACGGTCCACCAGTGACTTGCGCAAAAAAAGGCCGCCCGGGCGAAGATCGCCCGGGCGGAAGTCATTGGGATTTAATCACTTATCTTCATCATCGGGGTTCGGTTTTTTCTCCGGTTCCGGTTTCTTTTCGGTGGTGGCCGCCGGCTTGGTTGCCGTGGAACCCGGCTTCGGAGCAAAGTACCGCTGAAGGCGAACGCCCGTTGTTTTCCCCTCGGGGGTAAGTACACCCACGACCGACGCGACCTGCCCGCGGAAAATGGGATCACTCGTTGAACCAGCCAGTTGGACCAGAGCGTCGCCGGTTGCTGGGGAGAGCGTCGCGCCAAATCGCTGAATGTGCAGGACCAGATTCTCAGCCGCGGCAAGTCGCAATTCCGGCTTTCGCTTTGGGTCAAGGGTGAGCGCGGCGAGATCGATCTGCGCCTCCCGGCCGGACAAGCGTCCCGCGGCCACAATCGCGTCGGCTGCCAGTTCATCCACCTTCATCGACTCACGAATCGCCCGATCGGCCGGCTTGAGGTCGATTCCAGGCTGGCTAGTCGAAAGGTCGCGAATCAGACCAATCGCGCGCTTCGCCGCAGCTTTCCGTTCGTCGGCCGATAGAGCCGGCCCGGCCTCGACATTCACATCCTGCTCGAACGACGCCTTGACGACGGCCGCCGTCACCGGCCCGCGAACGAGTTCAACACCAGGCATGTTGGCCGTCAGGGCCTTGATCCGATTGTCGGCCTCGAAAGCGGCCCGTTCCTCATCATTCCGGATTGCAACGGTCTGCGGCGTCGTCCGGCCGAGCCTCGTTTCCATTGCAACCGAAGGATACGCGGTACGATCCTGGGGTTGGTAAATCACCCGAACCGGTACGGATTTGGCATAAGTGTCGAATCGGAAATGGGCCAACACGTCGGGCAGCGGCGGATACGGCAACTCCGAGTCGATCGCCACGAGGTCAATGTCGTTGGCTTGCCGGACACGAGCCATGACCTCGCGCCCGGTGCGGACGGTGACGACATCGAAGCCTGCCTCGCGGAATACGCCGGCAAGGTCCCGACCTTTGGCCGCGTCGTAATGTGCGACGAGAACTCGCGGTTTGCCGGGAAGCGCAACTTCGCTTTCCGCCGACAGAGATCGTCGCAGTATCTCGACGACTTTCGTCTGGTTCTGCTGGACAAAGGGGCCCGGGATCCGCACAAGTGCGTCGGCCGCAGCAAGCTGAACCCGACGGTCGGGATACTCTAATGCACGCACCAGTACGCCCGCCCGATACCGCGCTGGCTGGGCCGCCCTGACTTCGTCGCGACCCGCAAGGGCCTTGGTAACGGCCAGAGCGACGGTCGTTCGACGATCGACAATGGCCTGGTCAAGCGTCGCCATCAGGGCGGCCGCATTCGAAGTCGCGAGCAGATCGTGGACCGGTGGATCGGCTTTGGTCAGATCAGCCGCAATCCCCGCTCGCCCCATCGCCTTGTCGGTAGCGATGGAAAGAAACGCCACCTGTGCCGGCAGGTACTCAGGGTCTAGCTCCAAGGCCCACCGGGCGTAACGGAGGCCGAAATACTCTTCGGCCTGCGACACCGTGGACGGCGTCAATACCAGGTCGTCTCCTTCCCAACGCCAGACGGAAATGGAATCCGGACGGGCGAATCGCTCCTGATGCTTGTGGAACCGCACCGCGGCGTCTGTGAGTTCGACTTTGCCAGGTTTGACTTCGTTTCGGGAAACGGGGCGAAGGCGTGTGATCAGTGACTTCGCGAGTTGCTGAACGTCTTTCGGCTGACTCGGTGACGACGACAGGAAATCAAGCGTCGGAAGCGGATTCAGCTCCGGCCGAGCGGGCAGATACGCAAAGTCAACCCGCTGTCCGAGTGACTGAAGAATCTCGTATCGAAGCCGGCCGTCGCTCATGTCCAGCGAAGCGAGCAGCGGCGCGACGGAATCCTCGGGCATCGCAGGCAATGCAGTCAGGATCGTGGCCCGGGCCGTGGCATCGGTATCACCCCGGAGTGCGGCCACGAGCGCGGGAACGGCCCGGGCCCCGGATCGTTGCACTTCCTTCAATGCGAACGCCCGCTCTTCAGGATCGCCCCGCAGTGCCGCAACGAGCCGATTGATTCGGCCCTGGTTGCCCAGTCGCTTTTCGAGCGCTGCGTGGACTCGGGTAATGATCTCTTCGGCGTTCTTTTTCGCCTCGTCGTTGATTTTGGCATCGGGCGACCAGCGTGCGACATTTCGCAATCGAAGGAACGCAGCGAGGCCATCCTTCGCTTCGAGATCCGTCAGGTCCTGATCCGAGGGGTTGGATCCGAGAAAACCCTTCATGTAATACGCGGCGGCATCGTACTTACCGGTGTTCATCTGAAACGTGACGGCACGCCAAAACTCAGCCGGTGCCTTCGGTGCCTCGATCCTGTCATCCTGGGCATATTGGGCCCAGGCCGGGCTTGCCGCAAGAGCGGTCAACACGCATAGCGAACGCAGCATATCAAAAACCCTCTCGGGGGTGGTGTCCAGTCGGCCGCCACGATTCGGCAGCGGCGTTGCTTCTCAGTCACAGCAAGCTACCGTCATACCTCGATCTCGCAGCGGATCAGGTCCTCGTATGTCTCCCGGCGTCGGATCAGGCGATGCTCCCGGCCATGGACCATCACCTCCGCGGCGCGAGGGCGACTGTTGTAGTTGCTGCTCATGACCATCCCGTACGCGCCCGTGCTGAAGACCGCCAGCAAGTCGTCGCGGGACAGTTCGGGCAGGTACCGGTCCTTCGCAAAGAAGTCCCCAGTCTCACAAACGGGCCCGACGACATCCGTCGCCCGGGTTCCCGGCATCTCCGCTTCGCAGTCGTCGGGCCATGTCGGGACATCAGCCGGGGGCGTGACCGGCCAAATGCGGTGAAACGCGTCGTAGAGCGTCGGCCGAATGAGGTCGTTCATACCGGCATCCTGGCAGACGAAATGCCGGCCGCCCGAGTCTTTCGTATAGATCACCCGCGACAGCAGTACACCGGCGTTTCCGGCGATGAAACGCCCGGGCTCGAGAATGAGCTTGCAGCCACTATCGCGCACGGCCGGGAGAATCACCGCCGCGAACGCGCTTGGCGGCAACTCCTCGTGTTTGCGATAGCTAATCCCAAATCCGCCACCCATGTTCAGATATTCGATCGGGTGCCCCTGCCTGCGAAGCTCTGCAATAACCTGGACGCCCCTGGCCGCGCCGTCGGCATACGGCTTCGTGTCCAGGATCGGCGAACCGAGATGCATGTGCAGGCCGGCGATTGCGACGCCCGGCTTACCCAACACCTCACGGGCCGCATCGAGTATCGTCTCGATGTCCAGCCCGAATTTCGTGCCCCTGACGCTGGTGTCCGTCTTCACGTGGGTCTTGGGAGGCAACGACGGATTGACCCGAAGTGCGACTCGGGCCGTCTGTCCGCGTGAAGCAGCAATATCGGCCAGCCGATGAAGCTCGGCCTCGCTTTCGACATTGAACAGCCGCACTCCGACATCGAGCCCGTAATTCAGCTCGGCGTCCGTTTTGGCGACGCCGGCAAAAACGATGCGGTCCCCGGTCCCGCCGGCCCGGAGCGCACGGAACAGTTCGCCGCCCGAGGTCACATCGAAGCCCGCACCGTGCTGAGCCATCAGATGGGCGATGTGCGTGTTGAAATTCGACTTGATGCTGAAGCAGATAATCGGCTCGGCCGCGGCAAACGCCTCCTGCAGCCGCTTTAGATTGTCGACCAGCGTAGATTGCGAATAGACGTACAGCGGAGTCCCGTACCTCGCAGCCAGATCGGCAGCCGGCACATCTTCGCAGTACAGTGCTCGATCGCGGTACTGAAAATGACCCATTGTCGGTCGGCCTCGGGTGGAACGCGGCGACCGTTCCATTTAACCCGCCGCGAGTCGATCCCGCCACCACGAGAGTTGGCGTTCGACCTCGGCCGGCGCGGTCGATCCGTACGACCGGAATGCCGCCAGCGCGCGGGGGACCCCTAGCACTTCATATACCGCACTCCCTACACCCGGGGCGGCTTCGGCGAAGGCCGACTCCGGCAAATCCGCCAGCCGACACCCGCGCTCTTCCCCCAGACGGACCAGCTTGCCGACAACCTCATGCGCGCTGCGCATCGGCATGCCCCGCATGACCAGCAATTCCATCAGCGTCGTCGCATCGAGAAAACCCGACTCCAATCGCTCGGCAATGACTTCCCGCCTTAGCCGTGCCGCATCGATGACCGCCGCGGCGATCTGAACGCAGGCCGCCACCGTGTCGTGACAATCGAAAAGGGCGACTTTGTCTTCCTGCAAGTCACGGTTGTAAGCGAGTGGTAACCCCTTGACCAGTATCATCAGCCCGTTGAGTGCGGCCACCGCCCGCGCCGACTTGCCCCGGACCAGTTCGAGCACGTCGGGATTCTTCTTGTGCGGCATGATCGACGAGCCGGTGCAGAATTCATCAGGCAGCTCGACAAAGCGGAATTCCGTCGTCGACCAGATGATCCACTCTTCGGCCCACCCGCTGAGATGCAACGATACCATCGCCAGAGTGAAGACGTATTCGAGCAGAAAATCGCGGTCACTCGACACGTCGAGCGAGTTTCGGGCCACATCGACAAATCCAAGGTCAGCCGCGACGGCATGACGGTCGATTGGCAGCGAAGTGCCCGCGAGTGCGGCCGCGCCGAGCGGGAGGACATTTACTCGTTTGCGGGCATCACGCAATCGCTCTCGGTCACGCTCGAACTTCTCCACGTAGGCCAGGTAGTAATGCGCTGCCAGTACAGGCTGAGCCCGCTGCAAGTGAGTATAACCTGGCAGGATCACGCCCTGCTCACGATCACCGGCCGACACACATGCCTGCTGGAGCTTCGCCAGCAGATCGTCCAGCTCATCGATTGCGTCGCGCACCCATAGTTTGACATCAGTGACCACTTGATCGTTGCGCGACCGCCCGGTGTGCAATTTTCGGCCGAGATCGCCCAACTCGTCGATCAGAGCCCGCTCGATGTGCGTATGAATGTCTTCGAGCGCGGTACTGTACGCAAAGTCGCCAGCTTCGATTCTTGAGGAAATGCGATCGAGAGCGGCGCAGATACTGGCCGATTCGTCGGCCGTCACCAGTCCGACCCGGGCCAGCATGCGGGCATGTGCCTTGCTGGCAGTGATATCGTGGCGATAAAGTCGTTTGTCGTACGAAATTGACTCTGTGAAGTGCTCGATCCGCGAGTCGGTTGTTCCAGCGAACCGCCCGCCCCACTGCTTCTGAGTCATTTTCGCGTACCGTATTGGAGCCGATGAACCAACCACTAGGCACGAAGTCGCGAAGCAAACAATGTCAGGCAATCGAGGATTCTTCGTATCGTCCCCCGATATGGCGTGAAAACTGATCCTTACGGCACTCAGCTATTGAGCCCTAGTTCCTTTAGTTGCCGGGATTCGACGAGCCCGGGCGCGCCGGTCATCAGGTCGCGGGCCTGCTTGTTCTTCGGAAACGCGATTACATCGCGGATGTTGGTGGTGCCGCCAAGGATCATGGTGAGCCGGTCGAGACCCAAGGCGATGCCACCGTGGGGCGGCGCACCGAACTTGAGCGCGTCGAGGAGAAAGCCGAATTTCTCGCGGGCCTGTTCGGGAGTCAGCCCCAAAACGGCGAAGACGCGAGCCTGCACCTCCGGATTGTGAATCCGGATGCTGCCGCCACCCGCTTCGTACCCGTTGATTACCAGGTCATACGCCTTGGCTTTGACGCTGCCGGTGTCACTCTCCATGCGGGCCAGGTCGGCGTCCTGGGGTGCGGTGAAAGGATGGTGGTTCGAGACCCACCGCTGCTCCTCGGCATCGAACATGAAGTTCGGGAAGTCGAGGACCCAGGCGACCTTAAAGTCCTTGCGCGACGGGTCGATCAGTTGCAGTCTGCGGGCGAGTTCAAGTCGAAGGTTTCCCAGCGACTGGCAAACCACGTCTTCAGAATCGGCAACGAACAAGAGCAAATCGCCGGGTTCCGCCTGAAGACGTTCGCGGAATGACGCCTGACTGGCCGCGGGCAGGAACTTTTCAATCGGCGAGTTGAGTTTGCCGGCTTCCACCTTGATCCAGGCCAGTCCCTTCGCGCCGAACTGGCGGACGTATTCCGTCAGTTCGTCAAGCTGTTTCCTGGAGAACTTCTCGGCCGTGCCCGGCACTCGGATGGCCCGCACCTTCGCTGCCGACTTGAAGACGGTGAACTCCGTCGCGGGCGCGAGATCCGTACAGTCGACGATCTCCAATCCGAAGCGGAGGTCCGGCTTGTCACTGCCGTATCGAAGCATGGCGTCGTCGTAACTGAGACGCGCAAATGGAGTCGGAAGGTCGACGTCGACGCAAGTCTTGAATACCCGCGCAACCAGCCCCTCGATCGTGCCAAGTACGTCGTCCTGCTCGACGAAACTCATCTCGAAGTCGAGTTGCGTAAATTCGGGCTGGCGGTCGGCCCGCAAGTCTTCGTCGCGCATGCAACGGGCGATCTGGAAATACTTGTCGTAGCCCGCCACCATCAGAAGTTGCTTATACAGTTGCGGCGATTGGGGCAAAGCGTACCAGGCCCCGTTGTGAACGCGGCTCGGGACGAGATAATCGCGTGCGCCTTCGGGCGTCGACCGCCCGAGGAATGGGGTCTCGACTTCAAGAAACCCATCGGCCGAGAGGTACTCACGAATGGCCCGGATCATCTGATGCCGGAGGATCAGGAGCTTCTGTTGCGACGGGCGGCGCAGGTCGAGGTAGCGGTACTGGAGCCGCAGGTCTTCGTTCGCCAGCTCTACACCGGGGGTTTCACTGACGTCGAACGGCGGCGTCGGGCAGCGATTTAACACGATCAGTTCGGCCGCCTGAACTTCGATGAGGCCCGTCGGCATGTCGTGACGCTCCTTGCCGGGGAGCCGGCGCCCGACGACGCCGCGTACCGCCACGCACGTTTCTGCCCGAAGTTCGCGGGCCGCCTCGAACAGTTCCTTGCCCCGACCCGGTTCGAAAACCACTTGTGTGAAGCCGTATCGATCGCGAAGGTCGATGAACACAAACTGCCCGTGATCGCGGTATGTATTTACCCAACCGCTCAACGTGACGGACTGACCGACCTCAGACTCTCGCAATTCACCACAGGTGTGTGTTCGACGAAAACTCGCCATCGGGCTCCTCGTTTCAACGGACTTGGCTTGGGGAACTTGGAAGTTATACAGATCCGGCCGGCACGATACCGGGACCGGACCTTGCCACCTACAAACGAGAACCGGGGTCCGGCAGTATCGGTTCGCCTTGACAGTCGGGCAAGTTTAATAACCAAGCCACAAGCGACCCCGGTCTGGCCAACCTTCCGGTTGCACCTACCTGGACCGCCTGTGGCTCACTGAGAGTCCGGCCCTTTTACTTTTTTGCCTTGGTCGCCTTCGACTTGGGGGCTTTGGGAGCCGCGGCCGGGGCGGCGGCGAGTGATGCTTCGGTCCAGAACGGGCTGAGCAGCTTGATCTTGCCGAGCACCGCTTCGCGGGATTTATCGTCCTTGGCAGCGACCAGCTTCGCCTTCAATTTGGTCATCTTCTTTTTGCGGTGGTAGCGCTGGTTCAGTTCTTTCCGGCGTTCAACCATCGGATCGGTTCCTTCGACTGCCCCACCCGGAATCGTCCCCGGGGCGGCGGATGTTGCTGACACTGTTGACCTTAGGAATACGGGCCGGCCGGCGATTCGGCTACGTTCAGGTGCAGGATCCCGCGAACGGACCGGCTTGACCGGTCTGCCAGACTGTGGCACATTCGCGGGTCATGAAACCCTCGGCCCCGACCGTATTCGTGACTGCGACTTGGCTTGCGCTGACGGTGGCGGCGTTTTTCTATGTTGCCCGATTCGCCGGCCCGGATCCATTCGGAGACGAGTGGGATCTTGTGCCCGGCACAACCTATCAGACGCCTTACTTGCCCTGGCTCTGGGCTCAGCACAACGAGCACCGCCTACCTCTGCCGAAGTTGGTGTATTCCTGGTTATTGCATGTAGGGCCGTTTGACGCGCGGGCCGGCGGCTTGGCCACAGTTGCCGTGCTCAGCGGGCTCTCGCTGGCTCTTGTCTGCACGGCACGTAGACTCCGCAGCAAAACCGAGTACTCCGATGCATTCTTCCCCGTGGCTTTTTTGAATTGGGGGCACTTCGAAAACTACTTGATCGGCTTTCAGATCGGATTCGCCCTGTCGGTCGCATTTGCCATCGGCTGGCAATTGGCCGCCCTCGATTGGATTGATCGGCGGGAACGGCCCTCCCTCAAATGGCTAGGGCTGACACTTGTGCTACTGCCACTCTGTGGAGCACACGGTCTCGTGTACACGCCCTCGCTCGGCATCGCAAGCCTTTGTCTTGTTTTCGTGGGCCCCGGGCGACATAATGCGACCACCGCAGGACGGCTGTTTGTCATTGTCACCGTTGCCGTCTCCTGGCTGCTCACCGGTCTTTATTTTCGCGGGTATCAGCCGCCCACTGAACACCCGGTGTCGGCTGGCGTCGTGCCATCGCTCAAGATCGCCACGGAAACGCTTGCCTTGGCCTGGGGTTGGTGCGGGCAGATGACCTGGCCACTTTCCGGGTTCATGATCGTCGGCTTTATCTTGGGGACGGCGGGGCTACTATTAGCCTCTCTTCGCCGTGATTTTGATCGTTCCCTGGTCTGGTTGGCCGCAGGCTCGGGGACCGTCGCTTTGGCACTCGGAATCGGTTGGGGCCGATCTGGCTTCGGACCCGAAGCCGGTTTTGCAGTCCGCTACGCCATGCTCATGTTGCCTTTAGTTGCCGCAGGATACCTCGCTTGGGACCGGTTCGCGGGATCACTGGTGCCGATGGGATTGTTCACGCTCTCCATCCTGTTTCTGACCCAGCACGGTCGGACCGGCCTCGCGGAGGGCAAGGCCAATCGTGAAACGATGACGGCCTTTGCCACGGACATGGCTCGTGGTCTTCCGGCGGAGGAAATTGCACGCCGGCACCCTAAGCTATATCCCCACGCCGACAGGCTGGCGGCTCGCATCGTAGAACTGAGACGATCGAGTGTGGCACGTTACACGCCCGAACCGCGCGGGATCGCCCTACAATCTCCCTGAGTCGGGGAGTTTCAGCAGATGGAATGGTACTGGTACGCAGGCGGATTCGCATTCGGGGCCTTGCTACTCCTGATCGCCCGCGCAATGCGTGGCGCAGGGCGAGCATTCCGTATCGAGCAGGCCCGTGAGTCGTTTCGCTTGCAGCGTGAACTGCTCGAGGCCCGGTTTCTGGATGCAGCCGCCTCGACGGGAAAGCCCAAAGGGCTCGAATGGAAAGACGTGGAACTCGATCCGTTCATCGAACTGGTTCGCGACCGTGCCTCGGGGGAATTGCTGGGCCTGTCGGCCGCTACGATCAAGTTTGCGGCAATCGCCGGTGGACCGATGGAAGGAATCGAAGCGGTCGACAACCTCCGCTATGCCTCGGCTGTTTTCATTTTCCGCAAGAGTCACTGGCACACAGACGGCCGGGCGTTGTTCAACATGCACCCCGAAGAAGCAATTCGGCATTTTGTAGGGCAGTTTGAACGCCTGACATGACCAAATGAAAAAGGCGGCACACCGGTTGGTTCCCGGTGCGCCGCCCGAATATTCCCACTTACTTGATTTCGACAGCGTAGGGCGTCATGAGCCATACGCGATCATTGCTCATGCGTAGCAGCGTCTCCGCATGTCGCAGGTGCTTCGGGATCTCCGGGAAGCCCTGAATCAGGCTGGCCAGCGGGACCTTCGTCTCCGCGCCGCCACTCTCCGCCAGTCGCTCGAAAAAGCTCCGCGGTTTCGGCAGTGTGAGAATTTCCATCTCTTTCCCTTCAACGCCCGCCATCTTTTTCGCAGCGGCAATCGCGTCGTCGAGGGTGCCGAGTTCGTCGACAAGTCCGGCGGCTTTCGCCTGACGGCCCGTCCACACCCGGCCACCGGCCAGCGTCAGCAGTTTCTCCTTGCTCATGGTCACGCCCGCCCGCTTGCGACCGGCGAGGGTCTTGTCGAGAAACATGTCGTACACGTCTTCCATGCTTTCGCGGATGACTTTCCGCTCCGACTCGGTCCAGGCACGCTCGGTCGACATGATGCCGGAGTTGGCGCCCCGGGAAATGAT
>JAIBBI010000004.1 GCA_019694755.1 Gemmataceae bacterium
GTCCCCCGGCGTGGTGCCGGGGGACGCCCGATTGATGGTCACACAACCTGTTTGAGGAAGTTCAGTCGGAACTGCAGCAGGTCCGTCGAGCTGTCGACCGAACCGTTGCCATTAAAGTCAAACGTGTCGCTGGTCGACAGAAACGCCAGTCGGAAAGCCAGGAAATCATCGGATTCCACCTTTCCATTGCCACTGGCGTCGCCAAAGATTCGGAAGATCCCGGTCGCCGGCGTGAGCGGCCCGACATACGGTGTCGAGTTGAAGTTGTTGTTGACCAGCACGCCGGCGTTGCCGTTGAGTCCCGCTCCGGTGAACTGTGCGGGGACGGCAGTGAGCGTGTATCTGCCGTCCTGCAGCGACAGATTGCCCGGCGCCCCGTCGACGGCGCCCCCGGTGAACGTGATGGTCACGAACAGCCCGGACACGTCGAGGACCGCGTTGAGCGTTACCGAAGCGCTGTCGCTGACGCGGGTCAGCGTGAAGGCCGCATTGGGAGTGGGGATCGTCACCTTCGAGTCGAAGTTGACCTGCAGGGTCGTAACCCGCGACCGCTGCGCGTTTCCGCCATTAATCCCGACGGACGTAACAATCGACGGAGGCGTCGGATTGGGTTGCAATTCGAACGCGCCCATGTCCGTGCCGTCGGATTCTGTGCCCTGCGGCACTCCCACCTGGTCGAACAGGCGGACGTAGGGGCTACCGCGTTGGTCGGAGGTGAGCGGGACGGTCGTATTGACGCCTGTGTCGATGGCCGCGCTGCCGGTGAGCAAAGCGTGGGTGAGCGTCGGTCCGCCATTGTTGGCAAGCGGCCCAAGCAGCGGGTCCAGGGGCGTAGCCGCGGTCCCCACGAGGTTGTTCTTCGAGTTGACGCTCTGGAAGAATCCGCCACTATCTTCGACGCCGATCAGCGAGTTGACCGAGGTGATCACGTCGCCGTTGAGGAAGAGGTCGGGTCCGGTACCGGACGACGCTGTGTTCTTGGCGACGATGGTACTTGTCATACTAAGAGGCGTGAGAGAAGTACCGCCCGAACGGGAGATGCCGCCACCGTCGACAGCGGAGTTGTTGGTAATAGTGGAGTTGAAAACTTCCAGCACACTGCCGGGCGTGTTGAAATCCTGGAGGGCGATGCCGCCCCCGGGGCCAGCCGTGGCCGTATTGCCGGAGATGGTGGTATTGGTGATTTTTGCGCTGCCGACAACGGTGCCGTAGAAGTAGAGCCCGCCGCCTCCGAGTGTGCCGCTGGCGCGGTTTCCGGTCAAAAGGCTCGACTGCATGTCGAGAGTGCCACTGGTGACGAAGTAGACGCCGCCGCCCTGGCCGCGGGCGGTGTTGCCCGACACGGTGGTACGTTGCATGACCAACTTGCCGGCAAGGTCGATGGAGATACCGCCTCCGGAGCCAATCCGGAACCCGAGCGCCGGGTCACCGATGGATGCGTTGTTCTGAACCACTGAATCGACGATGGTTAGCGAGCCGGGATTGGTCGGGAAGGTGTTGCCGCGGATGTAGATGCCGCCGCCGGTACCGTCGGAAGTGTTGTTCGAAACGGTGACGTTGGTGAGCGTCACGCTTTCGTCTTCAATGAAGATGCCTCCGCCGCGGTTGCCGGTGCCGGTAATCTTGCCGTTGGTGAAGTTGATGTTGGAGATAGCAACCAAGTTGCCGATGTTCGGCGCGGCAATAGTCATGACCCGTCCGGTCTGTTTCGCGTCGAGTACCACGCGGTTGGCCGGTCCGGTGATGGTCACCGCATCGGCGACGACGTATTCGCCGTTGACATTGGAAATCGTCTTCTGGGTCGCGAAGACTGTCGGATCGAAAGTGATCGTATCGGGCGAGCCGTATCCGTTGGATCGGGCGATGGCTTCGCGGAGCGACATGAGACCGTCGGTATCGACGACTTCGTCATTCGTCGCATTCACGACAAATGTTGTCGTAATCGAGATGGCGAATGTACCGATCGAGCCAGCCGGGGCCGCGTTAGCGCCGCTGGAATCGAACACTTGATTCGCGACGAGGGCGACGGTGTAGTTGCCCGAATCTTGTGCATCCCATGCGCCGCCGGGCGGGGTAATCGTGTAAGACGCGATGACGCCGCCGGCCGTCGGAACGGACGACGCGGCCGTGACGGCGACCGGTTTGCCGACGGGATCGGTCACCGTGATGTCATTGATGTCGATTGATGCGGCCTGCACGCCATTCGAGCCGACGTAGGTCACCTGCACGACATTGGGGGTTGCGCCGGGAGCGGTCACCGGGCCGAATAGGTTGAGAGTCGGGATTGGGGTTGGGTCGCTGGATTCGACCGATCCAATATCAATGTTGCCGTCGAGAACCCGAGGCAGTCCACGCTGGTCGAGTGTGAGTGCAGACGGATTCGACCCTTTGTTCCGAACCGGGCTGCCCGACAGCGGCAGGTGAGTGAATGTCGGGCCACCGTTGTTGGACAACACGCCGAGTTTAGCGTTAGCGGGTGTAGCCAGCGTTCCAACGGTACTGTTGGTGTTGACCAACGTGGTCATACCGGCGCTGGTGCCGATGAAACTGTTGGTGGCGTTTGTTGTGCCGGCGTGAACGATGTCCGGGAAGGAATTGGTGTTGTTGGCGTTCTGGGCAACGATTGAGCTCACGAGGTTGAGCGGTGCGACAGCCGAGGCCGCGGAGAAATTCATGCCGCCGCCACCACCCGTGCCGCCGGCCGAGTTGTTGGTGATGGTGGAATTCTGGATCTCCACAGTACCGACGAGGCCGCGGAACTGGATGCCTGCGCCGACGGACGAGGCAAAGTTGCCGGAAATCGTGGAGTTGCGGATCGAGAAGCCGCCGGCATTAATGTAGCCGTAGAAATAAATGCCGCCGCCGCCGTTGGTGCTGCCGGTCTGGGTGTTCCCGGTGATGGAGGAGTTGTTGACGACGAGACTGCCACTGTCGAAGAAGTAGACTCCGCCCCCACGACGACCGGTATTGCCTGATACAGTCGTATTGGTCATGGTCAGCGACGAGTTGCCGGCCATATAGATGCCGCCTCCCGAGCCGCCCGCTCCGGTCCCGCCGAAGTTATTGCTGATGATGCAGTCGGTGACAGTCAACGAACTTCCTGCCAGTCCCATCCGAATGCCGCCGCCGCTCGTGGTCAGCGAGCCATTGGTCAGGGTCATGCCGGAGATGGTCACGGGTGCCGTGCTGTCGACGGTAATCAGTCGACCCGTCTTATTAGCATTGATGACAGTGTTGGTCGCCCCGTTGCCGGTCATCGAAAAGCCGACCGTTACCGTCGGAAGCTGCGACGTCAGAGTGATGGTCCCGTTGCCGATGAAGCTGACAGTGTTGGTCGGATCCGGCGAGGCGTTGAGTTGGGTGAGGACATACCGCAGGTCGCCGTTGTTTCCGGTTCCGTTTCCCAGGTCGCCGAAATCGTTGACCAGGAAAGCCGCCGGTACCGTCCGGTCTTCGAGGGGTCTGACCCACAGTCGTCGGCGTTTGGCGGGGAGGTGGCGGGAAGTCGCGTGACACTTCATCTGAGTTGCTCCCGGGGTTCTGGAGACGGATCGAATCATGAAACGGACCGGTCGGCCCGACGGAGAAACGACAAGTAAGTCGCCTCCCCACTGGCGCGCAGTCTATCAGAGATTTTTCAGATTACAACGGGTCAGACGCCGACAAACGGTAACACATAGGGCCCTTTCGGAATCACCGCGACCCGCGCGGCGGGACCGTATTCTGCCAAGCTGTCGGCCACGGCGCGCTCCACCGTCGGCGCGGCTTCGACATGACACAACTTCAGCCGCTCGGCCGGGACGCCGTCGGTGACCACCTTGACCTTGCACCGCGCGACGACCTTCGCAAACTCCTCCAGTTGCCACTGGTCCATCACGAAGTAATCCGAGCCCATGATCCGACGCTTGAACTCGTCGAGGTCCGGGTTCTCCGTCAGCAACCGTACGAACTCCGGGCTGCCCAGTCCCTCACTCAGCGACGCGGCCAGCACGATGGTCCCGCCTTGTTTGACGATCGGCAAAGCGCCGAGCAGGCCCTTCACGGCCTGGTACCACGTGGTATCAAGCGGGTGGCCCGCGGCCGTGGTGACAACGATGTCGAGCGGTTCCGGGACGCCGACACGGACGACGGTCTCAACGAACCGGACGCCGGCTTCCCACGCAGCCACCATGTCGCCGGCCCCGGCCCACGTCACCCGCCGGGCCCCGTCGAGGCAGGCGTTCACAATGAAGTCGCAGCCGGCCATCTTCGCGATGCGCGTGTTTTCCTCGTGGACGGGATTGCCCGTGGTGATACCGCAGTCGGCCAGCGGATGTTCGAGGAAGCGGGGGCCGTGCCAGACTTTGACCGTCTCCAGGGCCGCGAGTCCGGGACAGATGACCTTGCGACCGCCGGAGTACCCGGCCATCAGGTGCGGCTCGATAAGTCCCGTGGTGATTTTCAGGTCGGCATTGACGTAGCGGGAGTCGATCCACGCGGGCACGCCGGCCGCAGTCGTGCCGAGATAAGTGTGTTCTTCGGCGCGCTTGCCAAAGTGGTTTTCGATACGGTAGTTGCTGGCGATCTCCTCGCCGACCATTTCGACGAGTTCCGCGCCCTCGTTTGGCCGGTGCAACCCCGTAGCGATCAGAATGAGAATCCGCTCGCGGGGGATGCCGGCCGCCTCCAGTGTGCGCAGCATCGGCTTGAGGATCAACTCGTTGGGCACTGGGCGGGTGATGTCGCAGATGGCGATGCAGGCGTCGCGCCGGCCGCGGGCCAGTTCGGCAAGTGGTGGCGAACTGATGGGTTGTTTCAGGCACTGCTCGATCGCACCGGCCGGGTCGTCGAGCGGCGGTGCCTCCCGGATCGCCAGCGGGCCGACGACGCGGTCGTCGGGCAGGTCCACGAGCAGGCCCGTCCGCCCGTAGTCGAGTTGAATCTTCATGCCGACAGTCTAGCGGCCGGCCGGCTACTGGTCCGCGAACCTCCAGATCGGCAGGTAGGGCGGCAACTGGCCCGTTGCATAATCGTCCGGGCCGAGCATTGTCAGTAGCCGCCGTAACGCCTGTCGGCGAACGACGACATAGTAGTACTCGCACCGAGCGTCGCGCACGGCATCCCAGACCTGGTACAACTCGTCGGTCTCTTTCATCGCGGCACGGAGGCACTCGAGGCGGTCGTGCTCGACCGACTGTCGACCCTCCAGGTGCTTGCGGTATGACCGATTCTGGCTCAGATAGTCGTTAACCAGCCGGTGATCGGGAAATCGGATTCCGTCTGCGAGTTTCGGTGCGCCACGGAGGTCGCGGTGCCGGCGGCGCATCAGGTTGATGTTGTCGTCGAAGTCTTCGAGCCGGGCAAAGACGTAGCGGGTCTCGCGCGGGTCGAGGATTTCCCACTCGATTGCCAGAGTGACAAGAGCCTCCTGCAACTCCGCCCAGGTTTCCGGGTCGGGAAGTGGCTCGGGAATGTCCGGTGGCAGAGTCAGCAGTGTGACGGCCAGCAGATACGTAACCGATGACGGCATGGCAGCCTCCCGGTTGGTCGGGGGCGCGGGCGCGCACGGTGTGCGCGGGGCCGCGCCGCAGACGGCGGAGCCTCCAAGCAGAGGTCGGGTCAGAGAGGGCAGGCGTCGGAGAGAACCGAAGTTGCGAAAGCGAAACGGACGGCGCCTGTCGAGGGTGGCTCGACTTCTACGATACACGACGCGGTCAATACCCCGCGCCGACTATTGGGCATATATCACATCGGCCGACGCGGTGCCAATTCCAAACTCGGAATGCAACTTTTTTTGGGATGTGGAACTTCCGGACGCATCAATCCCGGGGCGTTTCATGCCCGATGTCGCCGTGATACTCGCGGTCGCGGATCGGCCGGGCAGGGTGCCCGACGCAGATTTTCCACGCGGGCAGGTCGTCGAAGACGCTGGCCCGCGCACCGACCACCGCCCCGGTGCCGATTGTGACTCCGGGCCCGACGAACGCGTCGGCCGCGATCCACACGTCGTCGGCCACAACGATCGGTGGGCGGACCAGCGGGAGGTCGGGCCGGGTGAAGTCGTGCGTGCCCGCACAGAGATGGGAATACTGGCTGATCAAGACTCGGGAGCCGATCGCCACGCGGCCGAGACAATACAGGATCACGTGATCGCCGATCACGCTGTCGGCACCGACAGCCAGGTTCCATGGCACCTCGATGGAGACGGTTCGCCGAATGCGGGCCGAGGGGTGGACCTGCGCGCCGAACCGGCGGAGCAGCCAGCCGCGCCAGCCGTACATCGTCCGCCAGCTAAGGCGAAAGAGCGTCGCCTGGGCGATGTACCAGAACAGTCGGCCAAATTTCTCCCGCGTCGTCCACGGTGAAACGTGTCGGGCGCGCGGGTCGATCGGAGCGGCGGCAGTCACGACGAGGACTCCGACTGCCGGGCTTGATTCTTCAATTCCCGGAACTTGGCGATCGAGAGGAATTCATACCACGCGAGCATCCAACAGAGGTAATAGCCGGCGACGCCGTCGAGAAACCCGCCCTGAAACAGATAGGAGTACAAGAACCGCCAGAGCGGCCGGCCGGGCAGCCAACGCGAGCGGACCTTGAGCCAGCGCCGGCGAGCGACCGGGTCGCCGAACAGGGCCGGCTTGACGCCGCCGGCATACCCTGCGACCATCGCGTGGGCTTCCCAGTTCGAATACCGGTTGTGCTTCTCGACCCACGTCGACAGGTCCGGGTAAGCGTAGTGGATCAGGTCGTGTTTCAGAAAGTCGAACCTGCGTGTGGGCACTACGACATGTTCGTGAATCTCATTGTCGCCCGACGCAGTATCGCCGAGGCTGCCGATCCGCTCGTACCGCCCTTGTGCGTGGCGGAAAAGACGTAGGTTCCAGACAGGATAATAGCCGCAGTGCCGGATCCACCGGCCCATGAAATAGAAGCGGCGCTTCAGGAAATACGCGTCGGCTGTCGGGTGCCGAAGGATCCGCTCGACTTCGTGAGCCAGCTCCGGGGTGACTCGTTCGTCTGCATCGACGACGAGGACCCAGTCGTGCTTCCATTGAACGGAATCGAGGGCCCAATTCTTCTTTTTGGGCCATCCGGATGCCGAATAGCGGAAATCGTAGACCTCCGCGCCGAACGCCTGGGAAATCGGAACCGTGCGATCGGCCGAGGTATGGGAATCGACGACGACGACCTGCCCGGCCCAGCGGAGCAGGCGGAGGCAGTCGGGTAAATTGGACTCTTCGTTCTTGACCGGAACGAGAATGGAGACCGGGACGCTCCCCGGTTCGGGCCATTGACCGGGCGGGAGAGTCTCCGCCGCCAACTCGCCGCACAGAGCGTCGGCAAGCGGATGGCGGTCGAGGGGGCGGGTCGTCGGCCGGGTGGTCGGCGGTGCAGTCACTCTCAGTGGCCCTGGGAAAGTCTCTCTAATTTACCACGCCGGGGCCCGGTTGACCCAGTTGCACGTACCAGCGAATCGTCTGTTCGGCAATTCGAGGCCATGTAAACCGACCTTCCACCAGAGCCCGACCCGCCCGGGCCGCCGAATTCCGCTCCTCCGGACTGGAAAGCAATCCGTCGAGCGCGTCGGCAATCGCGTCGGGGGAAAGCGAGGTCACCCTTCCGGCTCCCTCCGCCGCCACCTCCGGAAAGTGGCAGTCTTTGGTAATTACCACCGGTAGTTGGCATGCGAGGGCCTCAAGAATGGCCATGCTGAACCCTTCCTGGCGACTCGGAAGGCAGAATAGCCGGGCCGCGGACAGTGCGGAGAGTTTCTCGGGGCCGTACAGCGGGCCAGTCAGCCAGACGCGGTGGTTGAGCCCGGCCCCGGCAATGCGGTTGCGGAAGTCAGTTTCCGCTCCGCCGTCGGGCCCGGCGACCACCAGGTCAACATCCGGGTGCCGGGGTGCGACTTTCGAGAACGCTTCGGCCAGTAGGTCGAGGCCCTTCTTGTAGTGCAGCCGGCTCAGAAACAGAATGAACGGACGATCACCCGGACCCGGCCGTCGATCGCGAAATCTTTGCGGGTCCGGGGGCGGGTCGAACTCGGCCAGAAAAATCCCGTTGGGTATCACGAAGCAGGGGGACGTCAGCCTGAGCGGGGCAAGCAAGTCACGCTCATCAGAGTTAAGAACGTGAAGCCCGGCGGCACGGTTGAGCATCCTTCGGAAGCCGAGCGTGAGAGCCAGCCGCTTTTTCCACTTCTTTTGCGAGAGGCTCCACGGGTCGAGCATGCCGTGCGGCGCGATTACGTAAGGCACCCCGGCTGACCGTGCCGCCCTAGCGACGGTGAGTAGAACCGGCTCCCAAATACCATGTAAATGCAACACGTCGGCATTGCGGACAAGGTCAAGGGCCGCTGCCGTCGGCTGCTGCCAGAGGACACTCGCGGTGTGCCGGGGCAGGGTGATCGTCGGCACCGAACTCGTGCCGACGACGACCTCGGCGGCGAGACGAACATCGTGCCCAAGGCCGGCCTGAGCGGCCGCCAGATTGCGCGCGACTACCGGCGGGCCCCCTTGGGCCGGGTCGAGAGACGCAATTACATGCACGATCCGCATATGGCCTTACAGTGTGGAATTTGCTAGCAAGCGATAAAGACCATGTCCGCTCCCGTCGTCGCGATCGTCAGCAACGCGCTGACCCCGTACCGTTTGCACTATCACCGCAGGCTGGTGCGGGAAGTCCCCGGTATCCGGTGGGCCAGTCTGTTCACGCATGATGTGTCGAATGCGCCGTGGGGAATGGTCGCCGAAGCCGAGATTAACCCCGTCCGGTTCGGCCCGGGCGAATCGTCCGACGACCAATCGAAGCCGACCCGGGCCCTGCACGAATTCCGGAAAGGCGGGCGGGTCATCCGCTGGCTGAAGGCTCACGAGGTCGCAGCCGTCGTTCTGCTCGGGTACAACGATCCGGGCCGGATTCGAATCCTGTCATGGTGCCGGTCGCGATCAATCCCGTGTTTCATCTTTGGCGACAGTAACATCCGCGGCGATGGCGACCACGGCATGAAGTCGCTTGTGAAACGTCGCGTCCTGTCCAGCGTCTTGCGAAAATCCTCCGGAGTGCTCGCCTGCGGGTCGATGGGCCGGGAGTACTTTCGGCGGTATGGCGTCCCCGACTCGCGTATTCACTACACGCCATACGAACCCGATTACGCCATGATTGCCTCGATCACCGATGTGGAAATCGAGAGTGCCTTGACGAAGCGGGGGCTGCCGACCGGTCGGAGATTCCTGATGTACTGCGGTCGCCTGGTGCCGGTCAAACGTGTCGATCTGGTGATCGATGCCTTCGCAGCCTGTGCTCGCGACCGCCCGGAATGGGATCTGCTGATTATCGGCGACGGGCCGCTGCGGCCGGAGTTGGAGTCTCGAGTCCCGGAATTGCTACGACCACGTGTGCATTGGACGGGCTTTTCAGGCGACCAGAGGGAAGTTGCCGCCTTGCAACGCTCGGCGGCCGCGCTCGCGCTCCTAAGCGAAGTCGAACCTTGGGGCGTTGTCATCAACGAGGCGGTTGCGGCAGGTCTGGCGGTCATCGCGAGCGACACCGTCGGGGCGGCCGCAGAACTTGTCCGGGACGGGGTCAACGGCCGGGTGATTCCCGCGAAAAACGTGGCGGCCGCCAATGAGGCTGTCCGGGACGTAACCGACCCAGAAAATCTCGCCCGGTATCGAGCGGCTTCCGCCGGCGTTCTCGACTGCTGGCGGAAGGCGGCGGATCCCGTTGCGGGAATGTTGGCTGCTCTCGCAGGTGTCGGCATCACGCCATCGGCGCAAATCGTGTCGATCCCATCGAACTGACCGGTGCCGATTTGGGTACCCTGCACCAGTACATCGGGAAGTACGAGAAGATGAACATGTGCAGGTACGAGTTCAGAATCCAGTGCGTACCGTGCGAAACGGTATGCAACGCGGACACCATGAGTGACGTGTAAGCGAGTTGCGACCACAGGTCGCCTTTGTTGGCACGATACCACCACCGGCCCATGACGTATGCAATGACAAAAAACTTGATGCAACCGAAGTACCAGAAGGAGCGGAACGCGTCGCACATCCCGGTGCAGGTGGCGCCAGGCGGGCCACGGAACCCCAACACTTCGAGGGCGTGATCCCGGGCCGGGAGCATCAGCATTCGCTTCAGGTCGTATCCGAAAATCTGCCCTGGGAAGTAGGCGTGAACGAGTTGAGTCCAGTAATAAGTGCCGTAGTCATAGTCGCCCTCCCACTCGACGCACCAACTGATGACCGCGGCGTTGACCAGTTCGTGCCCGCCGTTCTCGAGTGTCCAGCCGAACTGGGTGAGGATCTCGGCTCGCTCAAAACGCTCCAGAAAGGACAAATCGCTTTTGCCGCGGAACGAACCGATCGAATTACTGGTAATCGTGCCGACTACGAAGACGAGTCCGAGCAACCAGGCCGGCAGGACCAGGCGGCGCCCAAAGTAGGTGCCGAGGATGAGGATGAACACCAGGTCGGCCGTGGTCCCGCGGCGAGCCGTGAAGAGGAACGATACAAACTGCGACGCTACAACGGCGATTACGGCCATGAGGGCAACAGGTGAACGGTATCGGAAATAACAGAGTACGCTGAGTGCGAGGCCGTATCGCTGCATCATCTGAAAGAAGTAGAGCAGCGTAATCGGACCGCTCGTCTGTGTGCTGAGGTTTTCCAGATATTCACGATCGAGCATTGAGTACCCGATCTGAAAGATGATGAACCCTGAAACCGTGAGACCGACAGCGACGCGAATGAGGCGGATGGGGTCGTACTGGTCATATCCGACGATGGGCTTGTTGCCCGGGTGATTTACTCCGCGAATGTCGCCGAGGATCACCGCGAACAGACACAGGATGCTGACAAGGATGACAATATCGAGCGAACCCTCAGGCAGAACATTGGTGGCGAGCACACTCGTTTCATTGCTTAGTCCGATCAATTGGGGCAAGGCGAAGCCGGCGAACGCCGCTGCGAACATCGTGGTGAACCGGTAGATCCACGACGGATTGAGCGCGGCCCAACCGAAGATCGCCACAAGTACGCAGCTCAGGATGATCAGAAGAATATTCATCGTTCGAGTTCGATCCTTCAGGCGTCCAGTGCTTCGATCAGTCCCCGAGCGTAGGCGTTGTAGTCCATCTCGGCGGCTCGCCGCCTTGCCGCTTCGCCCATGGCCATCCGCAGGTCCGCATCGTCGGCCAACCGCTCGAGTCGCGCCACGATCGCATCCACGTCCCGGATCGGGACGATGTACCCTTCCACCCCGTCGCGGATTACGCTTCCGCAGTTGGGTGTACAAATGACCGGTCGTGCTGCCGTCAGGGCCTCATAGGTCGATGTCGCAGACCCCTCGACCAGCGACGGAAGCAGATACACGTCCGCCCAGTCAAACTGGGCGAAGATCTCCGACCGGGGAACCGGACCGACGAAATTCACGTCGGTACCCAGATCCTGCCGGGCGGCCGGGTTCATTTTGAACGCTCCGACCCAACGGAACTCCGCTCTCCCCTTCATGCGCCGGGCGGCCTCGACAGCATACATCGCGCCTTTCCGGAGTCCCACGACACCCACTGTCAGTACCCGCAAAGGGCCGCTGTGCCTTTGGGGGGGGCGGGAGTCAATTCGAGAATCGACACCGTACGGCACGACCCGAGTCTTCAGAGGATCTCCGCCTTCGGCCACAACGCCGTCACGAACGAAATCCGACCCGCAGAGGATCACGTCGGCGTCGGCCCATTCCCGGCGTTCGCGGGCGATGAACTCATCGAATTCCGGCGCGGTGCCGAATTCGTCTTCAGATTCCCAATGAGGAAAACGTCGGCGTTCTTCGGTCAGGATGCCACGCTCAATCGGGTATGGCGCGATGGTTTGCTCGACCGCACCGCGCATACCTCGACGACGGGCTTCGCGCAGTATTCGCGACCCCGCCGAATTATACACGAAAACGCCCTGCGACGGGCCCCAATCCTGCCGGATCACCCAATCCTCAAACTCGTCGCCGATTGACAGGAACAGCCGCACCCGATCGAGCGCGACTTTCGTCTTGGCGTAGTCCCGGGCAAAGCGCAGGCCCAACGCATTATTAGACCGGATCAGTCGCGCGGGGATGTCACGCGGGCTGCGGTTCAGAAATCTCTGCAGCGTGCCAGGCCGGAACCGCTTCGGCCAGGCATAAAGCAGACGCGGCCAACCTTTGGCCGCGCAAGCGTCCGTGCAAAGTCTCCCCAATCGACCGGCCGAGTGCAGAATTCGCGGCACGGCATAGTGCATACGCGCGCCCAGTTGGGCGACCATGTACGATGACTTGCCGGGATCATTTCCCATAGGGTCAATTACCTAAGGCGGAGCCAATTTTGTAGGCCGTACTCGACCAACGGAACTCGTGGGCACGCGTTCGTGCTCGAGCGATCAGGGCTGCTCGCTGTTCCGGATGTCGGGTCAGGTTGTCCAATTCTGCCACAATCTCGTCCGGCTGGTCACCTTGCACAACAATTCCACCGTCCGCTACGACTTCGGGAAGCGCGCCAGCGCTCGACACAAGTACCGGGACGCCGGCGGCCATCGCTTCCGCCGCGGAAAGTCCAAACGTCTCGTAGCGAGACAGGACCAGAACCGCCAGAGCGCCAGCGTACCAGGCCGGCAGATGTTCGTGAACTGAAACGTACCCGAGGCAGATCACGTTGGGTGGAATCGGGCCGGCCGGCGGTTCATCGCCCAATGCTACAAACGTTCGATCCGGCATTTTTGTGGCAACGGCCAATGCCCTGTCTCCACCCTTATAGCTGCTAAGTCCCCCTGCAATCAACACATACGGGACATGCCGCTGTATGTGCTCTGGCGTCGGGCATTCCGGTGCGGAAAAGAACGCGCTTTCGACCCCGTGGCCGACCACGCGCACTTCCTCGGCAGGGAGATTCAGCCGCTCGAGCAGCCTGCCACGCAAGAACTCCGATACGGCCAGGATCCGCGCGCGACGGCGCCGAACGGCGCGGTAGTATAAATTCCACCGACATCTCAGTCGGGCGTAACGCGGTTCATGGGACCAGGGAAGGTCGTCTTCCAGCCAATCACCGGTGTGTGCCGTCACGGCGACTCGGACATTCTTCACTGCGACGAAGCTGTCAGCCGGGTTCCAGAGCCAATCGGCCCCGGCGGCATGTTCGTCGACACATGGCCTTCCCAGTAAAGCGCCTCCCCACTCCAAAGTTCGAGCGTTCCATGGCAGTATGGTCTGATTCAGCGCGCTGAGGGGGCTATCGGCCGTCCACTGGTCTCGAGCACAAATCAACCGGACATCCCAGCCGGCCCTCGCCATTTCCACCGGTGCGGACCCCACGAACCGACCGACACCGGTAACGCGGCCCACAGTGCGTTTCATTTGCACATAGGCGATCAGCCGGCCTCGCGGTTCCGGGGGCAAGGATCAAGCCGCCCTTTTCCGAACGACGAGGCCGCGCAACTCCTGTAACGTGGGTCGATCAAACGACAGTAGCCCGAGTATGCCGACGGCCAAGCCCACTGTCCCACAAACGGCGAGTCGCACCACTGCGGGAATGAACCGGCCAGGCTCAGCGTCCCAGGTCAGCAGGCCGCGCCGTGTCAGGTACATCGCCAGCCCCGAACCGATCAAAACGAATACGAGTGGAGCAAGCCGGGAAAACAAAGCAGATGCCGGAATCCGGAGTCGACGCAAAGTGTATAGCAGGAACATCAATGTCACCGAAGCCTGAGCGATGGCCAGCGCGAGGCAGTAGTACAGATCACCGTACTGAAGATAAACCCACCCGGCCGGTGCGACGAGCAGTACCTGAAGAAGGCAGAAAGCCGCGGGAACGAGTGGTCGGCCCTCAATCATTGCTGCCGACGTGCTCAACCGCATGAAGCCGACAAACCACAGCCCGAGCGAAAGGACCGTCATGAGCCGCGCCGAAGGCAACCAGGCCGGCCCCATCGCCGCGATCACGAGATCGGCACCAATCGACGGCAACACTACGGCACCCGCGCCGCCTACGGCGATGAAGATAGCCGCGCCGCGGACGAACAGGCTGGCGAATCGCTCACGGTCATTCTGGGCGTTGCAGAGCAGGGGATAGACGACTTTGTCTACTGCCAGAGTGAGGTTGAATCCGAAGAGACTGCACACGTTGACCGCGCGCCCCAACACACCGACGGCAGCGGCCCGCTGCTCCTTGCCGACCACGCCGGGCGCGTCGACATAGCCGACGAGCAGAAAGTACAAGTTCCATTGAAGCGTGTTGAGGTACTCGAAGACGGCGTTGCGCCAACCAAAGTTGAACAGTTGCTTCAACACATGGCCGCCCCAACTTCGCGGCCAACGCACTCCCGTATGCCGGCAAACGAGAAAAACCGCTGCCGTCTGGGCGGCGAGGGGAGGAATTGCCAGAGCGAAGTACCCGGCCCCCGCAGCCGCCAGGCCGATTGCCGCCGATGCCGTCAGGATGATGGTCAGCGCCTCGGCGCCAGCCATGCGGGCGAATCGCATGTCACGGGCCAGCACGGCCGACTGCAGTCCGTAAAGCCCGGTGGCGATAAAGAACGCGGCATTGCACAGCCCGACAAAGAACAACTGCGGGTCGTCGTAATAGCCCCAGCAGTACAGACCACTCAACGAAGCAACGACTGCGTATGTGCTGTAAACGACGAGTGTCACGGACCCGGCCGCATCGAGTTGGTCTTCGAGACTGAGATCCTGCCGGCTGGTGAGGAATCGGTAGACACCGAAATCGCCGAAGGCACTGACCATCCCGGCCAACGAGACAACCATCTGGTATCGGCCATAATCTTCTTTCGTCAGCAAGCGGGCGAGGACGATGCCGCTGAAAATCCTCGCCCCCTGTGCGACTGCGGAGCCGCCGACGAACAGCGCTCGGTCCGAGATGCGGAACATCAGCGCGGGTGCCTCGAGACTTTTCGGAGTGCTGCGCGCAACAGCGGCAGGGGGCACGAGCGGGCACAGGCGTAAAGCAGCCCGGCCGCGAACCTCGCCCGCCGGCATTGCCGATAGCACGAGCGCACGTTTACGTGCGTCAACTCGGCGAACGGGTTACCGGCCCTGGAAAGGCACCGACCCGTCCGCTCCAGATAAACTGCCGTCGGAATCATCTGCATGAGGTAAGAATACGTACGCCAGCGCAAATCGCGACATCGCGGGTCGCCCAGGGTGAAATCCGATTGCAAGCGGGCCATGTCTATCGCCGCCAGCAGGGGCTGTTCGCCGGTGTCGGGCGGTAAGGTCACGTTCACCAGTCGGCCCGGCAGGAAGATCGCCGGCCGGTCACGGAGTAGTTTCAGCGCGACCATCGTATGCGGATACCGCGTCCGCGCAACGTCCGCCGGCCAATCTGTAAGCGCGGCTTCGCGATGAAACATCAGGTTCGAGACGAACGACGCATGGAAAATGCCGAGCGTCGAGAGAAGTGAGTCCGGCCCGTCGATCGTCGTCTCCACTGTCGGCCTGATGATACCTCGGCGAACCGCATCCGCCCCGGGCAGAGTGTCGAACATGACCAGTGGGGAATCCACGTTGATTCGCGCGGCCCCAAGTAGCAACCAGTCGAGGGCGTCCGGACGGAGCGTGTCATCGTCGGCGAGGATCACGAAACTCTCGCCGGTCGCCATCCGGGCGACGGCCTCGAAATTACCGGCGAAGCCGAGGTTGGTGGTTTGTCGTGCGTGGATCATCCGCACGGACGCAAATTGGCCTTGGGCCTGCTCAATGACGTGAGCCGTGTCATCGGGTGAGCCATTGTCGCTGATGCAGACTTCGAATCGATCGGCTTGCGGGTGTCGGACGACGGCTGCGAGCAGCGCGGGAAGCATCCCGGAGAGCTTCTCGGCCCGATTGTAGGTCGGCACGCACAGGCTGATCGTGGTCATCGCCCGGTCGCCGCCCGCACAATGCCTTCAAGATTGACTCCGTGCAACCCACTGAGATAGGCAGGCGAACCGGCAACTTCGACCGGCTCGCGACCGAAGCGGACGGGCCGCAGCTCGATTCCGTGTGGTACTAGTGCCAGCGTTTCGGCAATGATAGTGCCCAGCCCACCGCCCGCATGATCTTCGATGGAGACGATCCGTCCTGCCGAGCGAGCCGCGTCGAGAATCGCCGTCGGGTCGAGAGGCTCCAGTGTGGGTACGCTGAACAGGGTTGCGTCCAGTTGCTCCGCCGCCCGAAGCGAAAGTGCAAGCGTCGCTCCTGTGCAGGCCAGCACCGCACCAGGCCCCGAGCGCAACAGAATTGGCTGGCCCACCTGCCAGTTCGGACCGATGCCACCGTGGACGGCAGGCTCATCGCCGCGGCCCAGGCGAAGGTAGCCGGGACCCGATCGCTTGGCCAGTTCCGCAGTCGCCCAAGCCGTCTCGTATTCATCGCCAGGCGCAAACACCGAGATGTTGGGCAGGAGTCTGACGATTCCGATGTCCTCGACGGCATGGTGGCTGTAGCCGTGGCCGCCGTAAGAGAGTCCGCCACCGACGGCGACGATCGTGACATCGAGCCGGTGATAGGCGACATCGTTCCGCAGTTGTTCCAAGCAGCGCAACGTGGGGAAGTTGGCAAGCGAATAGACGAAGACCTTGCGCCCGGCCAGCGCGAGCCCTGCCGCGACGCCGAGCATGTTCTGCTCAGCCACGCCAGCATTGACAAACCGGTCTGGGAACTTCATCTGGAACGGTTCGAGAACGGAATAGCCCACATCGCCGGTGAGGAGCCAGATTCGCGGATCCCGTTCGGCGGCAGCGAACAGTGTGGAGGCAAACGCTGCCCTCATGGCCCGCCCTCCAATTCCGCCAGTGCGGTCTTCAACATTGCGGCGTCCGGCGAGCGGTAATGCCAGGCGAGCGAGTCCTCCATGAACGACACGCCTTTACCCTTCACGGTCTTCGCAAGCAGAATCGAAGGCCGACCGGCTGAGAACGGAAGGGTATTCAAAGCCGCGATCAGGGCCGGGGTGTCGTGTCCATCGACCTGCCGGACCGCCCAGCCGAAAGCCGTCCACTTGTCCGCTAGTGGTTCCAAATTGAGCACATCGCTGGTTCGGCCAAAGCTCTGCCAACCGTTGACGTCGACAATTGCCAACAACGATTCCAATCGATGGTGCCCTGCAAACATCGCCGCCTCCCAGACGGATCCTTCATTCAGCTCACCATCGGAAAGCAGGACTATGGCCCGAGACGGGGAGCCAGTCTGTCGGGCAGCGAGAGCAAGACCGCAACCCACGGACAGCCCGTGCCCCAGCGAGCCCGTCGAAAGTTCAACTCCCGGTACGAGATGACTCGCATGGCCGAGCAGACGTGAGCCGTCAGAGAGGTACTGGTCCAATTCGGCAATCGGAATGTACCCGCACTCGGCGAGCGTCGCATACAGGGCCGCCGCCGCGTGACCCTTTGAGAGGATGAAACGGTCGCGATCGGCCTCGTCTGGCGAGCCGCGGAGCCAGTCGCCGAACACCACCGCCAGAATGTCGGCCACCGACATGCACCCGCCGACGTGCGAAGCTCTCGCCATTGACACCATCCGCAGGACATGCCTGCGAATCCGTCGGGCCAGTTGCGGAACATCGACACTCATCGAATTCGTGGCTGCCAGGTAAGAGCAATTTGAATGGCTGAATCGAGGTCGACCGTCGCTCGGAGCCCCAATTCTTGCCCGGCTCGCGTCGTGGCCGGCACATATCGCTCAGCAGGCGAGTTGTCGGCGATGGCACAAGATACCCCCGCGATCCGTGCGATTCGCGACGCCAGTTCCGCAAGCGAAACAGCTTCCTCGCTTCCCACGTTGTACACCCGACCGGGCGCGCCGGATTCAAGAATCGTCGTCAGCCAGCGCACGAGATCGACATGATCGAGGTACGAACGAATCGCACCGCCACGCTCGACGCGGACCGGTTGATGGCGTCGGGCGGCCGCGAGAAACTGCCCGGCGGCAAGCGGGCCATCGGCTGACATGTCCGGGCCTATTACCGCAAATACTCGCGCAATCACAGTCGGGACCGGTGACAAGCCCACCAACTGCTCGGCCCGTCGTCGCGATCGAGCGTACTGGGCCCGCGTTTCAGACGATTCGTCGCTGGTGCGATCATCTTCCGTGATCGGACCGTCGTGTGGTCCCGCGACCGCTCCGGAGCTGACGAGCAAAGCACGAGCGATTCCCGCCTTCTCGGCTTGCCGCCAGGTGTTTTCGACTCCGCGCACATACTCCTCGGCTTTCGCTGCATTGAATGTCGCCGAGGCAGGATCGCCTGCCAGGTGTATCAACGAGTGGTATTGACGGTCGATGCGAAAATCAGCCGCTGTGCCATCGAGGTAACTCACGCTTGCCGGGTCGATCCATCGGGAGATCCGGGTCCGAGCCCGGGCGGGGTCGCGGGTCAGTACGGCGATATCACGCAAGTCCCTTCCGAGGGCGATCAGCCATCGGCCGATCATGCCGCTTCCGCCCGTGATCAGCACGGGGCCCATCATTGTTGCCGGACCAGATCGTGCAGCGATTCGACAATGTAGTCACGCATTGCCGGTGTCAGCCCCGGGTAGACGCCCACCCAGAAAACGTTGTTCATTGCGAAGTCGGTGTTCGTCATCGGGCCGATCATTCGGAAAGGCACGTCGGCGTATGCGGGCTGGCGGGTCAGGTTTCCGGCAAACAAAAGCCGGGTCGCGATCTTTCTCTTTTCAAGGAACCGCACAGCTTCATTGCGTGTGAACGGTGCGGTCTGGCGGACCGCCAGCGGATAGCCGAACCAGCTTGGCTCGCTTTCGGGTGTCGCCTGCGGGCGGATGAAATACTCGTCAAGGTCCGCCAGTCCCGCATGCAGTGCGGAAAAGTTGGCCCGGCGAGCAGAGATAAAGTTCGGTAGCTTCCGCATCTGGGCGACGCCGATTGCCGCCTGCGGGTCGGTCATCTTCAGGTTGTATCCGCGGTGGGTGTAAGTGTATTTGTGGTCGTAGCCGGCCGGGAGCGAACCCAGTTGTTGCTCGAACCGCTTGCCGCAGGTATTGTCCCGGCCCGGCTCACACCAGCAATCCCGGCCCCAGTCTCGAAATGATTCGAGCAACTTCGCCAAGGCGGGTCGATCTGTCAGCACCGCGCCGCCCTCGCCGGTCGTAATGTGGTGTGCCGGGTAAAAGCTCACGGTGGCCAGGTCGCCGAACCTGCCTACGTGCTCGCCGCGATAAGTCGAACCGAGTGCATCGCAGCAGTCCTCGATCAGCCAGAGATCGTGCTTTCGGCAAAAGTAGGACACGGCAGACAGGTTGAACGGATTACCCAGCGTATGCGCGAGGACGATCGCCTTCGTCCGCGGCGATAGAGCCTTTTCGAGTTGGGCTGCGTCGACGTTGTATGTCGGGATCGAGATATCGAGAAAAACTGGAATGAGTCCGTTCTGCACGATCGGGTTGACCGTCGTGGGGAACCCGGCTGCGACCGTTATTACTTCGTCGCCCGGTCGAAGGCGACGATCACCGAGGGTGGGCGAAGTCAGCGCGGAAACGGCCAGCAGATTGGCCGAAGAGCCGGAATTGCATAGCTTGGCCGACCGCAACTCGAACCAGCGCTCAAGTTCCTGTTCGAATTCGCGGGCATGAGTCCCAGCCGTCAGCCAGAATTCCAGGGACGCGTCGACCGCAGCCACCAATTCTTCGTCGTCGAAAACTCGCCCGGCATAAGCAACGGGCGACTCGCCCGGCTTGAAAGGCCCCGGGGTCGGCCGGGCCGCGTGATAGTCGCGGACCAGGTCGAGAATCTCGTTGCGGAGTCGGTCGGCTGTCATGCCAGGTACTCCGCGATGGTCCGAGCCGGATCGCCCTCAGTGACGGCTCGTCGCACGGCGTCGGCCGAGGTAAACCTGGGCTTCCAACCCAGTCGGACTCGCACCTTGCTGGAATCGAGGCGCAGGATTTTGGTTTCGGTCACACCCTTGGGATCGGCGACGTGTTCCCAACTCCCACGCCCCTGGCTCTGAATTACAAGTTCGGCCACCTCGTGAACGGCCAATGCGGGGCGGGGCGGGGGCCCGAAATTGAACGCTTCCGAGAACCCGGCCGGGTCGCGGAGCTGAGCGTCTATGAGTAGGCGGTATCCGTGAATGACATCGATGACATGCTGCCAGGGTCGAATGGCATCGGGATGCCGCAGAGGAATTGGCCGGCCGCGGCGAATGGCCCGCAGGCAATCGGGGATAAGCCGGTCTTCGCCCGAGTCACCCCAGCCGACGACATTGCCGGCCCGCGCGGTGGCTACACTGACATCGCGAAAATAGGTATTGCGATAGGCCTCGACCGCGTGCTCGGCAGCTGCCTTGCTGGCCGAGTAGGGGTCAGCCCCTCCGAGGGGATGGTCTTCATTCATCGGCCGGCTGACACCAGAATTGGCATAGCATTTGTCCGACGTGACTACCAGGACGGCCCGAATGCTCGGTGTCCGCCGGGCTGCTTCCAGGACGTTGACGGTGCCCTGCACATTCGTCTGCCAGGTTCGCACGGGATGTCGCGCTGCACGCCGGACGATTGACTCGGCCGCCAGGTGAACCACGACATCGGGCTTCGTTGCTTTCATTGCGGCAGCCACGCCGGACAAATCGCAGATGTCACCTTGGCGATCGTAACTGGCCCGACGAAGTGAACGCGTCGAAGAAACAAAGAACGGTCGCGTGTCGATACTGTAGCCGTGGGTCTCGATCCCAAGGTGGGCGAGATAGAGCGTCAGCCAGGTGCCCTTGAATCCGGTGTGCCCGGTGACGAACCAGCGGTTCATGGCCACACCTTCCACGGGGCCGCTCCGGACGACCAGAGGTCGTTGAGCGCGAGGTATTCGCGGTAGGTGTCCATGGCCTGAAAGTAGCCGTCGTGGCGAAATGCTACCAGTTGTTTGTCAGCGGCGAGGCGTTCAAGCGGTTCTTTCTCAAGCACGCACGAATCGCCGGCCAGATAGTCGAGGACCGCCGGCTCAAAAACGAAGTATCCGCCCGACGCCCAGCCGTCGAGCGTGGGCTTCTCTGCAAACGTGCGCACCCGACCATCGGTTTCGAGGTCGAGTACGCCGAACCGGGAAGGCAATCGAACCGCACAAACGGTCGCGATTTTGCCATGGCTCCGGTGAAAGCGGACCAGCGTGCGGATGTCCAGATCGCTGACCCCGTCGCCATAAGTTACGCAGAAGGAGTCGCCATCGAGGTATCGCGCGGCCCGCGCGATCCGGCCGCCCGTCATCGTGCTTTCCCCTGTCTCGGCCAGAGTAACGGTAAACGGTGTCGGCTCTTCGCCGTGAAACTGGATGCTCGAGGGTGTGCCCGGCCGGATTGTGAAATCGCGTGTGAGGGCCTGATAATTGAGGAAATACTCGCGGATCATCCTGCCACGATGACCCAGCGTCAGCACGAATTCGCTGAGCCCGTGATGGCAGTAATGTTGCATGATGTGCCAGAGGATCGGTCGGCCACCGATCTCGACGAGTGGCTTTGGACGGTACTCCGTCTCCTCCCGCAACCGGGTACCGAGTCCGCCGCACAAGATGACAACTTTCATGGCATCACCGGGGCCGGTGCCCGGGCGGGCAGAAGTGCCCGCAGTTCGGCGTCCCACGCGTCGATCATTCGCTCGCGTGCAAAGTAGCTTTGATATACCGCCTGGCAGTGCGACTGCATTTCTTTGAGTCGAGCCGGATTCTCGGCGAGGGCCTTCAATTCCTGAGCAACTTCATTAACCGATTTGGAATTCAATAGCCAGCCGACGCGGTGCTCCTTGACCCAGCGAGCGATACCACATTCGGCCGAACCTGAAAATACGACTGGCCGGCCGATCGCCAGCGACCCAAAGAATTTGGAGGGTACTACCGTGCCGGTCCAGGACGGCTGAAGACTGACGAGGTGGACATCTGCCGCACCCAGTCGTTGCTCCAACTCGTCGGCCGACGCGAATCCGGCGAATCGGACGTTAGTGTCGTCGGGAGTGACGGCGGCCCGCAACTGTTCGGTACGGTTGCCCCGGCCGGCGAAACAGAACGACGCGGTCGAACCGCGCATCGCCCGTGCCAGCGCGAGCAAGTCTTCGTGAGAATGTGCGCGGCCAAATGTGCCGGAATAAAGAAGTCCGAGCGACGCATCCCCGAACAGACCAGCGCGTATGGCAGGGTCGGCCGTCACCGGGCCGGCTGGCTCGACGAGAGCCCATGGCGTGATGGTCTCAGTTCGGGCCGGGCTGCCGTACCTGCGGATCAGATCGCGCATGCACGGGCCGATGTCGACAATGAGATGACACGCTCTGTACGCCCGACGAAGGAAGAAACGGAGGAAGCGGACGGGCAGGGCAGAGTCGCTGGTCATTCCGTCTGCAATCGCGGCTTCCGGGTAAATGTCGAAGGCCCAGTGAACGACCCGCGTGCCGGTCAAACGCCAAGGCACGGCCGCACACACACTGAGAACCGGGTCAGTTCCAATCACAACGATGTCGGGTCGCCGACGGCCGGGGACGAGCGATTGCAGGCCCCAAGCGGTGATCATCCAGGCGGCATTGGCGAGCCGGCCGAAGTTGCGGGCCTGATCCCAGTTCGGCCGCCAGACCCGCCGGACGGCGACGCCGTTCCAGTCCTCCCGGCGAGGGTAAGTACGAGAACCTTCGGGAAAATCGCGATTGGCAGGACAGGCTGTCACGTCCCACCCGCGTTCGGCCAGGCCCGCGGCCAGATCGGCAAACTGTCGGGCGCTCACGTTATCGCTGGGATGGAAAACGTGGTAATACAGCCGGACTCGTGGTCGGCGTGTGACGGAATGGGAAGCGTGCACCAAATCCGGAACTCGTGCCGGGTACCGCGCCCGGTAGATTGGCCGGGGGAGACTGTCGCCCGTGCCGATGTCGCAACTCCATTTGTAAAGCCGGCTTCCGACCGTGTCAATCGGCCCGACGGGGTCCATCGGGCGGATCCCGGAACCCGGGTTCGATCACGCGGACCCTGCGGGTCCGCCCGACAATCCGATCCCGTGCCTGCACGAGTTGCGGCCAGACCGATGGTAACGATTTCCCGCCCCTGATAGAATGTGAAGCTGCCCCATGCTGTTCCCCTACCGCGCCACCAACTGGTTCTTCGCACCATGAGTACAGCCGTCGTGGAGCCCCCGACACACGCCGCGACCAAGTCCGTCTCGCGCGGATTGGTGATCGGAATTGGATTGGTGCTGTTGGCCGCCCATGTCCCGCTGCTGTTTGCCCACTTTCGCGGGCTCTGGCTGAAGCCGCACTATCAACTGTTCCCGATCGTGCTGGTCGGCGCGTTCCTTCTGCTCTGGCCGACGGCCAGTATGGCTCCGGCCAAGGCCGGTGTGCTGTTCCCTGCAATTGCCCTTCTGGGTGCGGGGGCGGGGCTGATAGGACTGGGTGCGTTGGCGGAAGCCGGCGAGTGGACCGTACTCGGTGCTGCTCCTAACTGGATCGCAGCCGGCGGCATCGTGATGTTCGCCTCCATTCCGCTCGTGATATTCCTGGGCACGGCCGCGCCATACCTGCCGAACGCGCAGCCGGCCAAGGGACGCACGTGGGTGATTATCGATATCGTGCTTTTCGCCGGCGTCGTATTCTTCGGCTCGTTGCCCGGTGCTGCGTTCTCCGTTCTCGTGTTGATTGCGGCACTGGCGTACACACTCGGTGGAACTTCGCTTCTTCGAAGGTGCTTGCCCGCTCTGGCGTTTCTCCTGCTCGTTGTCGGTCCGCCGCTCAGCCTCGATACGAAACTTGTGCAGAAGCTCCAGGAACTCGCGGCCGGAGTGTCCAGCAAACTGCTCGACCAGATGGGGGTGTACCACATCCTCAATGGCGTCGTGATTCAAGTCGGAGAAAAGAAGTATGAAGTGGAAGGAGCGTGCAGCGGTATCAGTTCTTTGCTCAGTACACTTGCGTGCGTCTTGTTTTACGTGCTCTACTTCCGGATCCACTGGTTCCGGGCCACGCTCCTGACGCTTTCGGCGATGCTTTGGGTGATGGTCAACAACATCCTTCGGATCATCGGAATCACGGCGGCGGGGACGTGGTGGAAGATCGACCTGGCCAATGGTCTGCCGCACCAACTTTTCGGGATTCTGCTATTCGCGCTGACACTCGTGCTGTTGTGGAGTACGGATCGACTTCTGATGTTCTTCGGTCGGTCCGACGAGCCACGGCGAAGGTTCGAGCCCGCGACGATCGCACCTTCTGAACCCGCGGTAGAATCCGCGTTCGGGGTAACTGGCGCGTTTTACAGATCGTTGGCGGTAGCCGGCGTCTTTGCAGCATTTACAGGGATTCAAGGCGCGGAGATTGCCGCGATCGCCAGTCAGGCACCTTATTCAGGTTCGGCATTATCGGGGCTTTACAAGAAGGTCACCGTCGACACTCTGCCGGAACGATTGGGCCGATGGACCCGACCCGCGAAGTTGGAGGAATTCGCCAGGCCGACGGGAAGCCCGCTTGGCGAGTTTTCGCAGACATGGCGGTATGGACTGGATCGAACGCAGACCAACCTGAAGTCGGAGATCTTCATCTCTTTCGATTACCCTTATCCCGAGTTTCACGACATCCGCGTCTGTTACCGCAACATCGGCTGGTATGACACCAAGACCGAGTTGTTCAAGGCTGCCACGGGCGACAATCGGCCGGATCTGGAGTGTGTCCGGGTCAAACTTTACAAGCCCTATGAACAGTATGGCAATCTGTGGTTCTGCCAGTTCGATCAGGACGGATTGCCGATCGAGCCCACAGACATGTTTCCCAAGCCGCTCATGGAGAAGTTCACCGACCGTATCGTTCACGGTGCGACCCGTTGGCAGCGATTGCTGAGTCCGGGTCGGGCGGAAAAACTCGCGAGCGGCTCCGGTTCGATCGTCCAGGTGCAAATGCTATTCGAGACCAAACACGAACTTCCCGAAACCGAGAGTGCGAAATTCGAGGCAATGTTTGTGGAAGCGGCAAAGAGGCTCCGGGCCCGGGCCGCCGACCTCAAGTTGAAGCCCCAGTAACAGCCAGCCGGAAGCAACACCATGGGATTCATGCCACGACTGCCCCGCCATTGGCACGAGCGCCTCGATCGCTGGCGCGATTCGATTGTGTACTGGTGCGTGTACCCGATTCAGGCCGTCATTTCGGGATTCTCCTGGACGGGCCATGCTCTGGTCCATGCGTGGGGCACGCGCAGCTTCCGGATGTTCCTTAAGGGCATACCTGCGCTGCTCGGATTGGTGGCCGTATGCGTGGGGGGGGCTTTCGCCTTTGCCGGGCGGTCGCAGGAACGCCGGTCCAATCTCGCCATGGACTACATGAACGAGGCGGCGATCTCGCTGCGCAAGGCCAACGCCGCAAAAGAGAACGATGTCGATACCCGCCGTGCGCGGCTTTCAGAGGCTCGCACTTATGTCGAAAAAGCGATTCGCCTGACGGAAGGGACCCGCGAAGACTTCACGTTCAGTCTTGCAAACGTGCTTGCGGAGTCGGGTGAATTCGAGCATTGCCGTGCGATTATGGAAAAGCTCGCTCCTGAAGAGTCGAACGGGTTCGGCCCTGCCCACCTGTGGCGAGGCGACCTCTTGATGCGCGAAATGAGGGCCGATACTCCCGACGTGGAAAAGGCTATCGAACGTCATTACGTTCGCGGGTACGAGTCCGCCAAACTGAAGCCGGAGAGTCCCGAGTACCTCCAAGCCGTACTTCGGCTGGGGAATCTATACGCACGGACAGGGCGGATCAACGACGCCATCAAGTACATCGAGAAGGTTGAAGAGGCTTTCCCCCAGCAGCGTATGCTCCTGGCCGAGCTTTACAATCGGGCGGGTCGAAAGGACGATGCCAGGCGCACATTGGTTTCCATCGAACGATATTTCAAAGCCAAAACCGAGGAACAGGTCGACGACAAGGCCGCACGGTTTCAGTGGGTCGGTTCGCTCGTCCAGCAGGAAAAGTATGACGAAGCAATTGCGGTGCTCAAGAAAGGTTCCGTACTCTCGACGGACGTCCGCTTTCCGGCTGCCTGTGCCGAGGTCTATGGGCAGTGGGAGGCGTGGATGTCCCGCCAGCCCGGCAATAATCTCGCAGCGCAAATTGCGCTTATTCAGGCCGGGCTTCAATGCATGCCTTCGAGCAACTACCTCCTGACCCGTCTGCTGGAGCTCTCCAACCTGAAAGGGGCCGAAGCAGCCAAAGCCAAGGAGACGCTTCAGAATATGCTGGCTGACGGAAACTCCGCCCCGATTATTCATCATCTGCTCGCCATGCGGGCATATTCCGAGGGGCGTACAGACGAGGCCAAGTTTCACTGGGAAAAATCACTGACGGTCGATTCGCAGGTCACGCCCGTCGTCATGAACAACTTAGCTTGGATTTACTGTCATCAGGCGAAACCGGATTATGATCGGGGTCTGGTCATGATAGATCAGGTCATTGCCAAGTACGGCGGCCAGCCGGCGTTTTACGGAACCCGTGGCGAAATCCTCGCCAAGAAAAAACAATACAAGGAGGCGCTCCCCGACCTCGAAAAAGGCATCAAGGCGATGCCGATGAGCCTCGAGTTGCACGCCTCACTAGCCGAGTGTTACGAACATCTCGGTATCAAGAGCATGGCGGAAGTACACAGCAAAAGAGCGGATGAGCTGAGAAAGAAAATGCCGAATCGACCGGGCACTCCGACCGCGCCCGCAGAACCTCCCAAACTCGATGACGGTCTGAAGACGAAGGCCGACGAGAAGCCCAAAGTGGAAGAAAAGCCCAAGTCGGACGACAAGCCGAAAGGCTGAGTCCAGTCCCCGCTACCGGCCCGCATCGATTCCAGTAGGACGGGCCCACGGGCAAAGCTGATACAATTCGCCGGCAAACTGCTGTGTGAAACCGCGCAGCAGTTTTTCTCCCGCTCCCACCGAGCCTCGCGTAGTCGTACCGATCAAAACGGAGATCCGGGCGCCGGAATCCACCGGCCGATGGCCGTATTGAAACAGCTCAAACAGCCACGAGTGGCCCGAGAACATCTCCGCCTTTTCGACGCCGTCTGGCAAAACAAAGGAGCCATTCTGCGTCCAGAAGAACAGGGCTTGCTGCATCTCGGGCTTGGCGTAGTGGCGCATGGACACTGGAAGTTCTCCGCCACCGATTAGCTGGATCGGCTGAACTTGGGACGTCGTCACTTTCCAACCACGGAATGGATAGCAGATGTCCGGATGGTGCATGTGCGCGGTGGTTGCCGCGTTACCCCAGAACATCACCCAGACGTTGACTTCCTCGCCGACGGCGTTGCGGTAGCTGCGATTGACGATCTGATCGCAGAGCAACTCCTCGGCAATGGCCTCGTTGACGGGCAGGTCCGTTCCGCGCCATGGCCCGATCGTCCGAGACAGTTCCTCCAATCGTACCGTCACCCGGTGGCTTATGCGGAACTGTTCGGCCCACATGCAGGCAACGAGGGCAGGCGTGAGAACCGCGAGCGCTAACCCGGCACGCGCAAGTGCGGAGTTGCCCGATTGTCGCAGACTGCCGACCGTCTGAATGGGCTCGCACGCCACCGGTCGCGGCGACAGGAGAGTCGCCAGCGCAACAATCAGCCCGAGTCCAACGAGGATGACGCCGATCCCGAGGGCTTCATGGGCCCACCCTTCGATAGCCGCCCTGCCAAAATGTTCCTGTATCAGCCCGGTGAGGATCACGCGCAGTGCGTTCGTCACGGCAATAACCCCCACTGTCAGACCCACGAGCAGCCCACCCCGAAATAGCCCGAATCCGCGTAGGTAAGCAACGAGCACCGCTATGGCGGTCAGTGCGGTGACCGAGCGTACGCCGCTACACGCTTCGACAACACCCAGTGACCCCGACGGGAGCGTAAGTTCGAATCCGGCCGGGTCGGGCCGTTCGCATGGCACACCCAGCCAAGGCAGAGCGATGTGAGCTGACGACGTCGTGAACTGCTTGAGCCGGAGCATGAGCGGGTTGTAAACGCGGCCGGGCGTTGGAAGCGAAAACACTACGAAAAGCACTGGAAACACAAGAAGTCGGGCATGACTGAACCCGAGGTGGAGGAGTGCGAGTCCCAGAACGAGCAACATGAGTGACGCGGTCAGCCACCAGACCACAATCGGCCTACCGCTGACTTGTACGGCGACAAACCACCCGACGGCAAACGCGGCGGCGCCAGCGGCGAGCGGCAGCAGGCCCCACGTTTGAGGCCGTGGGCTCATGGAGAGCAATCGCGGGACTGCCCGCCATATCAGCCAGGCCGATGCGAGCGGTATCAGAAACCTGTCTGCCAGATCGGGCTTCGAAGACCAGACCGGAATGAGCGTGATAACCCAACCGGCCACGGCAGCCACCGTAACCGCCCAACTCGCCAGGAACCACCCGTCGGCCGAGCGGTCTCCACATGATGGTGACGCCCGGGAGGAATGGGCCGGGCCAATCGGCAAAGTCGTCGCCATGGAGTCGCCCCGTCGGCAGACGCGGCTACCCGCGTGCGGTAAACTCTATCTATGTTGCCGCATCGGCCGATGACCGACAAGTGAAACCCATGTTCCGCCGAATCCTCCACACACTCGCGGCCGTTTTTTTCGGCATCAGGCACGGTCTGCACGAGATCGGCATTTTCATGGCGGACATGGTCCGCGTGCTCGATCCACGGCAGCTTCCGGGCATGCTCGTCGGCGGCAGCAAGGAGGCGATTGAGGGTGGCAAGGTCGTGGCGGCGACCACCACCGTGACTCTCGCCGAGGTACTTTGGCGAATCGTCCGGTCTCCAATTGACCTCGCCCGCCTGCTGTTTACCGCGCCCGGGCGGATCTGGCATTCGCTGCGTACTCAGAGGCCTATCTACCTACTCATCGGATTGATTGTGTTTCTTGTGTTTGTCGGTGGCGCAGTCTGGCCGGTTATGAACATCTTCCGGGAACGGCGGGTCGATGCCATGCGACGTGAACAATACCGACAACTCGACGAGCACTTCATCCGTGGCGACTACGAAGGCGTGAAGCACAATCTCGAAACCCTGGTGAAGTCCGCCCCCGAAGATTCCAAAGTCGCGACCCGCCTCGCCGCGCTCGAAGCAGGAGTCGCGGTGCCCTCCGACGCCAAGATGGCCCGACTCCTGATGCGGCGGCACCTGTTTCAAGGCAAGCTGCCCGATTCAGCACGCGAGGCCCGGAAGGTCGTTGCCCTCGAAGACAACGATTGGGAAGCGCTGATTATGGTCGCCCAGGAACGGATATTGGCAGGCGACCGAGCAGAAGCAGTCGCCGCAGTCGAGAAGCTGCCGCTGCCCGAGAATTCCATCGAGGCGATCCCCTATTACGCGGCGTCGATCGGAGAGCGGATCTTTCGAGAGCTGGGACGTGAAGATCGGCTCGATGACCTCATCAAATTTGTTGCCGAGAAGTATGTGCCAGCCGTGCGGCACAGCATCATCAACGCCTATGAGCCTTCAACCCGACTGCAATTGGCCTTGATGTACCGCATGGCCTTGAGTCAGTTAGCCCGACGGCCGCAACTCGCCGAGTATTTCGCCAACTATCAGGACTTGTGCCACGGCATTGCAAACGCGCCGAACGTTAATGCCCCGATCCTCGCATCGGTCGGCGAGATTCAGGAAGCCATGCGGTATCCCGCACTGCAACAGATGAGGCAGATGAACCTTATCACGGCCGAGCAGCACGATGAGTTTTCGAAGGAAATCGAAGGTCGGTTGGCAATCGTCTGGTCGCGTGTCCGGGAAATGGATGCGAAAAACTACCTCGGTTACGTCGGGCCGGCCATGCAACACGTCCGGGCCGGTCGATTCAGCGACGGATTGCGCGAGATTGAGTCCGGCATTGGCGCATGCGGACCCCTTCCGCCGCTACTCGAGAAGAAGGCCGACATCATGCGAATGATGGACCCGGTCGGCGGACTCGCCTTTCTGGAGAAGTCGATCGCGCCCGACGAAAAAAACCCGGCCATGTACAAAGTGCTGGCCGAGGCAGCGTTGGCTGCCCAACGGCCAGACAAGGCCATGGAAGCCATTCGCAAGGCTCGGGCCCTTGCCCCGGAATTGCCGTGGGCGATACGACTGGAGGCGGAAGTGTTGTTGCAGATGGGCAGACCGACCGAAGCGGCCGCAGGCCTGAAATCTGTCCTCGCCTCGATCGGGCTCGACGGCCCGGCATCCGTGCTCTACGTCCGCGCTTTAGTTGGAGCCGGGAGCCCGCAACTGGCAGAGCAGTTTCTGGTGAATGCAGTCAATGGCAAGGAATCGCTGGGACCGATTCTGTTGGGTATTGAGGAACTCCTGCGCCTTGGACGAGCGGTCGGAGCAGAAACGTGCAGCCGGCGAGTATTACTCGAAGACCCGGGTAACTACGTCGCCCAGATTCTGCTCGGCGATGCATGCCGGATCCAGGCCGAGCAGGCGACTGGCGGATGGGACAAAGGTCTCGCCGAGGACGCGATGAAGGCCTACCGAGGGGCACTCCGCCGCGATCCCGATCTGCCAGTCGTCCTGGCTCAAGTCGCCTGGCTCCAACTGGCGGCATTTGACCTGGCGCAGGAAGCTGATATCACAATGAATCCACTGCGCGAGCGGGTCGATGTTCTACCTCCGGTCGCGGTTCAGATGCTTGGAATCGCCGACGTGGTGTCCGGGCGGTACGAGGCCGGCCGGATCAAGCTCCAGAGGGTGCTCGATCGCCAAGGCCCCGAGGCGCTGACCTTGGCGTATCTCGCATTGGCCTACCACGGGATGAATCAATCCGGTGCTGCCGACGATTGCCTGAATCGTGCCTTGGCGGCCCCGAAATCGAGCCCACGTCGGGCCGAACTTGTAGAGAAGATTCGACTCAAGATCGCTCGTGGAATCAAATAGCCCCGCCAGTCAATTCGCCATTCGACATCGCCGACGGAGTTGCGCAGGATCATCATGGATCATAAAAGTCGGCGAGTTCGCCTCGCGTTAGTCAGTCTCGAAGATCGGCTGGCCCCGGCCGCCGGTGTGTTCCGTGTCGTCTCTTACAATATCGCGTCGTCCGGCGCGCTGCCCCAGGCGGGACTGGGCACCATTCTTCAGGGCATCGGCAGCGAGCCGGTGAACAGTAACTCGCAACCGATCGACGTGCTTCTGCTCCAGGAGGTCGCCAGTCAGGCTGTCACCACGCAGAACGTCGTCGCCACGCTCAACGCGGCTTACGGTGCAGGGACGTATGCACGCGGCTCGCTCGATGGCGCGACTACCGGCGCGGGAACCCAGGGTATCGTTTACAACGCCCAGAAATTGCAACTCGTCAGTGAAGCTGTGATTGGAACGGCGGGCGGCGCACCGGAACAGCCGCGGCAAGCCCTGCGGTACAAGTTGCAGCCGATCGGATACTCCGCGGGGGCGGCGTTCTACGTCTACAACAGCCACTACAAGGCCAACAACGATTCCGCCAGCCTTGCTCGCAGGCTGGTCGAGGCTAATGCCATTCGGGCCGATGCCGATGCGCTGGGGCAGGGTGTCAACATCATCTATGCGGGCGATTTTAATTCCTACTCCAGTTCCGAGTCTTTTTATCAGGAGTTACTTTCCGCCGGGAACGGCCAGGCGTTTGACCCTGTGAATCGTCCTGGCAACTGGGACCAGACGGCGAGCTTCACCGATATCTTCACACAGGCGCCGGCAGTGAGTCCGCCGAACGGTCTGACCGGCGGTGGACTCGACAGCCGATTTGATTTTCAGCTCCGCAGTGGTGAACTTGCCGACGGTGTCGGATTGGATTACTGGTCGGGGAGTTACCACACGTTTGGCAATAACGGCAGTGTGCCGATGAACGGCAATATCAACGCCACCACGAGCACTGCATTGCCCACACTGAGCAACAGGACAACGATACTCGACTTCCTGACCACGGTGGCCGACCACCTGCCGGTGGTCGCCGACTATCGAATTGTCACCCCCGCTGCTAAAGTCTCGGCCGTCACGATCAACGGCGGCGCCATACAGCGGTCCCGGGTGACGTCTCTGGCCGTGACCTTCGATTCGGCCGTCTCCTTGCCCGCTAATCCCGCGACGGCGTTTCAATTGCGACGCCAGTCGGACAATGCCGTGGTGAATCTTGCCGCATCGGTTGCGGGGAACACGGTGACCCTGACGTTTACTGGCGGGGCCGTGCAATCCGGAAGTCTGGCGGACGGCCGGTATACGCTGACCGCGCTTTCCAACTCGATCGTCAGCCTGGGCGGCACGCTCGACGGCAATGCCGACGGACAACCGGGCGGCGACTACACGCTCGTTGGTACGCCGGCCAACAAACTCTTCCGCCTGTTTGGTGACTCTGACGGCGACGGCACGGTCACCAGTACCGACTTCCTCGCGTTCCGCCTTGCTTTTCTGACGACCGGGTCGACGTTCGATTCTGATGGATCGGGACAGGTTTCTTCCGAGGATTTTCTCCAGTTTCGGCTGCGATTTCTCGCGACGATCTGACCGGTTTCTAAAACAGCCCGTGTCGGAATCCTACGGGAGACGCGGGCATGATCGGGCTGACGGTTCGCCGGGACGCATGCGCACTGGATTTTCTGGCTCTGGGTTCGCTCGTGCATCGGCTCGATCCCGGAGTTGTGCCGTTTCGCAAGGCTCACTCGTTTGAGGTGCATGTCTCGGGCGGGGAGTACAACGTCGCGGCGGGTCTCTCCGATTGCTTCGGTATGAAGTCCGGGATCGCCACCGCAATGGTTCGCTACGGCATTGGCGACCTGGTCCAGTCGCGCGTCCGGGCGGCCGGGGTTGTCCCGCATTACAAGTGGTTCGATCACGACGGCGTTCGCGGGCCGAACATCGCTGCCGTGTACAGCGACCGCGGCATGGGCGTGCGCCCGCCCGTGGTCTTTTACAACCGCGCCGAGGAGGCCGGCGCGCTGCTACAGCCCGGCGATTTCGATTGGCCGGGCATATTCGACGCGGGAGTCCGCTGGTTTCATTCGGGCGGGATCTTCGCCGCCCTGTCGGAAACGACATCGCCCCTGATCGTCGAGGCCATGCGGGCGGCCAAGTCGTCAGGTGCGATCGTTTCGTTTGACCTCAACTACCGGCCCAAACTCTGGGCAACTTCGGGCGGCCCGGAAAAGGCCCGCAAGACGCTTCGCGGCATTGCAGGGATTGTTGATTGCCTGATTGGCAATGAAGAGGACATGCAGACCGGTCTCGGAATCGCGGGGCCGGACGTTGCAGCGCGGTCGGGACTTGATCCCGATGCGTTCTTCGCAATGATCGACCGGGTCGTGGAGCAGTTTCCAAACGTGCGACTCGTTGCAACGACGCTCCGCGACGTCCACTCGGCCAACAGCCACGACTGGGCGGCCGTGCTTTGGCTCGACGGCAAGAAGTATGTCAGCCCGACGTGTCGGCTCGATGTTCTCGACCGAATCGGAGGCGGCGACGGCTTCGCAGCCGGCCTGATTTACGGAATGCTCGCCGGCCGATCGCCAGACGACTCACTTCGTCTCGGCTGGGCCCACGGCGCGCTGCTCACAACCTTCCCCGGCGACGTCAGCATGGCAAAACGGGAAGAAGTCGAAGCTTTAGCGCACGGCGGCACGGCACGCGTCCAGCGGTGAGTGGATTTCAGAATGCAGATTGTAGACGTAGGGAGTTGCCATCGGGCCGATTTGAAGGATGTATCCTCGCGGATAGCGGATAGCGGTCTAGACTCCGGCCATCTTCGCCGTCGGTGTGTTGGCCGCGCCCATGAGTTCGAGGTCGTAGAAGGAGACCTGACCGTCGCCCTGGCCGACGGCGAGGAAGCGGGCATCGGGGCTGATCGCGACGCTGTGGATCAGGCCCTTTTCAATCTGCCATTCGCGGATCTTCACTTGCTCGGCCACGTCCCACAGGAACACTTGGCCGCCGTCAGCGACCGAGAGCAGCAGATTTCCCGGAGCGAGAAACCTGACAAGGCGGACGCCGGCCGAATGGCCCGACAATGTCGCCAGGGCGTCAGTCGATTCCGCGCCGGCATCCCAGAGGCAGATCGAGCCGTCAGCGGACCCGGACGCAAGGACCGTGCCGTCGGGGATCAGGCAGAGCGATGTCACCGTATCCTTGTGCCCGTCGAATGTGGCCCGCTGAGTATTCCAGAACCGACTGGGCTCCCACATGATGATTCGGCGGTCTGCGCCCGCAGAGTAAAGCCGCTTCCCGTTCGGGGAGTAACACAACGCCCGGACTTCGTGCGAATGGCCTTTAAGCTGCGTGGGCTTCCGGCCGTTGGCGTCGTAAAGCAGAACGGCCGCCGCGGACCCGGCCGCGATGGTATGGCCGTCGGGCGAGATCGCGAAGCAACTTGTCCGGTACTGATCATTCTCGAAACGACTCCGGACGGTCTGTTGCGGGCCAGTCCATTCCCATCTCCAGTTGTGCCCGTGAATGGCCGAAGAGCCGGCATACAGGACTTTGCCTGTCGGACCAAAGCAGAGGTGATGGACTTCGCCCAGTCCGTCGTTGGACGCAACCTGACGCTCGACCGGGCGGGCCAGTCCGACATCCCAGAGGCGGACAGTGCCATCGATGCCGCCGGTAGCAAGGAGCCGGCCATCGGGACCGAAGGCCAACGCCGTGACGTAGCCGCGATGGCCCGTTAGCGAGGCCGCCTTCTTGGCAGGCAAGATCAGCGAATCGGGAGAGAAGAACTGGGTCGGTGGGGGAGCGGCCGAAGGGAGCGGGCTTTCCGGGGCGGTGTAGGCCGGCATCGGCGCGGCAGAAACCCGGCCCTGTCCAGTCAGAACTTCGTGAGGAATACCAGATATTGCATCAACCAGGTCCGCAGGAGTCTGAAATCGGCTTTCGGCACGCTTCGACATAAGACGCTGGACGATTCCAACAACTTCGGCCGGGAGGCCGGGCCGAATCGTGTCGAGGGCCGTGGGCATTTCGTTCTGATGCGCGAGGAGCTTTTCGACGCTCGACCCGTTGGGGAACGGAGCCCGCCCGGTCAACAGGTAATAGAAAGTGCAGCCGAGGCTGTAGAGGTCGGAGCGGATATCGACTTTGGTGGCATCCCGTGCCTGCTCGGGCGAAATGAAGTCCGGCGTACCGATCACGGCGCCCTGCATGGTCAGTGCAGTTAACGTCGAATGATCGTCGATCGTGTCGGTCATCCGGACGAGGCCGAGATCGAGGATTTTGACCACGCCCCCGGGATTCCCTCGGGGAATCGGCACCCCCGGACGGGGGATCTGTCCGGAAGACCTTGCGTTGGGTCCACGAACAGTCCGTACCCCTGCGGGCGTGGGTTTGGTTACAAGCAGGTTGGACGGTTTGATGTCGCGGTGGACCATCCCGTATTCAAAGACCTGCTGCAAGCCGAGGGCCGCCTGACGGATGTAATCGCAGGCCGTGGTCACCGGCACCGCGCCGCCGCGGTCCTGCACGATCTTCATCATGTCATGGCCGTCGACGTACTCCATGGCGATGAAGTGGGTGCCGTCGATCTCGTTGCAGTCGAACAGGATGACGATGTTGGGGTGAAGCAGCTGTGAGGCCGCCTGGGCTTCGCGCTGGAATCGCCGGATCAGGTCCTTGGGATTCTCGGTATTCTTGAGAGACTGGGGGCGGATGACTTTCAGGGCGACGTGCCGGTTGAGCCGGACGTGTGCGGCTTTATAGACTTCGCCCATTCCGCCCTGACCGAGCAAGCTCAGTTTCCGGTAATCGCCGAATAAAAGCGAGCGGGCCTGACCCTGAAGAATGGCCTCGAGCTGAAAGTCGGTGAGCCAGTTCCAGTCAATAAGCTGTTTTGCCAACCCGGCGGCGTCGCGGTACTGCGGGACGAACGGCCCGAGGTCCTCCAATTGACTCGCGTCGAGCAACCTGTGCTCGGCGAGAATCCGCACGAATTCCAGAGCCGACATGCTCATCAAAGCGTCGCCCGTGGGAGGGGTACGGGGATCCGGTCGGAGAAACCTACCGTGAATGTAGCATAATGCGGACGACCGAAAAAACGGATTCCGGACAAAAAAACTGTCAGATCGGGGTCGGTCCGAACGGTAGCGCACGAAAAAGGCCCCGACGGTTGTCGGGGCCTTTCCGTTTGTCCGGGTTGCCCGGGAGGTTACTTCTTGTCCGTCTTGGGAAGGTCGGCGAGTTCTTCGCGGACCGGGGCGTAGTGGCTGAACTCCATGCTGAAGCTCGCCGTGCCGCTCGTCGCCCCGCGGAGGTCGGTCGTGTAGCCGAACAGGTTGGCCAAGGGGATCTGAGCCTTGATGCTGCTGCGGCCTTTATCGTTGGCCATTTCCATGATCAGACCGCGGCGGCGGTTGATGTCGCCGGCGATCGAGCCCTGATGCGTTTCCGGGGCGATGACCACGACGTTCATGATCGGCTCGAGCAGGGTGATGCCTGCGGCCGCCTGGGCGTCGCGGAAGTTCTCGATGGCCGCGAGCTTGAACGCGTCCTGCGACGAGTCCACGTCGTGGTATTTTCCGTCGAACAATTCCGCCCGCAGGTCGACGAACGGGAACGGGTACTTGTGGCCACGGGCCGTGCCGTCGCGGAATCCGGCCTCGACCGACGGGATATATTCACGGGGCACCGCGCCACCGAAGATCGTGCTCTCGAAATAGATGTTGTTGGGGTCCGGCTTCTCGCCATCTTCGGCGAGCCGGGCAATTTCTTCTTCAATCCGCTCGGCGGTCAGCGGCTCGTACTTCATGTTGATGACCGCGAACTTACCTCGGCCGCCCGACTGCTTGATATACCGGGTTTGGAGTTCCAACGGCTTGGAGAACGTAAGCCGATAGGCGACCATCGGCCGGCCCGTGGAAACTTTCACGCCCTGGAATCGATGCAGCTTCTCGATCGACACTTCGAGGTGCAACTCGCCCATCCCCGAGAGGATGAGCTGATTGGTCTCGGCATCGGTATGGAACTTCAGCGTCGGGTCGTCGCGGGTGAGCCGTGCCAGCGCGTCGGCCAGCTTGGTTTCGTCGGTCGTTTTGTCCGGAATCAGGGCCTGCGCGATCACGGGCTTCGGGAAGACGATGGACTCGAGCGCGACCGGGGACTTTTCATCGCAAAGCGTGTTGCCCGTGAACGTCTGCTTGAGGCCGACGACCGCGACGATTTCGCCGGGCCCGGCCACTTCCTTCTCTTCCCGCTTGTTGCCCATCATGCGGTAGATGCGGGCAGCCCGCTCGGTCTTGCCGCTGGTGGTGTTCAGGTACACTTCGCCCTGCTTGAATTGGCCGGAATACACGCGGACGTACACGAGGTCGCCGGTCGATTCCGCGACCGTCTTGAACGCCAGGCCGCTGAAAGGTTCCGTCGTGTCGGGCTTGCGGAAGGCCTTTTCCTTGCTCTTTGGAACGATGCCTTCGACGGGCGGCCGATCGATGGGCGACGGCAGGAAGTCGACGACCATGTCCAACAGTTCGCGGACGCCGTGAAACATCTTCGACGTGCCGCAATGCACCGGGTTGAATGCCGTCTCGAGGGTGCCCTTGCGGATCGCCTTCAGCAGCAATTCGGTCGGCACGTCCTGACCTTCCAGGTGCAGCATCGTAATCTCGTCATCGACGTGCGAAACCACGTCGATAAGCTGCTCGCGGTATTTGGCGGCGTATTCCTTGTGCTCGGCCGGGATGTCCAGCAAGTCGTATTTGCGGTGCGTCGGGTCCGACATGTCCTTCTTGACGAACTTCATGCGGATCAGGTCGATGATGCCCTGAAACTCGCCGGCCTGACCCACCGGAATCGTGACGATGGCCGGGGTCATGTGCAGCTTGGCCTTCATCTGCTCGACGCAATCGAAGAAGTCCGCGCCCATGCGGTCGAGCTTGTTGACGTAGGCAATACGGGGCACTTTGTATTTGTTCGCCTGGAACCACACGGTTTCCGATTGTACTTCGACGCCGCCGACGGCGCAGAAGACGCAGACGCCGCCGTCGAGGACGCGCAGCGACCGCTCGACTTCGGCGGTGAAGTCGACGTGGCCCGGAGTGTCGATGATGTTGATGGAGTACTCGCCCCAGTCGATCGACACGGCCGCCGAATTGATCGTGATGCCTTTTTGCCGCTCGAGGGGATCGAAGTCGGTCGTTGTGTCGCCGTCGTCGACGTCACCGACCTTGTGCTTGGTGCCGCTATAGAAGAGCAGGCGCTCGGTGGTGGTCGTCTTTCCGGCGTCCACGTGGGCGATGATGCCGATGTTCCGGGTCTTCGCGAGCTTGCTCATAACAGGGTCACTGATTTCGAGGTCGCACGGGGTCAACGCCACCTCACGGTCCGGCACCATGCCGGACGTTTCGTAGATGACATTTCAAGCGACGTGATCAGGTTCGACGACAACTGCGGCCGAGGCCGCCCGCCGATCAATGCCCACGGCGCAGGGAAACCCCTGTGCTAGGCCTAATTCTATACCGATTGCGGAGTTTCGTCCATTGGGGGTGCCGGGGCGGGCCGAACCTGCCGGCACCGGCCGATGTCGGTCCCCGGTGGCCGAAGCGAGTTGCCCGGGATCGCCCCGGCGGGTATATTCCCCAGAACACCGGCCTGGTGGCGGAATGGCAGACGCGCTGGACTCAAAATCCAGTGTCCTCACGGGCGTGTGGGTTCGAGTCCCACCCAGGCCACTCAAGTCTCTATTTTGCATTATCTTACGAAGAATTGCTGGGTCGCGTATCAGTCCTGATGACGGGTCACGGGCCGATTCGGCCGTTATTTCTTGCTTCCCCGGCAAATTCGAGCGAGATTACCACGGAGCCACCAGAACCCCCTCGGCGGCCGACCGTGAGCCACTCTCCCGATTTACACCCGCCGGCCGACCCGGATTCGCAGCCGACGCTGCCGATTCGCCCACCCGTTGACCCGTCGCAGGTACCTACCCGAGTTCGACCGGAACCACCGCAGCCGAATAGCCCCAACTCGCCCCGTCACCGAAACGACAAACTGCCGACCATTGCCGGGTTCGAGATGATCCGTCGGCTCGGGCACGGCGGCATGGGCATTGTCTACCTCGCTCGCGAAATCGCGCTCGGTCGGCTTGTGGCCCTCAAGATCGTGGCGGGCGGAGTCTTCGCTGACGAAGAGGTTCTTGACAGGTTTCAGCGTGAGGCCGAGGCCATCGCCTCCCTCCAGCACCCGAACATCATTCAGATCTTTCGCGTCGGGACGAGCGACGGCGGTGACGCGTCGGTGCCGGCATCGCCATACATCGCCATTGAATATGTGGACAGCGGAACGCTGGCCGCGCATGTCGGCAAGCCGGTGACGCCGGCGTCGGCCGCCCGGCTGGTGGCGACTTTGGCCCGGGCCATCCAATATGCGCACGACCGCGGGATCATTCACCGCGATTTGAAACCGGGAAACGTGTTGATGAATCGCAGTGGTTCAGCCCACTCCTCATCAGAGCTGATTGATCAACTCGATCCGAAAGTATCCGACTTTGGCCTGGCCAAGCGAAGCAAGGCTGGTGACTCTCAGACCGTGGCCGGCAGCATGCTCGGAACGCCCGAGTACATGTCGCCCGAGCAGGCGGCCGGCAGCTCAAACGTCGGACCCGCATCCGACATTTACTCGCTCGGCGTCATTCTCTACGAGTTGTTGACGGGGCGGGTGCCCTTTCAGGGAGCAGACTCGCTCGACACGTTGCTCTTGGTGCGAACTCACGAGCCCGTCTCCCCTTGTCGGTTGCAGGCGAGGTTGCCTCGCGACCTCGACACCATTTGCCTTCGGTGTTTAAAGAAGGAACCTGGTCGGCGGTATGCCACCGCGGCCGCGCTGGCGGACGACCTGGAGGCTTGGCTCGAGCATCGCCCGATCGCGGCTCGTCCAACGGGAATGATGGAACGGGCCATGAAATGGGCTCGTCGGCGACCGGCGATCGCCGGGCTGATCGCTGCTGTGATCGCGGCAACGACTCTAGGCTTTGCCGGAGTAGCCTGGCAATGGCGGCGGGCCGAGGCGCGGGCAGACGCGGAACGAGCCGCTCTCGATCGGGCTGAGGAATCGCTCTATTTCGGGCGAATTCACGTCGCCCAGCAAGAGTTGCTCGAAGGCCACCGTGAGGACGCGACCCGGATTTTGGACGCTTGCCGGCCTCGTCCGGGACAACGCGATCATCGAAGTTGGGAGTGGTATTACCTTCGAAATCAATGTCAGGGAGAGTTCGCTTCGTTCCAGGCGTCGAATAGTTGGGTTTGGGACATCGCCTGGTCGCCGGACGGAAAGCGACTCGCTGTGGCATCGGGCGCCCCCGCAAAAGTTGAAGTCGTGGGGACGCAGGGAGAACTCGCGATTTGGGACCTGACCTCTCGTTCCAAGATAGCGGTGATGGTGGGGCATCGGAGCACTGTGCGGCATGTGAAGTTCAACCGGCAGGGGACGCGCATCGTCTCCACGAGCTACGACCGAACGGCCCGCGTCTGGGACGTGGAATCAAAGGAACAGGTCGGCCGATCGGAGGAATGCGATTACCATTACAACCATTACAGCTATCCGTTCGGCAACAGCTCGCTCTGTTGGTTCGCCGAAGACGATCAGTCGTTCTTCGTCCGCAACAAGGGAAACTGGTCACGTTGTTTTCCAACTACGGGGCAGTTGACTCCTCTGCCGGAATGGAGCGGTGTCGGCGCCCGCTCACCGGATGGAAGGTTTGTACTTCATCGGGAATCGGAAGAAGAGTTTCGCGTGACCGACCTCCGAACTGGCCGATCGACAGCAAGTGCGTCTCACCATCGCGGATACGACAGAATGGCTGTTTGCCCGGACGGTACCCAACTTGCATTATCCAGCTCGCATTTTCTGACACTAGTCGATCCGTCGAGCGGAAGGATCGTGGATCGATTGTCAGGCCCGACCGACTGGATTGAGGCGATGGAGTACGACGCCGCCGGAAGTTGTCTCGCCGTGGCCGCGGGAAAAACCATCTACGTGTTCCGCAAAGACAGGGAAACGGTTGTGTATCACGGCCACGAAGCCCACGTGCTTTGCGTTTCCATATCCCCGGACGGGCGGCAACTGGCAACCGGCGATCGTTCCGGACAGGTCTTTGTCTGGGATCTTTCACGGAACCCTCGCCGGGATGTCGTTAACTCCGGTGCCAATTCGGCAAGTAGCTACGCTCTCGGCTTGGACGAAACGGGTGATCACGCAATCTCAGTCAATTCCAGCCAGGAATTCAGACGGATCAGCTTTGCAGAGCACACCTGGCAGAACAAGCCGGTTGCTGACATGACCAAGGTCATGCGGTATCCGCGGCTCGATGTCCAGATCTCGGCCGACGGTCAACGCGTGTACTGTCCGATGGAGAGCGGTCCATCGGTGATCGGGTGCTGGGATTTGGTCCGATCGGAGAAGATTCACGAGTATCGCGGCCACACGCAATCGGTCGGTGGAATCGCTTTGAGTTCCAACGGCCGACGCATGGCCTCCCGGGCCTTCAATCCCAAGAAACTGGACGAACCGGGGGAGTTATTGTTCTGGGATCTGGAGACCAACCGCCTGATTCGGCAAATCACGAACGAACCGGTAATCGGGCTGGCGCTTTCGGCCGACGGATCACGACTCGTTGCGTCCAACACCAGGAGCGAATTGATCGCCTGGGACACCTCGGACGGCCGCGAATTGTGGCGTCAGCCGGCCCACCGGGTCGAGGACGAGATGAGTCCGTTCACAATTTTCGGGATCGCGGTCTCTCCGGACGGGCGGCTGGTCGGTTCAGCCGGGTTCCGGGATGGACACGCTCGCGTCTGGGACGCTGCAACGGGTCGCCCCGTCACCCCTCCGTTGCCCGCCCGCCCTTCGCTCACCGGTGTGGTTTTCTCGCCGGACAGTCGGCGAATGGCGGCCGCAGGCTACGACAGCGAACTTCGAATGTGGGATGCGGCCACAGGGCAGTTGGCGATCGTGCTCCATCCCTCGTCCGGTGCTCGCCGGGGGGATACGGCATACACAGCACGCCCGGTGTTCAGTCAGAAAAACGGGCGACTAATACTGATGGACCACCACGGTCGCATCTGCCGATGGGACGGCCGGGAAGCCCCTTCGGCCGATTCGTCGGCGGATTCGGACAGGTAATCGCCGTTCACGATTCGGGCAACGCTGGCGACGCCGCCAGGATCGAATGGATGTTGTTGGCTTCGAATTGGAGAGTGGCATCCGCGCCGAGCCTTCGGAGCGATGCCATCAACGGTCGGGATGCGAACGAGCCCACAAACTCTCCGCCGACGATTTGCACGACACGCACTGTCACCGTCTCGCTGAGGCGGGCCGAGTTTCGAATCGTCACCGTCACGCGGTCCCCCGGCCGCAATCGCGGGATTGCGTTACGAAGTTCCGAATCGTCGATCCCGGCTTCCGCCCGTCGGCGTTCGATGTTTTCCACCTGATAAAGACTCACGGTCAATCCTCCGCGGGTTCGCTGTTTAGAGGCTTCGTCGTGATTTCAGGCGACGTTTGGATTTTCGGGCAAGGGGTCCGGGGACCTTTCGGCGGAGGCGCACGCCGTCGCAGCCGTGGTAGGTGAGCAGGAGCGCGCCTTCGCCGGCGTGGCGGTTGAAGAGGTCCGGGATCAACCCCTCTTCGTCCGTCCAGGGGAAGGCAAAAACGACGTCTGTCTCGTCCGGGTTGACGAAGTTTTCCGAGGCGGGTACGTGCCGCTGACTGAGCCACGCGAAGGTCCCGCCACGATCCAGCAGTTCATCGCTCCCTTCGGGGACGAAACTGCCGTGAATGAACTCGGAGTCGATGTGATGGTCGGCGGCCAACTGTCGGGCCTGCTCGACGAGTTCGAGTTCGATCTCGATGCCCGTTGCGTCGAAGCCGAGTAGCGATGCGATGCAGACGTTCGGCCCGAGGCCGCATCCCCACTCGCAGAACCGTTGGCCCGTTGCCAGGTGCTCGTCGGTGATGGCTTCGAGGGCTTTGGCGACAAGTTCGAAGTCGCTGGGAATGAACGCGGGGAACCGCCGACTGCGGATGAGTTCGGCAATTCGCCGATCCGCATCGCCAATAAGGGTTTGGATCTCGGAGGAAACATTGCCGGCCAAGGCCGGCAGGGCCACGTCTACGACCGCAATGATTGCACTTCTTTCACCGCAGACCGGCACGGAATCATTGTTCAGAGGCAATTCCAACACCATCATCCTATCAACTGCCGGACGGGGCCGGAGTATTGGGCGAACAATGGCAATAAACGCCCATTTCCGTAGGATGACTAAGAAGGCGATGCAAGTTCGTGGCAATTCTGCCGGAAGCATCATCAGACAGAAGGGCTAATGACAAGTACTCAAATCGTCAGTTTCGGTGGATTGGTCGCAATTTCGGTTACCTTTCTCGTATTTCTGTGTGACAGGTGGCTCACGGCACGGCGGGTCGGCAAGATTCGCCGGTGGGTCAACCATTACGTTCGCGTCCACTACGGTCGAGTCGGCGAGCTGTCCGTGAAATGCACCGAAAATCAAAAGTTGCCGATCTTCGCGAGATTTGAAGACGACTTTACCGGTACAACCCACTTGCTCGAGTTTGCCTACTCGGGCGGCCCGGTCGTCTGCTCATTCGTCTCCGAGCACCGCGAGTTAACGGGCCTGAACGGGCTGGAATCGCTGGAAGCCACGGCATTCCGGAAGCAGTCGCGAGCAGCACGGTTCGACCGCCGAAGCTATTGCCGGGAAAACGCCGGCCGGTCGTTCTAGTAACGATCAAGAGTTTGAAATATCTCGACACTACTGCGTGCAGTGACGGTCAGCGGCTGCGCGCGACCGTCCCCAGGACCTGTAAGCCCAGAAACAGCAAGATCGCGGGCAAGATCAGCCAGCCGAGCCACGGTTGCCACGCGGACAGGATCAAAAGCAGGATCACCATCCAGAGCATTCCGCATCCGATCAATGTCATCGTGCCCTTGAAGCCGACTTCCTCGCTCGCCTCCTGATACTCCAGAAGCACGGCCCGACGTTTGTGAATGCTCCGCGCTGCGGCCTCATCAAGTTCTGCGGCACGCACGGCATCGCGCCAGCTTACTTTGGCGTCGGCCGCGGCGGTCGCCCCGGCGGCAGGTTCAGCCCGAGGCTGCGAGCGCATGGCCGAGACCGCCCGCACCAGTTCCTCCACGAGTCGGGGCCATGCGGTTTTGCAATCCAGCAAATCGTGCGGCGAAGTGCCGTGTTCCGTCACAATGCTCAACTGATACTGGCGGGGACCAGCCGCACGTTGATACCTTGCCCGGAAGGTAGCGGTGGCTCCTCTACCGTCGATGGAGATCGGCTGTGCCGGATCGATCTTTTCGGCAAACGCCCAGCCGTTAACTTCGACAATCTCGCCCAGCAGTCGGCGGAACAGCGACCACCCGGGAAACGCCGCATGCCGACCCGATTCGTCCGCGTAGAGCAGGGGATTGACCGGGTCGCTGACGTGCAGTTCGACCCAACCGCCGTCGGGCAGCGTCGGCAGATCGATGACCGAGTCGGCGAACAGCGGCAGCAGTACCTGATGGGTGTCGCCGGCCAGCATCGCCAGTTCGTACGCCCCGTCGGGCTTCACGTCGACGGGGTGGACCACGGCCCCACTGCGTTCGGATTGCAGGACTCGGCGGGTGACGTCCAACCGGCGGCTAATCTCGACGGCGACAATCACCGCATCAACGCCAGGGTCGGCGAGAAGCTCCTCTAAGTCGCCGGTCGTGCGAACGTTCGGGAACTGTGTATCGCAGCAGACGGCGAGTTCATGGCCCGCGGCCAGGGCCGCCTCCGCGAACGCCCGGCCGTCGGGGTGACCTCCGACGAGTGCAAACCGCATTCCTACAATTCCTGAACGTTTACCTTCGTATCACCCGCAAAGAGTATATTGATGAACCCCGAAGGGAAGGCCCGATACGAGGTCGCGGTTACCGCGGCCCGGGAGGCCGGGCGGATCGCCCGGGTTTTTTTTCCCGACTCCACGGCGGCCGAATTCGCGAAGCAGATCGAATTCAAGGCAGACGCGAGCCCTGTGACCATCGCCGACCGCGCGGCCGAGACTTGCCTCCGCGAAACGATCCTCGGCAGGTTCCCTCGAGACGGATTTGTCGGCGAAGAGTTCGGCACTATCGACGGCACGAGCGGATTCCGCTGGATCGTCGACCCGATCGACGGTACCCGCAGTTTTGTCCGCGGCATCCCTCTCTGGGGAACGCTGGTCGGGTTGGAATCCGATGGAGAGTTGATCGCCGGGGTTGTTGTCGAGCCCGCGCTCGGCAACACCTACCGGGCGATGCGTGGCGACGGTGCGTACAAGAACGATCGCCGAATTCGTGTGTCCAACGTCGACCGACTCGCCGACACAATTCTTTGTACCTCGGATTTCAACAGCTTTCACAAGGCCGACCGACTCTCGGCATACCTTTCGCTGGCGAAACAGGTGCAGCGGCAGCGCGGCTATGGCGACTACTTCGGCTTTACACTGGTCGCCCAAGGCTCGGCTGACCTGATGCTCGATTTCGGTGTCCATTCCTGGGACATCGCCGCCGTCATTCCGCTGATCGAAGAAGCCGGGGGCACCTTCACCGACTGGACCGGCCGGCAGTCGCTGGAGCAACCCGATGCGTTGGCCACCAACGGCAAGCTTCACCAAGCCGCACTCGACATTCTGAAGAACGCATCATGAAAGCCATCGAGTGGATTGGCGACGGGAGCGGATTCCTGCGGTTGCTCGACCAGACCCGGTTGCCAGGCGAGGTCGCGTACCGCGATTGCCGGGAGGTCCCTGATGTCGTCGCGGCAATTCGGGAGTTGGCTGTCCGGGGCGCGCCGGCAATAGGAGTCGCGGCGGCGTACGGCGTGGTCGTCGGGGCCGGGCAAGGGGCCGACTGGCAAGACCTCGGCCGAAAGGCCGCCGTCGCTCTTCGGCAATCCCGCCCCACGGCGGTCAACTTGATGTGGGCCTGCGACCGCATGCTGCGGTTGCTCGATTCGCCAGACGCGACGCGAGACCGACTCCTGCGGGAAGCCGACCTGATCCGCGCGGAGAATGCCGAAATGTGCCGGGCGATCAGCCTGCACGGTGCGCCCCTGATGCCGATGTCAGGCGGGGTGTTGACGCACTGTAACACCGGCCCGCTGGCCACTGCGGACTTCGGAACTGCACTGGGAGTCATCGCGGCCAGTTGGGAGTCCGGAGCCAGGTTCACGGTGTTCGTCGACGAGACGCGGCCGTTGCTTCAGGGCGCCCGGCTGACCGTCTGGGAGTTGGCCCAGGCCGGGATCGACCATTCGCTGATCTGCGACAACATGGCCGGCCTGCTCATGCAACAGGGGAAGGTGCAGGCCGTCGTCGTAGGAGCCGACCGAATAGCCCGTAACGGCGATACTGCGAACAAGATCGGGACGTATTCCGTGGCCGTGCTGGCCCGGTACCATGGCATTCCGTTCTACGTGGCCGCGCCTTCGACGACGTTTGACATGGGCATTGGTGCGGGCACCGACATTCCCATCGAGGAACGCGATCCTCGCGAGATCACGCACGGATTCGGCCGATCGACCGCCCCGGCCGGTGTTCGAGCGTACAACCCGGCCTTCGACGTGACACCGGCTGGGCTTATCACAGCCATCGTGACAGAGCGAGGCGTTATTGATCCTGTGAAAGAGGACAAAATTAGAGCGGTTCTCGGTGGGGATTAGTCGGGAGGGCCGGTTTTCCGGCGGCACGGTTGCCGGTGAACAAAGAAGAATGGAATGGCGAAGAATCTGAGCCCAAATCCACTGGAACCGGGAAAGCTGTTCTACTAGACTCTCCAGACCGAATCGGGACTGATCGTTCGCCTGTTCCCGGACTCCGCAGCCGCGAGGTCGCTACATGTCCGACGCTGTTCCTGGACCCGCCCCTGCCGCCGCACCGGCACCGGCTGCTGCAGCCGCCCCGGCCGGCCCACCCAAGCCCGCACCTCCCGCCAAACCGGCCCCGGCCAAAGCCACGGAAACCCGTCGTGGCTTCTTCGGCTGGGTCTTCGATTCCGTCATCATTGGCTGGGCTTCGTTTACCGCGGCCATGGCCGCCATGACGCTCGGCACCACTCGCTTCCTCTTCTACAACGTGTTGGCCGAGCCGCCGAACAAGGTGAAAATCGGCGACCCGCGAGCGTATGAAGACGGCAAAGTCATCGAGACGTTCAAAGACCGCCAGATCTGGGTCGTCCGGACGCAGGGTAAGATCTTCGCGCTCAACACCATGTGTACCCACCTCGGCTGCACGCCCAACTGGCTCGAGGCGGACAAGAAGTTCAAGTGCCCCTGTCACGGCTCGGGATTCTACATCTCGGGAATCAACTTCGAAGGCCCGGCCCCCCGGCCACTCGAACGCTGGGCGCTCGAGCTCGCCGACGACGGCCAGCTCGTCGTCGACAAGAGCCGAAAGTTCCAGTATGAAATGGGCCAGTGGGACAACAAAGACAGCTACTTTGAGGTTTAGGCCGGCAGAGTACCGGTGTCGGTGCCAGGGAGCAAATAGCATCGGCTTGGCACTACTCATGCCGGCAGCCGGGAGCGGATAGCCGATAGCGGGTGGCGGAAGGCAGAAAGCGGAGACATACATGTCTGTCGGCGATTGGATCAAGAATAATCAGGTCTGGAAGAGTATCTTCCGCCACCCCGCGCCGCGCGACCGGCGTAACCGCGTGGTGGTGATGCTGACCAACGTCTTCCTGCACCTTCATCCGGTGTCGGTGCGGAAGTCGGGCATTGCCCTTTCCTATACCTGGTGCATGGGCGGGTTGACCTTCTTCCTCTTCCTGGTGGAAACGGTCACGGGCGTGCTGCTGATGTTCTACTATCGGCCCACGCTCGAACACGCTTACAACGACATCCTCAGCCTGCGGGACGTCACCACCCTCGGTATTCTCCGCGAGATTCACCGCTGGGGGGCCCACGCCATGGTGATTGCCATCTGGCTCCACATGTACCGGGTGTTTCTCACCGGCTCGTATAAACCTCCACGCGAATTCAACTGGTCGGTCGGCGTCATATTGCTGGTGCTGACACTGCTCCTCAGCTTTACCGGCTACCTCCTGCCCTGGGACCAGTTAGCCATCTGGGCCATCACGGTCGGTAGCAATATGGCCCGCGCGACGCCGTTTCTCGGACACGAAGGGCCAGGTGCCGCCTTGCTCAATGTCGGCGGCGTACCCCTGATCCATTCAGGGTCCGACGCGAGATTTCTGTTGCTGGGCGGCAAGTTCGTCAGCGGGGAGACCCTGCTGCGGTTCTATGTGCTGCATTGTGTGGCAATCCCACTCGCGGTGGCGGTTCTGATCGCCATCCATTTCTGGCGCGTCCGCAAGGACGGCGGCATCAGCGGCGCCCTCTAAGAGAATCTCGAGGATATCCCGGCAATGGCGCACGGTTCCCTCACCAGTCCAGTTCAGAATGGACTCGGCGTTTACTACATCCTCTGCGCTCTCATGAGCGTCGGGTTTGGCGTATACCAGGTTCGGCAACGGTCGCGGTTTGCCGCGCTGCTTGCGTTTGCCTGGGCCGGTCTATTCGGCTTTCACGCGGCCGCCTATCTGGCTCACCAGGGCTGGGTTATTCCGCACTCTGTGACGCACCTGGTCGACGCCTACACGAATGCCATCAGCTACTTCGTCGTCTCGACCGTTGCGTTTGCGGTTTTGTTGATCTTCCGCAAACCCCTCACTGAGCCGAACGTCGCGTGGACGTTGATGAACCTCACGCTTCTCGCCTTCGGCTGGTCGCTCACCAACTACGACTTCCGCGACATCGTCGCGAAGCCGGACAATGTGCCGATCGTGATGCTGCTTGCGGCGGTCGGCTATTTCACCTGGCTGCCGCTCCGCCGGGCCGTGCTCAACGACGACTTGATTGCCGCCGGCAAGCCGGTGCTGGAAAAGGACGACGAGAAGGTGCTCGTGTGGCCCGATCTCGTGTACACCGAGCTTATCGCGATGATCATTTGCACGGCGATTCTCGTCGTGTGGGGAATCCTGCTCAAGGCGCCGCTCGAGGCCCCGGCCACTACGGCCCGTGCCCCGAACCCTTCGAAGGCACCGTGGTACTTCCTCGGTCTGCAGGAAATGCTGGTGTACTACGACCCGTGGATGGCGGGCGTGGTGCTGCCGACATTCATCGTCATCGGCCTCATGGCGATCCCTTACATCGACTTCAACCAGAAGGGGAACGGATACTACACGTTTAAGGAGCGGCCGTTCGCGCTAATCATGTTCCTCTACGGCTTCCTCGTGCTGTGGGTGGTGCTGATCGTGCTCGGCACGTTTCTCCGCGGGCCGAACTGGAATTTCTTCGGTCCGTTCGAGACGTGGGACGCGCATAAAGTTGACCCGTTGAACAACGTCAACCTGAGCGACATGTTCTGGCTCGGCCTCGGGTCGACGCCCGAGCAGATCGCGAAAGCCTATGGCTGGTTCGTTCGGGAGATTCCCGGCATCATCCTCACGGTGCTGTATTTCGTCGCGATCCCGCCCCTGATGGCGAAGACCGTCTTCCGCAACTTCTTCGTGAAGATGGGCTTCCTGCGTTACATGACGCTCATGACCCTGATTCTGTTCATGACGTCGCTGCCCCTGAAGATGGTGCTGCGATGGACACTGAACCTGAAGTACATCGTGTACATCCCCGAGTACTTCTTCAACATCTGACCCGGCGAGCCCGGCCGCGCAAGCGACGGGAAGACATATGGCAGCTACCGACGTCTTCTACCGCGACCAGAAAAAGGTCAACTGGATCTTTGCCGTCAGTTGCCTGGCGATGCTGGTCAGCGTCGTCTGGATGTTCGCGGACGACTTCAACCGGCCGTACAAGAAGGACCAGAAGGTCTTCCGCGAGGTCGAAGAAGAACTGAACAAGCGTGCGTTGCTCGCGCTCGCACCCGACGCGGCAACGCAGAAGCAGATGGTGGAGTCCGAAGCGGCCGTCGTGAAGGCCCGCGAGGTCGTGGCGGAGTTGAAGGCCAAGGTCAACGCTGCCGTGGCCGACAAGCTTCCGGCAAAGGTCAAGCTGGAAACGAAGGCACAGAACTCCAAGGCCGATTTCGACGCCTTCATCAGCTATTTCAATATCGCCGTCGAGAAAGACGGACCCGATAGCCCGACCGCCCGGGAATGGAAGGCCAAGGCGGAAGGCCTCGTCGGCCCCATGAACGAGATGCGGGTCGAGATGGAACAGATGAACGACTCACTGGCCAAGGTGGCCAAAGAGGAGTTCACCGTCGAAGGGGGCGGCAAGCTCTCGCTCGAAGCGGCCGAGAGCAAGCTCAAGGAAATCGAAGCCAACCACAAGAAGCTCACCGGCGACTTCGACCGGTTCGTCAAGCTCACGTCGCAGAAGCGCTGGACGCTGGCCGACTCTTTCCGCGGCCTGCCGGTCATCGACGGATTCGCCCCGCCGGTGAAGATCAAGCAGACGTTTCACGAAGACTTGCCAATCGACTACGGCGGATTCAAGTACGTCACGCGGTACGACCGCTGTACGACGTGTCACCTCGGCATCGAGAAACAGGGCATGGATAAGACCGTGCTCGCGAAGCTGACGACCGATCCGATGAAGGACGAGACCTTAAAGCAGCAGTTTGAGAACGCCCGAAAGGCGCTCGAAGAACGGCAGAAGGCCAATCGCGACGGCAGGCAGGATTTGAACTTGCTTTCGGGCAAAGACCTCCAGCCCGATCAGCTTCCGCTCTCCGAATCTCAAATCAGCATGTTCGCGTCGCATCCGCGGCTGGATCTTTACGTCGACGCGACCAGCAAGCACCCCGTCGAGAAGTTCGGCTGCACGAGCTGCCACAACGGCCAGGGCAGCGCAACGGGTTTCGTCGATGCCACGCACACGCCCAACGACCTTCCGACGATGGAGAAGTGGAAGGCAGAGCACCATTGGCGCTCGATCCACGACTGGGACACTCCGATGTACCCGCCTCGCTTTGCCCAGGCGGCATGCATCAAGTGCCATCACCAGCCCGAGTCCATGATCACCGAGAGCGTGAAGGACGAAGCACCGAAGCTGATGAAGGGTTACAACCTGGTTCGTGAGCTCGGCTGCTTCGGGTGCCATGAGATCGCCGGCATGAAGTCGGGCCGGTGGGTCGGCCCCGACCTTCGGTTGGAGCCGGAACCGCCGCTCGAATCGCTGAGCCCCGCCGAACGGGCCAAGCGACTGGAAGACACCGCGAATCCGCCGGGCACGCAGCGCAAGGTCGGGCCGAGCCTCTATCGCATCGCGCAGAAGACCAACCCCGAGTGGTCGGCCAAGTGGATGAAGGCCCCTCGTGTCTTCCGCCCCGACACGAAGATGCCGCACTTCTACCTGCAAGCCAACAACGTGCCTGAAGCGTTGCCGGACGACCAGAAGAAGTTCCCGGACGCCGAAGTCCGCGCCGTCACGCAGTATTTGTTCTCGAAGAGCCAGGCCTACAGCAAGGATAAGCCGCTCCCGGCCGCCCCGGCCGCCCCGGCGGATGGCGCGGCGAAGACCGCGCAGATCGAGCGGGGTCGCCACCTGTTCGCCACCAAGGGATGCGTGGCCTGTCACAAACACGAAGGGCTGGAGACGGCCGGCGCGAATGCCGCCGACGGCAAGCCGCAACCCGCACTGACTGGCGAATCCAACTTCGGACCTGAACTCAGCAAACTGGCCGCGAAGATCGATCCCAAGTCCGGACGCGATTGGCTCGTCCAGTGGTTGCTCGACCCGACCGTTCACAGCCCCCGGACGCTCATGCCGTCGGTTCACCTGACCCAGGCCGAGGCGGCGGACGTAGCCGGCTGGCTGCTCTCCAACACGCCGAATCTCGGGGCCGACTGGGACAATCTAGCCGTCGACAAACCCGAGACGGCCACGCTTCAGACCATGGCGAAGATGTACTTGCGGAAGTCCGGCCTCACGTCCCGGCAGGTGAACGACGTGATCCAGAGCGGGTTCAGCGAGAGTGACCTCGCTGGCCGACCGGCCGACGCCGACGAGCGGGAACTGGCCGCCCCGGTCAACGACGAAAAGCTGATGAACTACATCGGCAAGAAGGCGATTTCGAACCTCGGTTGTTACGCCTGCCACAACATCCCGGGTTTCGAAGGGGCCAAGCCGATCGGTGTCGCACTCAACGACTGGGGTCGGAAGGGCGTCGACCGGATCGCGTTCGAGGACTCGGCCAACTATGTGCAGAAGCACTATCACTTGATCGATTCGTGGAACCCGGCGGAGAAGGGTGACAAAGCCGACGGCCACGACCACGGCCACGCGGCCGGTGGGAAGCCGCTGCTGCCGCTCGAGAAGTTTGCGCCCTACGACACTTCGATTCAGACGCCGTACGAAAAGTACTTCGCCGACATGCTCGAGCACGGTCACCAGCACCGCGAGGGCTTCCTGCACCTCAAGCTGATGTCGCCGCGCAGCTACGACTACAACCGAGTCAAGGATTGGAATGACCGGACGCGGATGCCGCAGTTCAAGTTCGCACGCACGAAGAAGAAGGAAGGCGAGTCGGACACGGATTACAAGGCCCGCGCGACCCGCGAAGAAGCCGAGGCCCGCGACGCCGTCATGACCTTCGTTCTGGGGCTGATCGCCGAGCCCATCCCGACGAAGTTTGTCTATCAGCCGACGGGCGACCGAAAGGCGGAGATCGAGGGCTACAAGGTCCTGGAGAAGTACAACTGCAACAGTTGTCACCTGATTCGGCCCGGCCAGTTCGAGCTGAACATCAGCGACAGCCCCGTGAAGCTGGCCGACGGCACGACCAAGCCGGCCCGCGAAGTCACGATGGAACAGTTGCTGGCCGCGCACAAGTTCTACGCCGAGAACGAAGCTTCGGACCCGAAGGATCGGATCTATCCCGAACACGTCGCGTGGGGAGCGAAGATGCCGGTCGAAGGCGCGACCAAGCTGACCGCCCGGGCCCTGCCCACGGTCATCGGAGACGGCACTTATCTGCGCCTCAGTGAGGCGCTCGGGTTCCGTTACACCGACCCGGAAACGAAGAAGCCGATGACGGCGACGATCCCCGCCAACGTGTCGGCTCCGCTTCAGCTCGTTCCGGAGACGATGAAGGCGTCGGCCCCGTCGTACGGCGGGACATTCGCGCTCCAACTCAAGCGGTATCTCACGGAGTGGGATGCGAAGGTGTATGGCGACGTTCAGCCGCTCAACGGTATCAGCGATGAAACAGGTCAGGGGCCGAACGGCTATGCGGCGGTGCCGCCCAGCCTGCTGTACGAAGGCGAGCGAGTCCGGCCCGACTGGCTTTACCAGTTCCTGCTGAACCCCAAGCCGATCCGCAAGATTCCCGTCCTCCAGATGCCGAAGTTCAACATGTCGGACGAGGAAGCGATGACGCTCGTGAATTACTTCACGGCCGTCAACCGCGCCCACAACCCGGCGATCGGGCTGACCGGCCCGTACGAACGCGTTGCCCAGCGTGACGAATCGTACCTGCTGGCCAAGACGAAGGAGTACGTCGCCAAGCTCAAGGCGAATAACCTGTACGACGAACGCGTCAAGGAATTGAAGCCCGTCTGGGCGACCGCCACACGCGAGGCGTTGGCGGCGGCCGAGCGTCGACAGGCCCAGTTGAAGGCCATCGGCGACGAAGCCAAGGTGAAAGAGGTCCAGACCGAGATCGACGGGCTCAAGTCGCAACTCGGGGCCAACGACTTCCCGGCCCTCAAGGCCAAGTGGGAAGAACGGGAGGCCTATGTGGCCGACGCCTGGAAGCTGATGAACTACAAAGACGCCCAGTGTCTGAGCTGTCACCAGATTGGGCCGGCCACGCCGACGGAATACCGCGCCCCGAATCTGCACGAGGCGGCCGCCCGGCTCCGCCCCGAGTGGAGCGAACGCTGGATTGCCTACCCGCAGCGGCTCATGCCCTACGCCAGCCTGATGCAGCCGCTTTATAAACCTGCCGAAGCGAAGAAGCATGCCGAGGAAAGCAAGGTGTTCATCGGCACGCCCGATGAGCAGATCCGGGCGACCCGCGACCTGCTGATGCTCTTCCCGCAGGTGGCCGACTGGCCGGTGATCAAGTACCGCGTTGGACCGGTCGCCTTCGGCGGAGCTGGGCCGGCCCCGGCCGCGCCGGCGAAACCCTGATTCGATGCGGGCCGCGACCGGATGCCGGGTGCGGCCCGCACTCTTTTAAGGACGGGCTTCATGTTCCGCGTCTGGGCTTTGGCTGGGATGCTGTTTTGTGCCGGCGCAGGCCTCGCTCAGGAAAAATGGGTCACGATCAAGGGGCGGGTGGTGTTTGACGGGAACCCCCCGGCCGCGGGTGAAGTGAACGTCACGGCCGACCAGGCCCATTGCCTCGAAAAGGGCAAATTGCTCAACGAAACCTGGGTGATCGGGCCGAACAAAGGCGTGAAAAACGTCTTCGTATGGCTGGCCAGCGACGAGAAGACAGCCAGCGGTCAAGGGCTGGCGGTTCATCCGTCCTTGGTCAAACCCGTTACAGAAACTGTCGAGGTGGATCAGCCGCGTTGTGGCTTCGTGCCGCACGTAGTAGCGGTTCGCGAAGGGCAGCAACTTGTTATCAAGAACTCCTCGCCGGTGACGCACAACGTCCGTTGGGAACCCGCCAACACGATCAAGAACAAGTCCGGAAATGAAACGGTCGTCAGCAGCAAGCAAGTCGTGATCAAAGACCTGAAACAGGACCGATTGGCCATATCCATCGCCTGCTCCATCCATCCGTGGATGAAGGGTTATTTCCGGGTCTTCGACAGTCCGTACTTCGACGTGACAAAGGACGACGGCTCATTCGAGATCAAACTCGCGCCGGCGGGCAAGTGTCGGCTCTTCGTCTGGCATGAAGGCTCGGGCTGGAAGGACGGCGTGAAAGGAAAGAACGGCGAGGAAATCACCGTCGGCCCCGGCGCGATGCAGGACCTGGGCGAACTGAAAATCAAGCCGTGATCCGTCACGGACTGTCCGAGTTGGCAATTACCACAGGGAGAGCAGAGATGAAATTGTTCCGGAAACTCCTGGCCGGTGCGGCCGTGGCGGGTGCGCTGGCCGCGATCGCCACCATCGAGCCCGCGGCCGTGCAGGCCCAGGGAAAGAAGGCAATTGAAGGGAAGGGGACCGGCACCCTCAAGGGCAAGATCAAGCTGAATGGCACGGCCCCGGCCGGCGCAAAGCTCAAGATCGACCCGGGCAACAAGGACGCCGGCCACTGCGGCAAGGGCGATACCGAAGACGAGACCTGGGTGAGCAAGGACGGCGGCCTCGGCAACGTGGTCGTGTTCCTGAAGCCCCCGGCCGGCAGCTACTTCAAGGTCGACACCTCGAAGAAGGATTGGCCGGAAAAGGTCGAGATCGACCAGCCGTTCTGCGCCTTCAAGCCGCACGTGTCGGTGATGTTCCCGGAGTACGAAGGGAAGCCGACCGGCCAAAAGCTGATCGTCAAGAACAGCGCGCCGATCCTGCACAATAGCCGCGTGGCCGGCAGCTCGTTCAAGAACCCGGCCAAGGGCGAGACCCTCGCCGCCGGCTCGACCAAGGAATTCGCGCTGAAGGCCGATACCCAGGCCATCAAGATCAACTGTGACGCCCACAAGTGGATGGAAGCCTACATCTGGGCCTTTGACCACCCGTTCGCCGCGGTCACCAAGGCCGACGGTTCCTTCGAAATCAAGAACGTCCCGCTCGGCGTTGACCTGGCCGTCATGGCCTGGCACGAGGTCGGCACCCCGGCCGCCGGCGTCGAAGTGAAGAAGGGGCAGCTCAAGGACGGCGATACGATCGACTTCTCGATCCAGAAGAAGTAAACGACTTCTTCAAAAGCCCAGCGGTTGCATCCGCTGGGCTTTCTCATGCGCTGACCGTGACGCGGTCCCGGCTGTCGACCCGGGTCTTGGATTCCAGTGCAGCCGCCACGAAGGACCGGAAGAGTGGTTGGGGCCGGGTCGGCTTCGACTTGAATTCCGGGTGAAACTGCACGGCCACATACCACGGGTGTTCGAGCAATTCGATCATTTCCACCAGACCGCCGTCGGGGCTGGTCCCGCTGATCACCATGCCGTGCTCGCACATCCGAGCACGGTATTCGTTGTTGAACTCGTAACGGTGGCGGTGCCGTTCGCTGATCACGTCAGCACCGTAAGCCGCGTGGGCCAGCGTGCCCTCGCGGACCTGGCAAGGGTAAGCGCCAAGTCGCATGGTGCCGCCCTTATTGATCACCTTGAGCTGCTCATCGAGCAGAGCGACCACAGGGGAGGGCGTGTCCTTGTCGAATTCCGTTGAGTGGGCTCGCGGCATGTTCAACACATTGCGGGCGAACTCGATCACGGCACACTGCAAGCCCAGACAGATCCCGAAGAATGGTATCTTCCGCTCCCGGGCAAAACGGATGGCGTTGATCTTCCCGAGAATACCGCGTTTTCCGAAGCCGCCCGGCACCAGGATGCCGTCGCAGCCCGTCAGCAGCGCTGGTACGTCCGCCTCCTCCAGGTCTTCGCTCAGGATCTTGCGGACGTGCATCCGGGCGTCGCAGGCGATCCCGGCATGGAAGAGCGCCTCGTAGATCGACTTGTAGGCGTCGTGGTGCTTGATGTACTTGCCGACCACGCCGATGGTCACTTCCCTGCTCGGCCGGCGGATCCGGTCGAGCATCGCCTCCCAATCGCTTGTGTCGAGCGGGCCGCCCTTGAGGTTCAGCTTGTCGAGTACCGTGATATCGAGCTTGTTCTTTACCAGGCTCAGAGGCACTTCGTAGACCGAAAGCGACTTGTCGCGTTCTTCGATCACCGCACGCGGTTCGACGTTGCAGAACTGGGCGATCTTCTCGCACTCGTCCCGGCCCAACTCCCGCTCCGTCCGGCAGATAAGAATGTCGGGCTGGATGCCGATCTTCCGCAGTTCACCGACCGAATGTTGCGTCGGCTTTGTCTTCATCTCGCCCGCAGCCTTCAGGTACGGCACGAGCGTCAGGTGGATGTACAGGCAATTCTGCTTGCCGACATCGATGGCGAACTGGCGGATCGCCTCAAGGAACGGCATGCCTTCAATATCGCCAACCGTCCCGCCGATCTCTGTGATGACCACATCGACGTCCGGCGTCGCCAGCGAGCGGACGGCCGCCTTGATCTCGTCCGTAATATGCGGAATCACCTGCACCGTCCGGCCCAGGTACTCGCCCTTCCGCTCCTTCTTGATCACGGAGGAGTAGATCTTGCCGGTCGTGAAGTTGCATTCGCGGGTCAGTGGGGCGTTGGTAAACCGTTCGTAGTGGCCGAGATCGAGGTCGGTTTCCGCGCCGTCGTCGAGTACGTACACTTCGCCGTGCTGATACGGGCTCATGGTCCCGGGGTCGACGTTGATATAGGGGTCGAACTTCTGCAACCGGACGCGGAGACCCCGGCGTTCGAGCAGCATACCGATCGAGGCCGAGGTGAGTCCCTTGCCCAGCGAACTCACAACGCCACCCGTCACGAAGATATGCTTCGCCATGCCGCACCCCGCTCTTTCCGGTCCTTGGACTACGCCAAAATTCATCCTACGCCCGCCCGCCCGGTTCGCAACCGGTCGGAGCAGGCGTCGGGCGCAAGTGATTGCGCAATATGTGGATAGATCAGCCGAGCGCGGCCGAAACTATGGTCTGGGCTTCATTTACGATTCGGCCCAGGTGGGACTCGTCGCGGAAGCTCTCGGCGTAGATCTTGTAGACGTTTTCGGTGCCCGAAGGCCGGGCGGCGAACCAGCCCTCGGCCGTCGTTACTTTGAGCCCCCCGATAGCCGCGCCGTTTCCAGGCGCGGTTGTCAGCCGGGCCGTGATCGCATCACCCGCCAATGTCGTGGCGGCCACGTCGCCGGGGGCGAGTTTCTTCAGCCGGTCTTTTTGGGCCGGCGTTGCGGGTGCGTCGATTCGGGTGTAGCACGGCGAGCCATACTGATTCGTCAGTCGGCGGTAGTGCTCGCCGGGGTCGTTCCCGGTCACGGCCGTAATCTCCGCGGCAAGCAGACCGAGGATCAAGCCATCCTTGTCGGTCGACCACACGCTACCGTCACGGCGGAGGAAGCTCGCGCCCGCGCTCTCTTCCCCGCCGAAGCAAAGAGATCCCTCGAATAGTCCGGGTGCGAACCATTTGAATCCGACCGGGACTTCGAGTAAATTGCGCCCGCGCCCGGCCACGACCCGATCAATAATCGCACTGCTGACCAGCGTTTTGCCGACGGCCGCGGTCGACCAGGCGGGTCGGTGGCCGAGTAGGTAATCAATGGCCACGGCCAGGAAGTGATTCGGATTGAGCAGGCCGGACGACTTAGCCACGATTCCGTGCCGATCGGCATCCGGGTCGTTGCCCCAGGCGACTGCAAACCGGTCCTTCAGCGCGACCAGCCCCGCCATGGCATAGGGGCTTGAGCAATCCATCCGGATCTTCCCGTCGTGGTCCACGGTCATGAATGCGAACCGCGGATCACAACGGTCGTTGACGACGGCCAGGTCAAGCCCATAGGTCCCTGCAATCCGGGGCCAGTAAGCGACCGATGCACCGCCGAGCGGATCGACACCAAGTTTCAGCCCGGCCGCCCGGATTGCGTCGAAGTCGATGACCTGCGCCAGGTCGTGTACATACGGCATGACCAGATCGTCGGCGCGGGTCGTGTCCGCTTTCAGGGCCGCCTCATACCTCAGTCTTTTCACACCGGCCAGGTTGGCCCGGAGATACTCGTTGGCCCGATCCTGGACCCAGTTGGTCACGTCGGTGTCGGCCGGGCCGCCGTTGGGTGGGTTGTACTTGAAACCGCCGTCGGCTGGGGGGTTGTGCGAAGGGGTGATGACCACCCCGTCGGCCCATCCCGAAGTTCGACCGCGGTTGTAAGCGAGGATGGCCCGACTGATAACCGGCGTCGGTGTGAACCCGTCGTCGCGCTGAATCACCGCAATTGCGCCATTGGCGGCGAGGACTTCCAGAGCCGACCGTTGCGCGGGGCCAGACAGTGCATGCGTGTCTTTGCCCAGGTACAGCGGGCCGGTGTAGCCCTTCGATACCCGGTAGTCGCAGATCGCCTGGGTGATGGCGAGGATATGAGCTTCCGTAAAGGTCCCGTCGAGGGATGTCCCGCGATGGCCACTGGTGCCGAACGCAACGCGCTGAGTCGGGTCGGCCATGTCGGGCCGGCGGTCGTAATAGGCCCGATCGAGGGCCGCGACATCGATCAGCAGTTCGGCGGGGGCCGGCTTACCGGCACGGGGATCGAGCGGCATGCACATCTCCGATATGGGGCGGCGGATCACCGATGATCTTATTCCACCAACGGAACGACTTCGAGGCGCCCGGACGGGACATCGAGCACGGCCACGCTCGGCACCTTCACGCGGTGGAGTGCGCCGGGATTGACCACACGCGTCCGCCCCGTGGTGTGTTGCTCGGCGACGTGGGTATGGCCATAAAAAAGCCAGTCGTAATGGTCCGCGACTTCGAGTGACTGGAACAGATCGGCATCGTCGCTGTGAATCCAGGCGACCCTGACGCTATCCAACTCCAAGTCGCCGTAAGGACGGTGGAGCGTGCCGCCGATCGCGTCGATGGCGGCCGCGAGAGTGACGGGGTCCCAGTCGCAATTGCCCAGGACGAAGTCGATCATCCACCCGGCAAACTGGCTCACGACCTTGGGCGAAGTGATGTCGCCACAATGGATGAGGCGGTTGACGTCGTGGGTGCGGAAGAGGTCCAAAGCGGCCTCAACCCGCTCGGTCCGGTCGTGAGAATCGCTGAGAATTCCGAGTCGCATGGTGGGGGTCTGCCGGGCCTGTTCGGCTTGCACAGTCGCCGAAGTTCAAGGACACTGTATGAGGTCGCGGGGGCTCCCGGGCAAGGAAGTGCGACCGGCAGAGGAGGCTGCAAATGTGCGGCATTGTGGGTTACATCGGCGGGCGTGAAGCGGAACCGATCCTGATCGAGGGGCTGCGCCGACTCGAGTACCGCGGCTACGACAGCGCGGGGATCGCCACCGTCACCGGTACGCGCCTGCACGTCCGCAAGCGGGCCGGGCGCGTGGGCCAACTCGCTGACCTCGTCCGGCTCAAACCCGCGCCGGGTTGTATCGGCATCAGCCACACGCGCTGGGCGACGCATGGGCCTGCCAACGACGAAAACGCTCACCCCCACGTCGCGGGAGTGGGCCAGCGGCAGATCGCCGTCGTACACAACGGCGTGATCGAGAACTATGCCGGGCTCAAGCGGCACCTCCAGGCCGAGGGCGCGGTTTTCCACAGCGACACCGATACCGAGGTGATCGCGCAACTGCTTTCGCACCACTTCGACGGCGATCTCGCATCCACGATGCGGACCGTTCTTCCGTTACTGAAGGGCACATATGGGCTGGCGGCGGTGTGTGCCGGCAACCCCGATCAGATCGTCGCGGCCCGGCTCGGCAGTCCGCTGGTGCTCGGCATCGGGCAGGGGGAGCATTATCTGGCCAGCGACCCGTCGGCCCTTGTGGGCTTCACCGATAAGGTCGTGTATCTCCACGACCGCCAACTGGCAGTGATTACGGCCGACGGCTGGCACGTCGAAGACCCCGAAGCCCGAGGCGTGGAGGCCGATGTCCATACCATCGACTGGGACCCCGTCGATTCCGACAAGGGCGATTTCGACCACTACATGCTCAAAGAGATTTACGAGCAGCCCGACGCACTCCGCAACGCCATGCGGGGCCGACTCGACACCGAGAATTGCACGGCCCATTTCGGCGGCCTGAACCTCGACCCGCAGCAACTCCGGCGGGCCGAGCGCATCATCCTGACGGCGTGCGGCACGAGTTACCACGCAGCCTTGGTCGGCGAGTACCTCATCGAGGAATTTGCCCGCATGCCGGTGGAAGTCGAGTATGCCAGCGAGTTCCGGTACCGCAACCCGCCGATCGACAACAACACGATCGTCGTTGCCGTGACGCAATCAGGCGAGACGGCCGACACGCTGGCCGCCCTGCGGGAGAGCCTCCGGAAAGGACACCCCGCGCTGGCAGTGTGCAATGTCGTCAGCAGCACGATCGCCCGCGAGGCGACCGGCGGCGTGTACCTGCATGCCGGGCCGGAGGTCGGCGTCGCCAGCACCAAGGCGTTTACTTCACAAGTGACCGTACTCACGATGCTCGCGCTGCTGTTCGGCCGATTGCGGCACCTCTCCAGCGTGCAAGGCGCGCGAATGATCGAGGAACTGGAAGCCGTGCCGGATGCAGTCGAGCGGGCTCTACGCTGCCACGATGCCGTGCACACGATCGCGCGAAAGTACCAGCACGTCAGCAACTTCCTGTACCTGGGTCGGCAGTACCTGTACCCCGTTGCCCTCGAAGGCGCATTGAAGCTCAAGGAGATCAGTTACATTCATGCCGAGGGCTATCCGGCCGCGGAGATGAAGCACGGGCCGATCGCGCTGGTGGACCGCGAGACGCCGTCGGTATTCTTGCTCTCACGCGGGCCGATTTTCGAAAAGGTAATGAGCAATCTGGAAGAGGTGAGAGCCCGGGGCGGCCCCATCATCGGCATCATCGGTGAGGGGGACGATGCTGCGGTCGAGCGGGCAGCGGAGAAATGCGATGATCTGATTTTCGTGCCGGACGTGCCTGAGTATTTGCAGCCGCTCGTGACATCGATTCCGCTTCAACTGCTGGCGTATCACGTCGCCCTGCTGCGGGGTTGCGATGTCGATAAACCCCGCAACCTGGCCAAGAGCGTGACGGTCGAGTGAGACCGTCACGCTCCTGGCTCGCTGCGTTTACTTCTTGAATTCCAGCCCTTCGATGACGGCCAGGTCGCGTGCCCCGAGTTTGGACAGCGACTGCTGCCGTGTCTGGAACGTGACGACTGCCTGGTCGCCATTCGGACCCGCAATCAGGAAGAACGACTGCACGACCTTGATGCCGTCGGTCTCGCCCGTCGCGGTGACGCGGTAGGCAAACCGGCCCGTGATGGCTTTCACTTCCCCCTCGTCGAGCACACTCTCGGCATTCCAGCCCGGTGAAGCCAGCGCGTCGGCCTTGAACTTCGCCACGTCGGAATGCTGCCCGGGGGCCACCTTTTCGAACGGCGTAATTGTCGCCTGCGTCAGAAATTCGCCGCGATCGAGCAGGCGGAACGTGGTCTGCTGGGCGGTCGCGCCGGTCAGTCGCCAGTCGCGCGGGTGGTTGAGCGTGAACCGACCCTGCGGGTCGCGGTACTCGACGACCATCAGGGCGGCCGGGATGTCGAATCCAGTCGGGACCGATTCCAGTGCGGCGTCGACGAGTGATTTCGGCTCGTCGACCGGTTCGCGATTCAGATTAACCGTGACTGAACCCTTAAACTCTGGACTGACGGGGCCGAGGCCGCGGACATCGGTCTGTTTCCATTCCATCGCCGTGATCTTTCGGCGGGTCAGGTCGAAGGTGACGTTAGCTGATACGGTCAGAACAACTGAAGCGCCAGCGTCGATGCCTTTGGCGGTACCGGTGATGCTGATCTTTGCCTGTTCGCCGGCAACGGCATCGAGTTTACCGGTGAGGTCCTGAACTTCGAGGGCTTCGAACATCCCCAAGCCGATGGCCGCGGGGTTGCCGACTTTCCATGTGTCGCCGACGGAGACTTCCTTGCCCGGCAGGAGCCCCGTGAGTGAGAGCGTGTCGAAGTGATCGCCCACGAGGTCGAGTTCGTCGCGGGTCAGCGGGCCGCCGAGGCTGTAGGCGGTGAACCCCTCGTCCGACCGCTGGGCAACGACGATACCCCGATCTGCCCGGAGGCCGGTGGTAGGCACCTGGGTGCCGGACAGGCTGAGCTGCGACTGGATTGACTCGTATTGCCGGGCGGTCTTGGCAGCGAGGCCCGTTTTGTCGTGCGTGGCGATCACCTTTTCGAAGAATCGGTGCTCGGCCGTGAGTTTAACGGGTTGCGACTTCTTCTCCCCGTCCTGCGGGAAGATGCGTTCGCCTTGTACGACCGTTCGCAGCGTAACCCGCGTGCAGTCACGGGCCGGGAGAAGTTCGGTAAGATTCGCCGTCTGGGCTTGGGCGAATTGGGTGGTCAGCAGCAGGGCAATTGCAGTCGTGTAGCGCATGTCGATCCTCCGCGGGCGGCGGGTGGCTTCCCTCGCCGCGCGGCGGAACATAATGCGGGGGCGTGGAACGGTCAAGGCGGGGTGCGGACGCCGCAAGGGGCAGGGGCGCAACAAAAAAGCCGGGCGGACTCGCCCGGCTCTGAGGTTTTCTGGGTTTTGCGTGGTTACTCGGCAACCTTCGGTGCGACCGGTTCCGGCTTGGTTTCCCGGCGTTCCTTGGTCTCACCCGCCTTGAGAAGCTGGATGATCGCCTTCTGGCCGGCGTCGCCGAGGCGGACGCCGGAGAGACGCAGGACGCGCGTGTATCCGCCGTTGCGGTCGGCAAATCGCGGGGCGATGTCCTGGAACAGGACCCGCACGGCATCCTTGTCCGCGAGGCGGGAGATGGCCCGCCGACGGGCGTGCAGGGTGCCTTCCTTCGCCAGCGTGATCAGCTTTTCGACGAACGGACGCAGTTCCTTCGCCTTAGGCAGGGTCGTAGTGATCTGGCCGTGTTCGAGCAGCGAGCGCGTCATGTTCCGGAACATCGCGAGGCGATGCGTGGCTGTCCGGCTGAGGGTGCGCCCGGCTTTAAGGTGTCGCATGTCTGACTCCGATTACCGTCGAGCCGGCGAACGCATGCCGAGCGTCAGGCCGCGTTCTTCGAGCTTCTGTTGCACTTCTTTCAGGGTCGTCTCACCGAAGTTGCGCACTTCGAGGAGTTCTTCTTCGCTGCGGATCACAAGGTCGCGGACCGTGGTGATTCCTTCCGATTCCAGGCAGTTGGTCGCCCGGACGGACAGTTCCAGTTCGGCGAGGCTCATGTTGAGCTTCCGCTCGAGATCGTGATCGACCGCGTCGCCGCCGTGATGGACCACGTCGCCGCGGTCGTCGATCGGCAACTCCGGACCCGGTTCGGCGTACTGCACGAACGGATTCAGGTGCTTGCGGAGGATCTTGGCCCCTTCCACCAGCGCCATGTTCGGCCGGATGGTGCCGTTGGTCCACACCTCGAGGATGAGCTTGTCGTAGTTGGTCCGCTGGCCGACGCGGGTTTCCTCGATCTCGTACTTCACGCGGACGACGGGGGTGAAGCTCGCGTCGATCGGAATCACGCCGATCTCGCGCTCCTTGCCCACGTTCTCTTCCGAGGTCTTGTAGCCACGGCCGTTCTCAACCGTCATCTCGACGACGAAGGGAACGTCGTCGGTGAGCGTGGCGATGACGTGTTCCGGGTTCACGATCTGGATGTGGTCGTCCGCCACAATGTGGGCCGCGGTGACGACACCCGACTCGTGCCGGCTGATGCGTACGGTCTTCGGCTGGTCGCTCGTGTTTTTGAGGACCAGACTCTTAATGTTCAGAATGATGTCGGTGACGTCTTCGACCACCCCGGGGATGGTGCTGACTTCGTGCTGGACGCCCTGGATCTTGACCCGGGTGACGGCCGAGCCTTCGAGGCTGGACAGCAACACGCGCCGCAGACTGTTGCCGACGGTCGAGCCGAAGCCGCGTTCAAACGGCTCGGCGACAAACTTGCCGTAGGTATCGGAGAGGGTCGCGTTGTCGCTGACGACTCGACTCGGCAATTCCAAACCGCGCCATCGGATTCGCATATTCGTTCGCCTCCGGCCCGCCCGGATACCGGGCGATGATTCCACGTACCGCGCTCGGACTAGCGCGACACGAATTCGATGATGAGGTTCTCGCGGATTTCCTGGATGTGCGGATCCACGTCGCCCCGCGAGGGCGTGCGGTTGAGCTTGGCGGCCGGCGGATCAGTACCCATCACTTCGAGGAAGTCGGGCAGAAGGGGCGGGTTGTCGCCGAGATTGATGCGGATAAGGTCCATGCTCGTCTTGTGGGGCTTGACTGCAACGCTGTCGCCCGGTCGGAGCAGACGGCTGGGGATGTTGCAATACTGGCCGTTGACGAGAATGTGACCGTGGGTCACGATCTGACGGGCAGCCGCCCGCGAGCCCGCGAAGCCGAGGCGATAAACGACGTTGTCGAGGCGACGTTCCATGATCGAGAGGAGCGCTTCACCGGTGTTGCCAGTGGTCCGCTTGGCGATCTCGAAGTATCGGCGGAACTGCCGCTCGAACACCCCGTAGAACCGCTTGAGCCGCTGCTTCTCCCGGAGGCGGATGCCGTACTCGTTCGCCTTGGGCCGGCGGTGGCCGTGCATGCCGGGGAGAACGCCCTGACGCCGCTCAATCGGGCACTTGGGCGAGTCGCACCGCTTCCCCTTCAGGTACAGTTTCATACCTTCGCGGCGGCAGAGCTTGCAGACAGGGTCAAGAGTGCGTCCCATATTGCTCGGTAGCCAGTGGCCAGTGAAATAAGTTCCCGGTTCGTCTCCGCGGTCACGTGACCGCAGCCCGTCGAATGTTTATACGCGGCGCTTCTTGGGCGGCCGGCAGCCGTTGTGGGGCAGGGGTGACACGTCTTCGATCGCCTTCACCGATAGCCCGGCTGCCTGCAGGGCGGACACGGCGGACTCGCGACCGGAGCCCGGCCCTTTGATCCGCACTTCGACCTCTTTCAGGCCGAACTTCATTGCCTTCTCTGCACACACTTCCGAGGCCCGCTGGGCCGCGAACGGCGTGCTCTTGCGTGAGCCCTTGAACCCGACCGTGCCCGCCGACGCGGTGCAGAGGACATCGCCGTTGGTGTCGGTGATGGCCACGATCGTGTTGTTGAACGTTGCCTGGATGTGAGCAATGCCTCGGCTCACATTGCGACGTGCTTTACGCTTCTTGGTCTTTGCCATTGTCGTGTTTCTGGGGCCAGTGTGTTTCGTCGTCCGTCACGGGTACCGCCTGGATAAACCAGCCGGCGTTGATTACCGCATTTCCTTCACGCCCTTCTTGCCGGCCACCGTCTTGCGGGGACCCTTCCGGGTGCGTGCGTTTGTCTTGCTTCGTTGGCCGCGACACGGCAGCGACCGGCGGTGGCGCGACCCGCGATAGCTGTTGATGTCCTTCAGCCGCTGAATGTTCTGCTGAATCTGCCGGCGGAGCTGGCCTTCGACCGTGTATTCCCGGTCGAGGAGGACCGCAATACGGGCGATCTCATCTTCGGTCAGCTCGCGGGCCCGGCGCTGCGGGTCGACATTCGCCTGCTCGCAGATGCGCAGCGAAAGGGTCGGCCCGATGCCGTAGAGATACCGGAGCGAAATGTGCGTCGGTTTGTCGGACGGCAAGTCCACACCGAGAATACGAGGCATCGAGTAACTCCTAGCCTTGCCGCTGTTTGTGGCGCGGGTTCGTGCAGATCACCAGCAACTTGCCGTGCCGCTTGATGAGCTTGCAATTCTCGCAGACTTTTCGAATACTGGCTCGAACTTTCATGACCGCCTCACGGACCAAAGTCCGGACTATGTGGAACCCATAGTTCTAGGAGAAATTCCGGACCGGGCCAGTGGAAGTTCCGCCGCCCACCGGTTTTTTGGCCCACTGGTTGCTCTTGTCGAAAACATCTGTTCGCTTGTTCACATCGGCGCGCCGGATGGCTGATTTTCCGTCCCTGCCGCCGCTCCGATCGATCGCGGGCCAGGCACCGGAATGGACGGGTGCGGCTCCAACGGGGCAGTCAGGATTTCGACTCCCCGAGTCGTAATCGCCAGCGTGTGTTCCACATGCGCACTTGGCAGGCCGTCGCGGGTGCTTACCGTCCAGTGATCGCGGGACAGGCTGACATCGCCGGTGCCGAAGCAGACCATGGGCTCGACGGCAATCACGAGGCCAGGCTCCAGCCGGAAATCGAACTTGCGGAAGTCACGGGTGACGAAGTTGGGCACCTGCGGGCCTTCGTGCAGCACACGCCCGATGCCGTGGCCGACATACGCCCTGACAATGCCAAAGCCAGCCTTATCGACCAGGCGCTCCATCGCACCGGCGACTTCGCTCCACCATTTCCGCCGACCCATCTCGTCGATGGCCAGGGCGAGCGCGTCCCAGGCGGTGTCGATCATCTTCCGCCAGCCCGGCCGGATCTCGCCGACGGCATGCGTCACCGCCGCGTCGGCACACCAACCGTCGACGCTGCACGCGGTGTCGAGTTTGACGATTTCGCCTTCGCGCAGAGTCCGAGTCGACGGGATGCCGTGAACGACCTGTTCATTGATCGAAATGCAGGTGACGGCAGGGTAGGGGGTACGGTGGTTGCCGCGGTACCCTTTGAAGAGCGACTTCGCGTTGTGGGCGGCGAAGTGCGCCTCGATGGCCATATCGATGTCGATGGTCCGCACACCGGGCTTGATCATGTCGGCGGCGATGCGATGTGCCGCCGCGACGATCTTGCCGGCCTCGCGCATGATCGCGATTTCCTGCTCGGTTTTGAGCTCCGGTGCGTTGTTCGAATAACTGTGAGACTCTGTCATGCGACCTGTCGGAGGACGGAATTTATTTCAGGAGTTCGACGACCCGGCGATGAATTGCCTCGACGTCACCAGTTGCGGGCACCTCGGCCAGGAGGCCGGCCGCGCGATAATAGTCGACGACGGGGCGGGTCAGTTCTTCGTAAGTGACCATCCGCTGGCGGACGGCCTCGGCATTGTCGTCGAGCCGGTTTTCCGCCTGCCGTCGCCCGTCGATCCGGCGGACAAGTTCTTCGACCGCCACCGTGAAATAGATGACGCGGTCCAGCGGAATCCTCGTCTCGGCCAGCGTCCGTGTCAGGTACTCGGCCTGGGCGACCGTGCGCGGGTAGCCGTCGAGTACGAAGTTGGCAGGGCGGTTGGGCCGGAGAAAATAGTCGTGGACGATTTCGTTGACGACGGCGTCGGAAACCAGTTCGCCCCGGGCCATGGCCTGGCCGGCAATCTTGCCGTGCGTCGAGCCGTCGGCAACCGCCGCCCGGAGCAAGTCTCCGGTGCCGATCACGTCGTAGCCGAATCGCTCGGCGAGGAGGCGGGCTTGCGTGCCCTTCCCGCTGCCGGGAGGGCCCACGAATACGGTACGCATGGGTATTGGCCGAGGTGCGAGGGTGTCGAGCCGGTGGTGGAGAGCACCTGATTCGACCTCAGTCATTCTCCTCACGGTCCTGGCCGGGTCCGATTCCGGGAGGCCACGCCCCGGAAACTCCGGCGATCTCAATCTTCCGTGAGACCGGGGTAATTCCGCATGACCAGATGGCTGTTGATTTTCTTCACGAGATCGAGAGCCACGCTGATGACGATGAGAAGACCCGTTCCGCCGTAAAAGCTAGCGACCCGGGGGTCGATGTCCATAGTGCCGGAGATCAGGCTGGGGATGACGGCGATCACTGCGAGGAAGGCCGCCCCGATGTACGTGACTCGGAGCAGCACCTTTTCGAGGTAGTCTGCGGTCCGCTTACCGGGCCGGTAACCGGGGATGAACGACCCGTAATCCTTCAGGTTGTTCGACATGTCCTTCGGATTGAACTGGATCGCCGTCCAGAAGTAGCAGAAGAAGTAAATCAGGACGATGAAGAACACGTTGTAGATGTACCCCTGCCGCTGGAACGACGCGGACAGCGAGTGCAGCCAGGGCCAGTTGGCCCAGTTGAGGACGATCGGAAGGACGAAGGTCGGAAGCATGAGCAGCGACGAGGCGAAGATCACGGGCATGACCCCGGCCTGATTGACCTTGAGCGGGAGATATTGTTTGGTGCCGCCGTAGACTCGCCGGCCGCGGACGTGCTTGGCCGACTGGGTCGGAATGCGACGCTGACCCTTGGTGATCAGCACGACCCACACAACGACGGCTACGAACAGGAACATGAGGACGAGGAGCTTCTCAAAGCCGACGTCGCCGGTGCCGCCGCCGCCGAGCTGAAACACCTGCGGCTTGAACTTGCCGGTAGCCGAGTCGTAGAAGAGGATCCGGGTCGCTTCGGGGATGCGGGCCACGATGCCCGACATGATGATGAGGCTGATGCCGTTGCCGATGCCGTATTCGTCGATCTGCTCGCCGAGCCACATCAGGAAGACCGTCCCGGCCGTCATGATGATGATCGAGGCGAAAGCGAAGTAATAGAAGTTGAAGCCTTCTGAGTACCCCGCATGGAGGAACGGCTTCGAATAGTTGACGTAGCCGAATGCCTGGATCAGGCAGATGGGCACGGTGGCGTAGCGGGTGTATTCGTTGATCTTCTTCTGCCCGGCGGGGCCTTCCTTCTGGAGCTTTTCGAGCGGGGGGTACACGCTTCCGAGCAACTGGAAGATAATCGACGCCGAGATGTACGGCATGATGCCGAGCGCGAAAATGCACGACTGGCTGAAGTTACCGCCGGAAAACATGGAGACGAGGCCGAGCACTTGTCCCAGCGAGCCCGCACCGCCGCCCATCCGCTCGGCCATCAATTGCTGATCGACGACCGGCAGCGGGACGTAATAGCCGATGCGATAGATGGCGATGCAGATGACGGTAAACAGGATCTTCCGCGAAAGTTCCGGGATGCGGAAGATGGTGATAAGGCTGTTCATAGGTCAATCCGCTCTCGGGGCTTCCGAACCAGAGATCGACCACGGAACTTCGACGCACTCGGACTCGTACGGGATCGGCTCGAAGTACGAGCCGCGGTCGGCCATCCTGGAGAACTTATAACGCAATCCGCAGAGGCTCACTAGGCTTCTTTGGGCTTGCGGGGCTTCATCTTGTTGCGGACGGGCTTCTTCGGCCCGGGGATCAGATGCACCTTTCCGCCGGCCTTCTCGATCTTGTCTTTGGCCGAGGCGGTGAAGTGATGGGCGTGGACGGTCAGGGCTTTCTTCACGTCGCCGTGGCCCAGCACGCGGAGGACGGTGGGGATCCCCTTGAGCACGTTCTTGCCCTTGAGGTCGGCCAGGGTCACATTGGCGCCGGAATCGAAGTTGGCGTCGATGTCGCCGACGTTGATTTCGAGGTGCGGGGTGGCGTGCGCGCCACGGCTGAAGCCGCGCTTCGGCGACCGGCGGTAGAGCGGGGTCTGGCCGCCGACGAAGAACGGGCCGAACATTTCGGCGCCCGCGCTGGCGTACTGGCCCTTGCTGCCGCGGGTGCCGGTCTTGCCGTGCCCGGAGCCCGGTCCACGGCCGACGCGCTTCTTCCGCTTGAGTCGGGTGACCCCTTGGTGAACGGCTTTCAGGTCCATCAGAGCGTCACTCCACGCAGGCGTTGAACTTCTTCGCGGGTCCGCAGCGTCATGAGGCCTTCGATGGTGGCCTTCACGAGGTTGATCGGGTTGGTGCTGCCGTGGACCTTGGTCAGGATGTTTTCGATGCCGCAGGCCTGCAGGACTTCCCGCACGCCGGGGCCGGCCTTCACGCCGGTGCCGGGGGCCGCGGGCACCAGGATGACCTTGCTCGCGCCGAACCGCCCGATGGTCCGGTGCGGGATCGACTTACCCTTCATTTGGACGCGCCCGCGTCGCTTTATCGACTCGTGGGCGTCTTTCAGGGCCTTGTCGACGGCGGGCGGCACTTCGTTGGCCTTGCCGTAGCCGAAGGCCACGCGGCCCTGTTTGTCGCCGACAACGACGAGGGCGTTGAAGCTGAATCGGCGGCCGCCCTTCACCACGGCGGCGCACCGGCGGATCTTGACGACGTAGTCGCTGAATCCGTCGGAACCGCGTTCACTGCGATCTCTGGCCATGAGGGTTCTCGATTAAAACTGGATGCCGCCGGCGCGGACCGCTTCGGCCAGGGCTTTTACCCGGCCGTGGAATTTGTAATGACCGCGATCGAAGCACACCTTCGTCACGCCTTTGGCCTTGGCAACCTCGGCGAGTTTCGTGCCGACCGTGGTTGCTGCCTTCACGTTTCCGCCGTACCCGACGCTGGACTTCAGGTCTTTCGCCGCGCTGCTGTAGGCTGCGAGGGTGACCCCGGTCGAGTCGTCGATGATCTGGGCGTAAATGTGCATGGACGAGCGGAACACGCTGAGGCGGGGTCGCTCGGCCGTGCCGCGGACTCGGTTGCGGACCCGGTGCCGCTTCCGTTCGCGTCGCTGAGCCAGTCGTTTCTGAAACTTCATCGCTCTGCTCTCTGGGGCTTCCGCCCGGACCCACCGGATCAGCCGCCACTGGCGAAGGACTTGCCTTCCTTGCGCCGGACCACTTCGTTTTCGTACCGCACACCCTTGCCCTTGTAGGGCTCGGGCTTCCGGGCCGCCCGGATCTCCGCGGCGAACTGGCCGACCTTCTGCTTGTCCGCACCCTTCACGATGATCGTGGTCGGGTCGGGCACTTCGAAGGTCACGCCGGCCGGCGGCTTGAGGCTGATCGGATTCGAATAGCCGACCGTCAGGACGACCGCACCCTTGTCGGAGCGGGCCTGGTAGCCGATGCCTTCGATCTTCAGTTTCTTCTCGTAGCCGGTGGCCACACCCTGAATCATGTTGGCGATCAGAGCGCGGGTCAGGCCGTGAGCGGCGCGGCTGAAACGCTCGTCGTTGCCGCGGGTGACTTTGACCTGCTTGGCGCCGGCATCGAAATCGACCTTCACCACAGGGAGGAAGGTCTGTTCGAGCGTGCCCTTGGGGCCTTCCACCTTCACGGTGAGACCGTTGACCGCAACTTTGACGTTGGCGGGTACGGTAACCGGTAGTTTGCCTATCCGAGACACGTTCGATTCTCCGTCGGCCGGCTTGGGGGAGCCGGGTCAGATATCTTACGAATTCTCTCCGGAATCGGGCCGACTCCGGAGCTCCCGCGGTGCGGGATCACTTACCACACGGTGCAGAGCAGTTCGCCGCCGAGCTTGGCGGCCCGTGCCTGGCGATCGCTCATGACGCCCCGACTCGTGCTCAAGACCGAGATACCGAGCCCGTCGAGGACCGGCTTGAGTTCATTGCAGCGGACGTAAACCCGCAGGCCGGGCTTGCTGACCCGGGCGATGTGCCGGATCACCTGCTCGCCTTCCGGGCCGTACTTCAGGAAGACCCGAAGCACGAGCTGGGCCGCGTCGACCTTGGCGCTCGTGTCGAACTGCCGGCCCTCCGGAGTCTCGACATACTTGCCGGTCTGGCAGCCCAGAACGTAGCCTTCCTCGCGGAGGACTTCGGCGAGGCGGAATTTCAGGTGGCTGTACGGCATCTCAACGGCCGGCCGTTCGATGGCCGCGGCGTTGCGGATGCGCGTCAGCATGTCGGCCAAGGGATCTGTCATCATGGTCGATTCGCCCTCACCAGCTCGCTTTGCGGACGCCGGGGATCAACCCGTCGGAAGCCATGTCTCGAAACACAATTCGACAGACGCCGAACTTGCGGTACACCGCACGCGGTCGGCCGGTCAGCAGGCACCGGCGACGGATCCGGATGAGGTCGCGCGGGCGGAGCAGTTTGGCTGCGTCCCGCTGATCGGCCGGCTTCGCCATCTCGGCCTTGTGACTGGCCAAAGCAGCAAGCTGCTTCTTGTATTTCGCCATCTTCGCGGTCGTCGACACGTTCGCTTCCCCGCTTAGTTGTCCCGGAACGGCATGCCGAAGAGCTTGAGCAGCTCCCGGGCTTCGTCGTCCGAATGCGTGTTCGTGACCAGGGTAATGTCCATACCCTGGTTGAAGTTGATCTTGTCGGCCTCGATTTCGGCGAAGATCGCCTGCTCGTTCACGCCGAAGGTGTAATTCCCCTGGCCGTCGAAGCTGTTCGGGTTGATCCCGCGGAAGTCGCGGATGCGGGGCAGGGCCACGCAGATCAAACGGTCGAGGAACTCGTACATCCGCCGGCCGCGGAGAGTGACCCGGCAGGCGATTTCGTTTCCTTCCCGAAGACGAAAACCGCTGATAGCCGTGCGGGCCTTCCGGACCTGGGCCTTCTGGCCGGCGATCAGCGTCAGGTCAGTGGCCGCCTGCTCGAGGCGGTTCTTGTCCTGAAGCGTCTTGCCCACGCCCATGTTAATGCAGATCTTCTGCAGCTTGGGCATGCTGTACGGGTTCGTGCGGCCGAACTTCTTGGCCAATTCGGGCACGATCTCGCTCTTGTACTTTTCCCAAAGCCGGACCGGGGGCAGCTTCACGGGAGCGGCTGGGGCTCCGTCGCCGGCCGGGGCGGTCTTCGCCGGGGCGGCAGCGGCCTTGCCGGCCTTGGCCGGTGCTTTCTTGTCGGCGGCTTTCTTGTCTTTCTCGGCCACGTCAGACTACCTCCGCCGCCAGGCTGATAATTCGCGTAAAGTTCTTGTCGCGGAGTTCCTTGGCGACCGCACCGAAGATGCGGGTCCCCTTCGGATTCTGCTCGGCATCGATGATCACGAGCGCGTTGCGGTCGAACCGGACGTAGCTGCCGTCGTCCCGACGGTACGCCTTCTTGGTCCGGACCACCACGCCGCGAATCACGTCACCGGGCTTCACGTCGCCGCCGGGGATCGCCTTCTTGACGCTGGCGATGATCACGTCACCGAGGCCGGCGTAGCGCTTGCTGCTGCCACCCAGCACCTTGATGCACATGCACTCTTTCGCGCCGGTGTTGTCGGCCACGTCGAGGAAGCTGTATTCTTGGATCATGGTTGTCCCCTCCTCGGGGGCTCAATCGTCGGTCAGGCCTTGGCCGGGGTCGCCACTTCCGCGGCCGAGGGCGCCCGCTTCACCACCCGCACCAGGCACCATCGCTTGGTCTTCGACAGGGGCCGGGATTCCATGATCTCGACCGTGTCGCCCATGTGCGAATCGTTCTTCGGATCGTGTACGTAGCACACGGTCCGCTTCTTGACGTACTTGCCGTACCGCGGGTGCTTTTCCAGGCGGTAGATCTCGACGCGCCGGGTCTGGGCGTTGGAATCCCGGGTCACGACCCCCGTCAGGGTCCGCCGGCTGGTCCGCTCAATCGTCGTGGTCGTCTCGGCCATGGTTCATCGGTTCCTTCGCGGGTTTAGGCGGCAGGAGCGGCGGCCCGCTCCTTTTCCCGCTGAATGGTCTTGATCCGCGCGACGTCGCGGCGGGTCTTCTTGATCGCATCGGGCGTTTCGAGGCGGTCGGTCGCGGCCTGGAATCGCAACTCGAACAGACGCTTCTGCGCGTCCTTCAAGGCGCTCGCCAGTTCCTCACCGCCCAGATTGCGGAGTTCGGTCGCTTTCATGATCAGGTGCCCTTCGCCGTTCGGGTCACGAGCCGGCACTTGAACGGCATCTTGTAGGCCACTTTGGCCAGAGCCGTCTTGGCTGTCGCTTCCGGAACGCCGGCCAGTTCAAACAAGATCGTGCCCGGCTTCACCACGGCCGCCCAGAATTCCGGTTCGCCTTTGCCCTTACCCATACGGGTTTCGAGCGGAATCGACGTTACGGACTTGTGCGGAAACACGCGGATGTACAGCCGACCTTCGCCGCGAATCGAGTGGGCCGCGGTGATGCGCCCCGCTTCGATCGACTCGGCACTCAGCCAGCCGCCCTCGAGCGTCTGCAATCCAAAATCGCCGAAGGCAACAGTATTGCCCCGGGTCGCGTTACCTTTTACGCGACCGCGCTGGCTTTTGCGGAACTTTACCCGCTTGGGCATTAGGGGCATTGCTAGCCTCCTCGGTCGCTAGATAGTCGCCGTTATTGATCCACACTTTGATACCGATGTTCCCCTGGGCCGTGTTGGCCTCGGTGAACCCGTATTCCACCTTCGCCCGGAGGGTCGAGAGAGGAATCGAACCGTTCATCGCGATTTCGCAGCGGGCCATTTCCGATCCGCCGAGCCGACCCGCCAACTGGACCTTTATCCCCTTGGCGCCCGCCTCCATCGATTGCTCGATGGTTCGCTTGAGCGTCTTGCGGAAGGCGGCCCGCTTCTCGAGCTGCTCCGCGATGTCCTCGGCCACGATCTGAGGGTCGGTCATGGGGTTGCCGACTTCGATCGTCTTAACCTCGATGTGACGGTGGACCAGGTCTTCCAGGTCCTTCGTCAGCTTGTCGATCTCCGCGCCTTTCTTGCCGATGATCACGCCGACCTTGGCCGAGTAGATCTGCACCGACACGCGTTCGCGGGTCCGTTCAATCCGAATCCGGGCAATGCCCGACCGCTTGAACTTCGACTTGATGTACTTGCGGATCTTCACGTCTTCGAGCAGAAGCTCGGCGAAATCCGCCTTATTCGCGTACCACCGGCTCTGCCAGTCGGCGAAGATCCCGGTCCGGAAGCCTGTCGGACGAACTTTCTGGCCCATCGTTTAGACTCCCGCCTCTTCGCGACCGTCGTCCACCGAGACGACGATGTGGCTGAACCGTTTCTTGATCGGGGTGGCCATGCCGCGGGCACGAGGCATGAACCGCTTCATGATCGGGCCGCCGTCGACGCGGGACTCGACGACCAGGAGATCGTCGACGTTGCGGACCCCGCGGTCCTCGGCGTTTCCGACCGCGCTCTTGAGCACGCCTTCGATGAGGCGGGCGCCGCGGTTGGGCAGAAACCGGAGGGCTTCGAGGGCCTCGTCGGCCGACTTGCCGCGAATCAGCTCGGCGATCGGCCGGAGCTTCCGGGCCGTCACGTCGGCGTATCGCAATTTCGCGCTGTAACGCATCGTACCTGTCTCCGGGGTTACTTGCCGGGCCCGGCCGCGGCCTTCGCCGACTTGCCGCCCGAGTGCCCCTTGAAGATTCGCGTGGGGGCGAACTCACCGAGCTTGTGACCGACCATGTCTTCCGTCACGAACACCCGCGTGTGCTGCTTGCCGTTGTGCACGAGAAACGTCTGCCCGACGAAGTCGGGGACGATGGTGCAGTCGCGGGCCCACGTCTTGATCGGCTCACGCCGCGTGTTCTTCTCGACCTTGGCAAAGAGCCGGAGGTCGACGTAAGGCCCTTTCTTCAGCGAACGGCTCATCGATCAGCGCCTCGTTTATGCGTAGTGCGGGCCCGGCCGGCGACGGCGAATGATCGCCTTGTTCGACGGCTTGCGTTTGTTGCGGGTCTTGCCGCCCTTCGAAGGAACGCCCGTCGGCGAACAGGGGTGCCGACCGCCCGCGGTCCGGCCTTCGCCGCCGCCCATCGGGTGGTTCACCGGGTTCATCGACGTGCCGCGGTTGTGCGGCTTCCGGCCCTTCCAGCGCTTCCGGCCCGCCTTGCCCAGGTCCAGATTCATGTGATCCGAGTTACCGATCGCACCGACCGTCGCCCGGCAGTTCACGTCCACCCGGCGGACTTCACCGCTCGGCAGAGTGATCTGGGCCCAGTGGCCTTCGCGGGCCGAAAGGGTGATATGCGTCCCGGCCGAACGTCCGAGTTGACCGCCCCGACCCGGTTGCATTTCCACGTTGTGGATTTCCATGCCGAGGGGGATCTTCCGAAGCGGCAGACAGTTGTCGACCCGCGGTTCGAGTTCCTCACCGCTCTCGACCGTCATCCCCGCATTCAGACCTTCGGGGGCCAGAATGTAGAACTTCGTGCCGTCTTCGTACCGGAGCAGGGCGATGCGTGCCGAGCGATTCGGATCGTATTCGATCTGCAGCACCTGGGCCGGGCCGGTCTTTTTCCGTTTGAAGTCGATCAAGCGGTACATCCGCTTGTGTCCACCCCCACGGAACCGGACACAGATCACGCCCTGGTTGTTTCGGCCGCCCTTGCGCTTGAGCGGAACGACCAGCGACTTCTCGGGGCGATTCTCGAGTGGATAGGTACACTCCGTGAAATCGCTCACCGAGCCGTGGCGTCGGCCCGCAGAAGTCGGTTTGTATTGTCGAATGCCCATCGTTCGGCCCTCAGCTATCGGCTACCGGCTTTCGGCCAGAACCGAGGCTCATCTGCCATCTTCTGTCGGCGTTCTTTCTGGCCGCTAGCCCGGTGGCTGACGGCCGAGTGCCTGCTAGAAGAACTCAATCTTGTCGTCCGGGTGCAGGGTGACGACGGCTTTCTTCCAATCGGGCTGCTTGCCGGCCGCACCGCGAAACCGCTTTTCCTTCCCCATCCGCACCTGGGTGCGGACGGTCGTGACGCGGACCGGAAACAGTGATTCGATCGCCGACCGGATCTGCGTCTTGTTCGCTGCCGAATGGACCTCGAAACAGAACGAGTTGTACCGCTCGCTCTGGTGGGTGCCCTTTTCGGTCACGATGGGGCGAAGGACGATCTGGTGCGGTTCGAGATTCAGGTTCGGTTTGCCTTCGCGAACCGGCTTGGCCCGGCGATTGGTCTTCCGATACCGTTTCGGACGAGGTCGAGTTTGCATGGCTGTTCCTCCCGAGGCCGATTAGGCCTTGGCCCCGCGGAGCTTGTCGAAGGCGGCCCGGGTCAGGACGAGCTGCTTCTTGCGAAGCACTTCGTAAGCGTTGAGCTGCTCGGCCGGGAGCACGCCGACGCCGCGGATGTTCCGTCCCGAGCGATAAATCGCAGGGTCGTTCTTGTCCGTGCTGATGAGGCAGGTTACGCCTTCGAGCTTGAGAGCCTTCAAGACACCCGCCATCTCTTTGGTCTTCGGAGCCGCCAGGCCGAAGTCGTCGATGACGGTGAGCTCGTTGTCGGCGAGCTTGCTCAGGATCGCCATGCGGGTGGCCGCACGGAGAGCCTTCCGGGGCAGGCTGTATGAGTAGTCGCGGGGCTTCGGGCCCTTGGCGGTGCCGCCGCCGCGCCGCTTGTTGGTTCGCTTGTTGCCGGCCCGGGCGTTGCCGGTGCCTTTTTGCTTGAACAGCTTCTTGGTGCTGCCGGCAACTTCCGAACGGCGGAGCGTACTGTGAGTACCGGCCCGCTGATTGGCCCGATACATCAGCACGCTGTCGTGCAAAAGCTGCTTATTGATGGTGCCACCGAACTCGGCCGGGTCCACGGACACATTGCCCACGGACTGGCCGGTGCGGTTGTACACCGTCACGCTGATCGGACCGCTGATAGCGGCTTGGGTGGTCGATGACACGGCCATTACCCTTCACAAGCAATCACCCGCCGGGACGGCCCGACGGGCAAAATCCCCCGCACCCGTCTGTTTTTGCCAGCCGGGAGGGTTGGGTATCCAGGTTGGGACTCGTTCAGTTCCCCGTCGCGGCCAGAACGCGAATCTTGATGTCCACGCCCGGGGGGAGACTCAAGCCCTTGTTCAATGCCTCAATCGTCTTGCCGGTCGGCTGCAGAATGTCGATCAGTCGCTTGTGCGTCCGGATCTCAAACTGCTCGCGGGACTTCCGGTCAATGTGTGGACTTCGAAGAACCGTGTACCGCTCCACCCGTGTCGGCAGGGGGATCGGGCCGTGGACCATCGCCCCGGTGCGCTGGGCGGTGTCTACGATCTCATACGCGGTCCGGTCGAGCACTTCATGGTCAAAGCCTTCCATGCGGATGCGAATTCGCTCGTTGGAAAACCCTGCCATGTACCTTATCTCCCGTCGATGAACCGTCCCGGACTCGTTGGGCGCCCGAAATCAAGGTTCTATCGTTCTATGAGAGGAAACTACCGTGTCAACCTGATATTGCGTTTCTGCATGCCGTTACATGCAGCCAACGGTTGCGGAACGGCTAAAAAGCTATCAAATGCGACGAATGGTCGGCCTGCGCTATCGTTTACCGGTCGATTTCGCCCATGACGATGTCGATGCTGCCGACGATAGCCGGGATATCGGCGATCAGGCAGCCCCGACAGATGGCGTCGGTGACACTGAGGTTGTTGAAACACGAGCTTTTCGCCCGGACCCGCAACGGCACGGGTTCCTTGCCGGGACGGCCCACGACGTAGAACCCCATCGCCCCGCGCGGGCATTCCGTCTCGACATACGCCTCGCCGGGGTGCAGGTGGCGGGGCGGTTCGATCCGGTGGCTCCCCTGCGCCGTCCGATACTTTTCCAAGCCTTGCTCCACTAGCTTCAGGCTTTCGAGCACTTCCAGCATTCGCACGAAATACCGGTGCCAGCAGTCGCCGATCACCGAGCCGTCCGGCTTGTTGTCGAACGGCGGAATGATCGCGTCGAACTCGTAGTTTTCATACCCGCAGTACGGCTCAATCTTCCGCAGGTCCCAGGCGTGATCGCCTTTCGACTTGTCGAGCGAGCCGCGGAGCATGGGGCCGGAGCAGGCGTGGCTCAATGCCAGTTCCTTGCTCATGACGCCGATGCCCGCCGTGCGCTTCACGAAAATGTGGTTCGTGGTCAGCAGCGTGTGATATTCGGCGACCCGGGGGCGGAAATAGTCGATGAACTTCCGGCATTTGTCCGTCCACCCGGCCGGGAGGTCGTCGTGGACGCCACCGATTGTGATATAGCTGTACGTCAGCCGAGCTCCGCACACTTCCTCGAGCAGGTCCAGGATCATCTCGCGTTCGCGGAACGCGTAAAGGAACGGGCTGAATGTGCCGAGGTCGAGGCCGTATGTGCCCATCGCCACGAGGTGACTGGCGACCCGGTTCAACTCGCAGATGATGACCCGGATGACGTCGGCCTTTTCCGGGACCTTCATCCCGCAGAGCTTTTCGACGGCCAGCGAATAGCCGAGATTCATGTTCATCCCGGCCAGATAGTCCATCCGGTCCGTGTAGGGAATGAACTGGATCGGGGTGACGTTTTCGCCGACTTTCTCCGCACAGCGGTGCAGGTAACCCATGTGCGGCGTAACTTCGGAGATGATCTCGCCGTCGGTACGCAGCACGAGCCGGAGCACGCCGTGCGTACTCGGGTGTTGCGGCCCCATGTTCACGAGCATCTCGTCCGTGCGGACGTCGAACTCGATGACGGTCGGGTCAGTCAATCCCAGCATGTCTCAACGCTCCGCTCCGCGACGTGGCTACCGCCCGCGGATGCCGTGGTATTCGAGAGGGAATTCGTAGTCCTTCCGCAGCGGGTGGCCTTCCCAGTCTTCACTGAGGAGGATGCGCTGCAGATTCGGATGGCCGGTGAAATCGATGCCGACCAGGTCAAACGTCTCGCGTTCCAGCCAGTCGGCGATTTTGAATACGCCGCTCAGCGTCGGGACGGCGGGGAGTCCGCCGCCTTCGACTTGCCGGGGTAGCATCACTTTGACTGTAAACCGCTTCTTGTACTGGAAGCTCTGCAAGTGATACACGACTTCCAAGTGCGGTTCATAGCCCGCTTTCGCAGCCTTTTTCGGGTCGATTTCGAGGTAATCCACCCCGCTGATGTCGCAGAGCATCTCGAATTTCAAGTCCGGCGCGTCGCGCAGATAGGTCATCACCTCAACGAGGTCGCCCGCCTCGACGACCACGCCGTCGGCGAATTTCGCCTTGATCCGGTCGCCGAATTTTGCGTCGAGAATGTCGCTCATGCTTTGCTCGGCTTGGCAAGTTCCTTATTCCGGACCGCGAACGCGTTGGCCAGTTCCGGGGTGCGGAGTTCTTCGGGCAGGCTGACGAAGCCGGTGCGAACAGGGATCGGCATGTCGATCGGCTGGCCCTTGGTCAGGTCCTTCATGCCGCGGACCTTGTCCTGAATCCGCATCAGGCCTTCGAGCAGCGCTTCCGGCCGGGGCGGGCAACCGGGCACGTACACGTCGACCGGCACCACGAGGTCGACGCCCTTAACGACGTTGTAGCCGTACTTGTAGTACGGCCCGCCGCCGCACGTGCAGGCCCCCATCGCGATGACGAATTTCGGGTCGGGCATCTGGTTGTAGAGCCGGCGGACCCGCGACGCCATCTTGAAGTTCACCGTGCCGGCTACGATCATCAGGTCGGCCTGCCGGGGCGTGGCGCGGAAGGCACCCGCTCCGAAGCGGTCGATGTCGTAACGGGGTGCGCCGACGGCCATCATTTCGATGGCGCAGCACGCGAGGCCGAACGTCATGGGCCACATGCTCGATTGCCGGGCCCAGTTGATCGCCTGTTCCAGTGACGTCGTGACGACGCTTTCTTCCAGTCTTCCTTCAAGCCAACCCATTTCGACTCCCGGGGTTTTGCGGTGCAGGGTTGTGCAGTCAGTTCGAGGCTTTAGGCGTGCTCTGGGCGGCCAGGCTGCGGACCCAGTCGAGGTCGCCGCGCCGCCATAGGTATGCGAAGCCGACCAGCAGCACGCCGAAGAAGAACAGGATGTCGCCGAACGCGACCCATGCGAGCGTTTGGGCAGCAGTATTTCCCGCGTCGGCCGCGGCGACGTTCTGTCCGAACACGACAGCCCAAGGGAAGAAGAACGCCATTTCCACGTCGAAAATCACGAAAAGCAGTGCCACCACGTAGAACCGCAGGTCAAACTGGATCCACGCGCTGCCGATGGTCGGTTCGCCGCATTCGTAGATGGTGCCTTTTTCCGCGTCCATTTTCGCAGGGCGCAGTAGCTTTCCGAGCGTCAGGTTCGCGAAGACAAACCCGACGCCGATACCGGTGAAAAGAAGTATGTAACCGACGAGGGTGGTCATGCGGGGGTACTCGCGGCAGGAGCGGCTTCGGCCGGCTTCGGCGGGTCGGGCTTCTTTTCCCAGACGGGCAGTGTGATCAGTTTCGACGCGGCGACGGCCGTCGGATTCAGCGTCGCCTGGCCCCACGCTGTTTCCAGCGGGAGCCGGGCGTAGTCGACGATGCAACCGTCGCGGCTGTAACAACTGATGTCGTGATTCGAGCCCATGAAAATACAGTCGACGGGGCAGGGGTCGACGCACAGGGCGCAGAACATGCACTTGGTGTAGTCGATGCGGAAGCCGGTGACTTTGAAGCCCTTGAGCGGGGGCGTCGCCTTTTCCTTGTCGATGTAAATGCAGTCGACCGGGCAGGCCTTGGCACACTTGTCGCAGCCGATGCAGGTGGTCAGATCGAAGCGGTGAAAGCCGCGATACCGCGGTGCGACCGGCACGCCGTTCTCGGGGTACTCGAATCGCTGGGTAAACGTCTTACGGCGGTACGTCTGGAAGAAGTACCACAGCGTAACGTACATCCCCTGTCCGACGGTCGAGACGGCCTGGGAAACGTTCCGCAGCCAAGTTCGCATGGGCCTGATCCTGCAGGATTGATCGGCGTCGCGATCAGTATAGGTCTGTGCCGGGGTGGTACTAGGGAGGGGAAAGAAAAATGGGCCGGGTCGATCCCGACGCCGCGCCTGACCGGACGCGATGTCGATACTCAACCCGGCCCATACCGGCGAAAGCCGCGGAGGTTGCGCGCGGCCCCGCTCCGTTTCAGAAGGCCCGTGCGGGGTGGTGCCTTCCATAAGTCGCCCGTGGGGTTCACCGGGCGCTTCCACCTCTGCTCCATCGCGGATTTCGCGAGCCCGCGCGGCGGAAATGACTTGGGTTGCCAAATGAACCGCAATAACTGTGCCTGATTGTGAAGAATCTGCGATCCTCGATCACAACCGATATCCGGGGAAAGGCTTGCGTCGTCGGGTGGAAACGGCGATAATACCCGCCGCCGACCGATCTGGCGATCCTGTGCCGCATTATCGGACATGGTGTATCGTTCATGCGGACCGGCCACACGTCGACGACGTGGTTCGCCGGAGGGCGATTGCCGTGCCCGATTCTCCGATTGTCACCCCGACCCGGCCCCGAACGGTTCCGCGAGATTCCACTCGCATGCTTCCGCCCTATCACGTCATCATCCTGAACGACGACCATCATTCGTTCGAGTTTGTGATTCATGTTCTGCGCGAAGTGTTCCGCCATACCGTCGAGCAGGCGTTTACCCTGACAAAAGAAGCCCACGACAAAGGCCGGGCTGTCGTCTGGACTGGGAACAAAGAAGTTGCGGAGTTGAAAGCTGAGCAAGTCGCGACCTTTCACGAGACCCGCGAACGCGACGGTGCGAAACTCGGACCCATCGGCTGCGTGATCGAACCCGCTCCGGGGTGAAGTAGAAATTGGCCGCAGATAAACACAGATGACCGCGGATCAAAACGGACTGTATTTCAGGTAAATTCTAGTTTGCCGAGTTGCAAGTAAAAGCAGACGGGTTGAAGCTCTGCCGACAACAGATAACACTTCTGAACTCCGACTTCTGATCTGCGTTTATCCGTGTTCATCTGTGGCAAAATCGCGTTGAGACCAATCCCATGAAGTCATTACCCGTCGGTGTGTGCAGTTGGTCGCTGCAGGTCACAAGCGTTCCCGAGTTGGCCGGCTTTCTTTCGCAGTTGGGGCTCGCTCACGTGCAGATCGCGTGTGGCGACCCGCATCACGCGAGCTGGAGCGAGGGCGATGCCATGCCGGCCGCGGCAAAAGCCGCGGGTTTCACGATGACGGGGGCGATGCTCGGCTTTTCGGGCGAGGACTACACGTCTCCCGCGATCATCCGGCAGACCGGCGGATTCGGGCCCGCCGACCGCCGGACCGAGCGACTCGACTGTCTCGCCTGGGGGCTGGCCCGGACCCGGGAGTTGGGGCTTCAGGATCTCTCGCTGCACGCCGGGTTCATTCCCGCTGTCGGTGATGCGGAACGCCCGGCCTTCCTCGAGACGCTCCGCAAGGCGGCCCTGATGGCGTCTGACGCCGGCGTGACACTGGCATTCGAAACCGGTCAGGAGACGGCCGACCTGCTCAAGCAGACGCTCGACGAATTGGCCGCCCCCAGCCTGATGATCAACTTCGACCCGGCGAACATGCTCCTTTACGACATGGGCGATCCGCTGCGGGCGGTGGAACTGCTCGCGCCATACATCCGCAGCGTCCACGTGAAAGACGCCAATCGGCCGACGAAACATGGAGAGTGGGGCACCGAATTGCCTCTGGGAAAAGGGCAGGTGGGGATCAAGGAGTACATTGCCGCGCTGTGGAAGGTCGGCTACCGCGGCCCGCTCTGCATCGAGCGCGAAGTCGGCAACCAGAAGGAGCGCTTCGCCGACATCGCCCACGGCGTTGTCGTCGTTCGAGACGCGATCTCAGCGTTGTGACGTGAGAAAGTAAGGGTGAACCGGGATCGCGGCAGGATTCGGGTTCTTCGACGAGCCTTTCGGCTCCTTGCAACACGGACAATCTTCGAAAGTCAGCCGTTGCGGCGGGTGCCAGGCATGCGCCAGGCTGAGGTGTTTGTTGATGTAAGGGTTTCGGGATCGATCGAAGAAAAAGTCCTCGGGATAGGTGGCTCGCGGGCGAGTCGTCTCGGCATCGAGCAACCCGGCATACACCGCGGCTTCGAGTACGACCTCCGAGCAGAAGTACGACTCCTTCGGCCCGGCCGACTTGCCCATCCAGTTCGTCCGGATCGGGCCGCGTGACCTCAGGAGAGTTCCCTGGCCGAGCAGTCGCCAGACGGCGTATTCCTTGTTCCGCTCGGAGATAGCGAACTCCGTCAGCCGTTTGTTCTCTTCGTCAGAGATCGGGCAGATGCGTCTGCGAATCCAGACCGGTCCGCGATGGCAGGAGTGAAACTTCAACCGGTCTTCGGCCGCACAGACTTCTACGATCAGGCTGTCGTCCGGCCCCGCTTCGAGGACCCCAAAGGTGCCGTCGGGCAGTTTCACGACGATCCCGGAATGGTCCGGTGGACCGGCAAGCGCGATCTTATAGCCGATCTTCCAGAAGAGATTTCCGTCGTAGTTATAGAAGACCATGTCGCCGGCCTGCGGGACGTACGGCGTCGATGGCCCTCGGAGCGTCCGGTCGAGACAGTAAGCCGGCTGATACAAGTCGCCGGCCGGTGATGCCGCCACGCCCAGTAACGCAACAAAAAAAATCGCTCCGCGCATCCAACCCCCGCGCCCGGACCAGGTGGTTCGCTTTGTATCAGCCCGAAACCGGTGCCGACTCAATCCGGATTGGAAAGGTCGTGAGTCGCAGTGCGTTCGGCTGCAGCGAATTCGGCGCGTGCGGTGCAACAGAAGTCACACGCAGAGCCAGCAAAGTGGGTAGACTGTCCGCAAAGAGGAGTTGCGGGATCGACCGGTCCAACCGTCAGAATTGGCAGCAACGGCCGGGCCATCACAAGCCCGGCCGTTTTCGTATTTCCAATCACCCTGATCAATCGTGAGCCGCGTTCGGATCCGGTTCAGGTAGGAAGAACGAGAGAATAACTCCGGCTAGAGTCACGCAGAAAGCAACGCAGGCAGCGACGAATGCGAACTTTTGCGGGCTGGTCTCACCGGGCACAAAAGACTGTGCCGCAAGAATACTCGTCACCGCCGCGAACGCGGTACCGATCATCCGCCCGCCGATATTGGCGGCAAAGCTCTCGCCCGTACCGCGCAGGTGGACAGGGTACGCCAGCGGGAGGTAGTTGCCCCAGAAGCTGAACTGCGAGACGGTGAACAGCCCGGCGAGAAACACGCCGATCGACACTGTTGTAATGGGCAGCTTGCCTAGCCGCATGGAAGACAAATCGATCTCGGTAAAGACCCGGTTCTCGACATTCAGGAAGAAGTAGAAGACAAGTGGCACGACAAACAGCGCGGGGATCTGGAAGATCCGCAGGAGCCCGCGCCGCGAGGCAACCCGGACAGCCGCGAGCGCGAGCAAGAACCGGCCGACGAGCCCGCCGATTTCCTGGACCTTCACGTGGTCGCTGGCCGTCTTCTGCTCGATTTCGCGTTGCTTTGGCGGTGGGAGCCCAGCCGTCTTCTCTTTCACCATTGTGAGGCCGGGAACGATCTCGGGGATTTGTTGGATCGCTCCGAATGCCACGCCATACGCACACGCGAACATCAAGGTGGTCACAATCGTGGTTGTTCGGTGTTCGGGAGCAAAAAGGGCGGCTAGGCTCGGGCGCTTGAGCAGACCGGCTTCCTTCTTTTGCTGCCATACAGGAGACTCAGGCAGGAACGGCCGGATGAGCAGTAGTGGCAGCGCTGGGATCAGGCCCGACATCAGCGTGTACCGCCAAGCTTCGTGCGAGTGCTTCTCGCCGATAGTTCCCCACCACGATGCTGCCCACCCGGGCACGGCGATGGACGGCAGATTGCCCGCGTAGTCCAGCAGGAAGGAGTTGGCGATGGCGACGAGCAACCCTCCGACCGATGAAAACGCCTGCGTGTATCCCAGTACCCGCTCGCGCTGCTTCGGCTCCGGAAACAGCTCGGCGAGCCAAGCGATGGCAGCCACGAATTCGACGCAAACGCCGATGAACGTAGTGCAGCGCAGAGCGAGTAACATGGGCAATGAAGTGGCGAATCCCGCGAGAAACGCGGAAACGGAGTAGAGCAGGATCGACCACGTGAGCACGCGACGACGACCCAGCCGGTCAGTGAGCCAGCCGCCAAACAGGCCGATAAGCCCGCCCGCCGCAGCCGGGACGTAGAACATGAGCGCGCGCCATTGGCTGACGAACGCCGGGAAAGCCGGGTCGGTCGGGGCGATTCCACCTAGTTCAAGAATGGCGGGCCGCAGAATGAGCGGCAGCATGAGCAGTTCGTAGATATCGAACGCGAAGCCGATCGCGGCGATGACGACGATCAGCCATTTGGTCATGGACAAGTGCGGTCTCCTTCCGACACATGTAAGCCGCGACGCGCAGCGGAGCGGTGGCCCGTGCCCACGCTCCGCTGTGCGTCGCGGCCAACCTTATTTCCCCCGGCCGATTGCGTAGTAGGTGAACCCTGCTGCTTGCAGTGACTTCGGGTCGTACAGATTCCGGCCGTCGAAGATCACTCGGTCTTTCACCCGCGTCTTGATCAGGTCGAAGTCCGGTTGGCGGAACTCGGGCCACTCGGTGACCAACACCAGCGCGTCGGCCCCGGTCAGCACATCGTATGGCCGGTCGGCATATGTGAGCTTGTCGCCGTATTCGGCCTTTACGTTGGCCATGGCCTCGGGGTCGTGAACCTGGCATTTCACCCCGGCCGCGAGCATCTCGTCGATGAACGTCAGGGCCGGGGCTTCGCGGATGTCGTCGGTCTTCGGCTTGAACGCCAGGCCCCAGACGGCGAGAGTCTTGCCCTTCAGCTTCGGGCCGTAGTGTGCCTTGACCTTGGCGGCGAGTACCTGCTTCTGCCGGCGGTTGACCTCGTCCACCGACTCCATCAAAGTCAGCTCCAGCCCGTTGCGCTGGCCCAGGGCGATGATTGCTTTCACGTCCTTGGGGAAGCAGCTGCCTCCGTAGCCCGGGCCGGGGTGCAGGAACTGAAAGCCGATCCGCTGATCGTGGCCCATGCCCTTGCGGACGTCATTCACATCCGCGCCGAGGCGGTCGCAAAGGTTGGCCATTTCGTTGATGAAGCTGATCTTGGTCGCCAGCATGGCATTGGCGGCGTACTTCGTCATCTCCGCACTTTCGGGGGTCATGACGAGGAACGGCCGCTCGGTACGGAGGAACGGCGCGTAGAGCTGACGAAGCGCCTCGGCAGTTTCATCATTGCGGACGCCCACCACCACGCGATCGGGCTTCATGAAGTCGTCGAGGGCGGCCCCTTCCTTGAGAAACTCGGGATTCGAAGCGACTTCGACGCCGACCGGGCAGCCCTCCTTGGCAAGCAGTTCAGTGACGGCCTTGTTCGTGCCGACCGGGACCGTCGACTTCGTGACTACGATTTTGCCCGGGGCAGCGGCCGGGTTGGCCTTCAAGGTCGCGGCGATCGCCTTTGTGACGGCCCACACGGCCGAGAGGTCGGCATCGCCGGCATCGGATTGAGGGGTGCCGACCGCCAGGAAAATGATCTGGGCCGGGAGTACGCCCGAGGCCAGATCGGTCGTGAATTTCAGTCGGCCTTCCTTGCGGTTCCGCTGGACGAGCTCCAGCAAGCCCGGTTCGTAGATCGGGAGTTTTCCGCCCTCGAGCGTGGCAATCTTCCCGGCATCCTTGTCGATTCCGACGACATCGTTGCCGCTCTCCGCGAAACAGGTCGCCGTGACGAGCCCGACATATCCCGTGCCAATGACTGCGATTTTCATGGTGATACTGTACAAAAACTCTTTCGCGGGGTCATTCGTCGTAGTGATGTGTCCCCCAGGGAGTCGGATATGAAACGTCGTAATCTCCTGGTCGGTTTGGCCGGTGCTGCCGCGCTGGCCGGTTCGCTCGCCCTCCGGCCCACGGCCGAGGCCCAGGGAGACCGCTCGGGCGAGCGCGCCGTGCCGCCCAAGCTTCCCATCCGGAAAGTCGTCCTGTTTTCCAGCGGCGTCGGCTTCTTTCAGCGGGAAGGGGAGGTCGACGGTGATGCCAAGATCGACCTGGCATTCCCGGCCGGTGACATCAACGACCTGCTTAAAAGTCTCACCGTGCAAGATCTTGGCGGCGGGCAGGTGCAGGCCGTCGGCTACGACAGCCGGGATCCTGTCGAGCGCACGCTCCGCAGTTTCGCCATCGATCTCGCCGGCAACCCCAGCCAGGCGGCGATTCTCGACCAGGCCCGAGGCGAAAAAGTGGAAGTCGTCACCGGGGGGCCGCCCGTCACCGGTTCGATTCTCGGCGTGGAGTCGAAGAACGTCTCGGACAAAGACGGCAAGGTGACCAAAGTCGAGTACCTCAACCTGTTCACGACATCCGGCATGCAGTCTCTCAAACTCGCCGATGTCACCCAGATCCGATTCCTGAATCCCACGCTTGAGGGCGAACTCCGCAAGGCTCTCGAAACGCTCGCCCTCAGCAAAGACACTCGCAAGAAATCCGTCCGCGTGCAGTTCAAAGGCGCTGGCAAAAGGCCCGTTCGGGTCAGCTACGTCACCGAGAGTCCGGTGTGGAAGACGAGTTACCGCCTCGTACTCGATAAGGCCGGCAAGCCGTTCCTTCAGGGTTGGGCGGTCGTCGAGAACCCCAGCGACGAAGATTGGAGCGACGTGCGGATGTCGCTCGTGAGCGGCCGGCCGATCAGCTTCAAGATGGATCTCTACACTCCGCTCTACAACCCCCGGCCGACGGTCGAGCCCGAGCTGTTCGCGTCGCTCCGCCCGCCGACGTACGAGGGCTCGATGGAGCGGGCCCGCGGTGCGATAGTCGCCGCGACACCAGCCCCGATGCCGGCGCCGACGAGCGCCGGCGCTCCGGGGGGAGCACGTGGCGGCGCGATGCGGAAGCTGGCCGAGGACGCGTCCAAAGCCAAGGATGAGAAATCGATGTCGCTGGGAATGAACACCGGCGGCACTGTTTATTTCAAGGATCAAACGGGCGACAGCGACGGCATGAACATCGGCCAGAGCGTCGCGTCGGCCGCCCAGGCGGCGCAACTCGGCGATTACTTCCAGTACTCGATGGAAGATGCCGTCAGCGTCGCCCGGCAGAAGTCGGCCTTGATCCCGATCGTCAATCGGGAAGTCGAGGGCGGTCGGGTGTCGATCTTCAATCCCTCCACCCACTCGAAGTACCCGCTGCTCGGCCTGCGGTTCAAAAATGCCGCGGGCCTGAGTCTCATGCAGGGGCCGGTCACCGTGTTCGACGGAACGACCTATGCCGGCGACGCCCGGATGCCCGACCTCCAGGCCGGCGAAGAGCGGCTGCTGAGTTACGCCATCGACCTTGGCACGGAAGTGGAAATGAAGCCGACCCCGGCCGCAGGCCGACTGGTCATGGTCAAGATCGTCAAAGGTGTGATGTTCGCGACGGAGAAGGACCGGCAGGAAGTTGCGTACAAAGCCGTGAACCGCTCCAAGACCGATCGCACGCTTCTGGTCGAGCATCCGTACCGGCCACAATATACGCTTACGAGTGCGACCAAACCGGCCGAGCGGACTCGCGACATGTACCGGTTCGAGATGAAGCTCCCCGCGGGCGGTTCGGCCGACCTGCCGGTCGCCGAAGAACGCGAACTGGTCAACCGGATTGCGATTACCAGCCTCAACGACGACCAGATCCGTTTTTACCTCCAGCAGCCGGCCGTCAGCGAGAAGGTGAAGACGCAACTGGCGGAGGCGATTCGCATGCACGGGCTGGTGATGCAGGCCCGGGCCGAATTGAATCGCGTCAATGCCCAACTCGACGAGATCAGCAAGGACCAGGACCGCCTGCGGAAGAACCTCAAGGAGATGCCGCCGACCGCCACGGCGTACAAGCGTTATCTGGAGAAGTTCGACGCGCAGGAGACCCAGATCGAAAAGCTCCAGGCCGACCAGAAGCGACTCGGCGACCAGGTGCAGCAGCGGCAAATCGCCTACGAGCAGTTTCTGACAAATCTGACGGTGGAATAGCAGGGCGATAGAGCCCCACGGTTGCAACCGTGGGGCTTTGGGGTAAACTGTAGGAATGAAGAAGCGGGCACTGGTACCGACGTTGCTCACGCTCGGCAACGCCGTCTGCGGGCTGGCTGCGATCGCCTACGCCAGCCGGATCGGCAAAGTCGACTCGACGCCCGAAATGGACCGGGCCTTCCTCGCCGCCAGCGGATGGCTCATCTGCGCGGCCATGCTGTTCGATACGCTCGACGGCTTCTTCGCCCGCCTGTTCAAGGCCGCGGGCCGGTTCGGCGCCGAACTCGACAGCCTCTGCGATGCCATTAGTTTCGGTGCCGCCCCGGCATTCATTCTGCTTCAACTCGGTCCGGGCCGGGATCAGCCGTTCCTGCATAAAGTCCTGGCGTCGATCGCGACCCTTTACATGATGTGCACCATCCTCCGGCTCGCACGGTTCAACGTCGAATCGATCGACGGCGGGTCGAAGAAGTTCAAGGGCCTGCCGTCGCCGGCCGCTGCGGGCTGCATTGCCTCGCTGGCGATCGTCCGGGGCACAGCCGAACTTCGATGGCCGGGCCTCGACCCCGTCATCGTCGAAAGCGTCCTGGAAATCTGGTCCACTGTCGGCGCGTTCATCGTGGCGGTACTGATGGTATCGAATGTCGCCTACCCGCACCTCACGAAGCAGATGCTGCGCGGCAAACGTCGGCAGCCGGCCGCGATCATCCCACTGGCCCTCGTGGCCGGGATCGTCTTGCGGGAATTTGCCCTCGTCGTCATCTTCTGGGCTTATGCCGTCAGCTTCTTCGCCCAGGCGCTCATCGAGCGCCTGGCCCACCGTTCTTCGGACCTCGACGGGGAACTCGACCGCCGGTTCTAAGCCCGCTCCCGCGAAACTGCTAAAATACTGACATGTTCACCGGGCTCGTGGAAGCTCTAGGCCGGGTTGCCTCGCTCACCGACGACGGCGCGGGTGGCAAGCGTCTCGTCGTCGATTCCGACATTGCCCGCGATGCGGTGCTCGGTGAAAGCGTGTCTGTCAACGGCTGCTGCCTCACCGTCGTCGAGTGGACCGCAACCAGCTTCACGTTCGAGGCCGGGCCGGAGACGCTGGCCCGGACAAACCTGGGCCGGCTGGCCCCGGGGAGCCGGGTCAATCTGGAAAGAGCCCTGCGGCTCGGCGACCGGCTCGGCGGCCATCTGGTGACCGGGCACATCGACAGTGTCGGCACGCTGGCCGAGCGAGTGACCTCCGGGGAATGGCAGACTGTCTGGTTCACCGGCCCGGTGGATCTGATCCGGCAACTTGTGCCCAAGGGGTCCGTTGCCGTCGACGGAGTCAGTCTCACAGTCTGCGAAGTCCAGCCCGGCCGATTCAGCGTGATGCTGATCCCGCACACGCTCGCCGCCACCACACTGGGGCTCACGCCCGTCGGCGGCGCGGTCAATCTCGAAACTGACCTCATCGGAAAACACGTGGCGCAATGGCTGACTCCGTACCGATGAACCCGCCCCGGCAGACACTCGGCTACATCCGCGCCCGGCTCGCGGAGCACGGCGTCTCGCCCAAGAACAAGCTCGGGCAGAACTTCCTCATCGACCTGAACCTGCTTGATGTGCTTCTCGAAGCGGCCGACCTCCAGCCCGACGATCTCGTTCTCGAGGTCGGTTGCGGTACCGGCAGCCTGACCGCCCGGCTCGCCGACGCCGCCGGCGCGGTGCTCGGCGTCGAAGTCGATTCCGACCTGTACCGCATGGTCACATCGTTGCTGGCCGACCGGGCCAACGTTCGCATTCTGTTCGGCGACGCCCTGAAAACGAAGAACGAGCTGAACCCCAATATCTTTCAGATCCTCGATGAACTGGAAACCAGGTTCGGCACGAAGAGGCGGAAACTCGTCGCCAACCTTCCGTACGCCGTCGCGACGCCGGTGATCGCCAACCTCCTCCTGTGCGATAATCCGCCCGAGCGCATCGTGGGCACGGTGCAGTGGGAGATCGGGGAGCGGCTCATTGCCAAGCCGGGGCACTCGGAATTCGGATCGCTGGCGGTGCTGGTGCAAAGCCTGGGGCACGTCGAAATCGTCCGCCGGCTCGCGCCGTCGGTTTTCTGGCCCCGGCCGCAGGTCGATTCGGCGATCGTCCGCATCATTTGCGACCCCGCGAAGCGGGCGGCCGTGGGCGACGTGCGGGCGTTTCGTGCGTTTCTCCGCGACCTGTACGTCCACAAGCGCAAGTCGCTCCGAATGGCGCTGGTCGGCTGGCCGGGCGGCCGGCGATCAAAGGAACAGGTCGACGCACTGCTTGCCGACATGGGTATACCGGGTAACACGCGGGCCGAGCAGATGGACCTCGAGACCCACCTCCGTCTCAGCCGGCGGGTGGCGGAGCTTTCCCCGTGACCATGTTGCGAGTTGCCCACGTTGCGCCCGATACCGAAGCGGAAGGGCCGGGCCGGCGGTTTGCGGTCTGGTTTCAGGGTTGCCCGCTGCGGTGCCCGGGTTGCTGCAACCCGGAAATGCTGCCGTTCGAGGGGGGCCGTGGCGTCGAAGTTGACGACCTCGTCAATCAACTGGCCCGTGAATCGGTCGAAGGAATCTCCCTGCTGGGTGGCGAGCCTTTCGCCCACGCCCCCGGGGCGGCTGAGTTCGCGGCACGGGCCCGGGCGCTCGGGCTGAGCGTCATGGTCTATTCCGGCTACACGCTCGCGGAGTTGCGAGCAGATTCGTCCCCGGGCGTTGGGGAGTTACTCGCGCTGACCGATATTCTTGTTGATGGGCCGTACGACCGCTCGCGGCCTGATTCGCGTCGCCGATGGGTCGGCTCCGAAAATCAGGTTGTCCATTTCTTCACCGACCGATACTCGCCGGGTGACGAGTGCTGGAAGCGGCCGAACACGCTGGAACTGCGACTGGTGGACGGCACGCTATCGGTCAACGGGTTCCCCGCGCCGGCGGCCGTGGGCTTCTGGCGGAAGCCGGCATGACCGACGCCCCGCCGCGGGTGCTCTCGAAGTTCGAGGGCCGACTGGTCAACCTGGTGCGGGCGGCAGTCCGACTCGCGCCGCCCGAGTCGGCCGCGCCGTTCCTCACCGACAAGCTCTCCGCCCCGCCGGGCCTGAGCAGCTACTGCATGGAACTCGTCTGCTCCGCGCTCGCACACGGATGCGTGCTTTACCTGTGCCGGCAGGGGTGGCGCGAAGAGAAGTACCTCCGCGACGGCGCACCGGTGACGGGCCGACTCTGGCAGCGTTCGCCGGGCAAAGAGCGGGCGCTTCAGTTCTCGCACCACGCGCTCGACTTCCTGCTGGCCCTGACGGCGGGCGGCGCGATGACGGTATTGCCGGATGAGGATGCGACCCCGGCCGACCAGTTGCTCGTCTTTCTGACTTACGACGCTTTTCGCGGGAGCGAGGCGGCAGTGGGGTGGCGAACCCGGCCGGTGTTCTCGACCAGCCCGCTCTGCCGGCTAGTATGGCCCGACGACTTCCCGAGTCGGGCCGCCCACCCACCCGCCTTTGCCGGTTGGGGGCAGGGACTGCGTGCCTCTATACTGGAAGCGTTGCAGTCGAAGTTGGCCGAGCGATGGTTGTACACGCAGCAGGCCCTGCGTCTGCTCGGTGATGCCGACGCGATCCGCTCCGCGGCCGAGGCGATGGACGAGACTCTCGACGGGGTTCTCGCCGAGATTGGCCCGGCCCGACGCGACCTGGCAGGATTCCTCGTGGATGCGGCGACGGATTTCTGTCAGTCGGGCATCAGCCTCGAGGACGTGGCCGGCCGGGTCAACAACCGGGGCTTGAGGCTGACGGATCGGCTGAAAACTGTGCGTGCGGCGGCCATCCTGCCCCGGGCGCTGATCCGGCTGGGCGAATGGGAACGCCAGGCCCGGGCGATCGGGTATCTTGATGATGGATACGCCGCGGCCCAGTTCTACCTCGCCCGGTGGGAGCAGGCCGGGGCGGTCGGGGCATTGGCCGTCGCCCGCGACGTGGTCCGCCAGACCGAACCCCTGACACCAGCCAAGGAGAGCCGCGATGAGCCGGGCGTACCGGGTGAGGGTGAGCGAGAGTGACAGCCGGGTCATCCACGCCGAGGATGAAGTCTGCACGACGCTGGGCATTCTCGACATCCTGCCGCGCGAGCAGATGGCCGCGTTGCTCGAACACGAACTGCTCAAGCGGGGATTCCGCCGCGACGGGGAGTTGCTCCGCCGGGACGACAACGGCGTGACCATCGAAGTGGAGCCGGCCACCGGCACGGTCAGCGCGAGGGCAGAGCAGTCGGAGGAAGTCCGCCTGCAGGCCCAGCGCGAAGGCGTGACCTACGACGACGTCGGCCCGGCCGAAGTCGCCATGCGCCGCGAACTCGCGGCGCGGGCGAAGGCCGACCTCGAGGTGCAGGCCAAACACGAGCAGGCCCGTGTC
>JAIBBI010000217.1 GCA_019694755.1 Gemmataceae bacterium
ACTTAGTGAAGTGCCTAGAAGATTTTGAAACTGAATCGATTCGGTCCCGGGCGCAGGGCCTCGTGGAAAACCGGAGAGAATGGCAAGAAAAATATCCCGTGCTCGTCACGGCGTGCAAGGGTGATGGAAGGGTGATTGAAGATACGCTGTTTGATATGTGGCGATTCGTCTACCTGATGCCACCAAGCGACGAAGAACTAGCCGAACGATTTGTGAAGCAATACTTGGCCAAAGACCCTTTATGGGACGTTGACTGAGAAGGCCGCCGCCGTCGCCAAATCAGCCACGGGCAATCCCCACCCGGCTGGAGCATCGAAAAAAGACTCCGCATGCATGACGGACGGTTGCCGCCGCTTCAAGGGCCGACGCCGGTGCGCCAGAAAGGCGCATGAAAAAGCCCTGCCGAACAACCAGCCACGTCGCCCAATCATGGCCAGTCGCATCGGACAGGGTACTGGCAAATTAAGCAGACATCTGACACATGGCAACTTATTTGGGCGGCTAGAATCCCCGCCATCGGGTCGTTTGCGTGAGCCAATCGACGAATGGCGACACGGAATTCTTTGGTTGGGCGTTCTGTCGGAGCATGTAACCACCGAATTGTGTAGCATGATCTGCGGCTAACAGCACTCAACGGGTACCCAACTTCAGGCGCAAAGAATGGCGCAAAGAATGACCGAAAACCGGTGTTTTTGGGGCAAACCAGAAAAAATGTGGAAATTCGTTTCCCCATGATCTGCAAGGAGTTGCGTCGATGGTGAGAGTCGGTATCGCCGGCATCGGCTTCATGGGCATGATCCACTACCTGGCCGCGCAGAAGGCGGCCGGCGTGCGCGTGTCGGCCTTTCAGAGTCGCGATCCCGGCAAACGGCTCGGTGACTGGCGCGGCATCCGCGGCAACTTCGGGCCGCCCGGCGCGGTGATGGACCTGACCGGCGTTCGCGCCCACGAGCAGTATGCCGAACTGCTCGCCGACCCCGAGGTGGACCTCGTCGACCTCACCGTGCCGACCGGCCAGCACGAGGCGATGGCGATTGCTGCATTGCGGGCCGGCAAGCATGTGCTGGTCGAGAAGCCGATCGCGCTCGACGTGGCGGCCGCGGACCGGATGCTGGCGGTGGCCCGCGGGGCCGGGCGGTTGCTGATGGTCGCACACGTCCTGCCGTGCTTTCCCGAGTTCCGCTATGTGCTGGAGGCGGTGCAGTCGCACCGGTACGGCAAACTGCTGGCCGGGCACTTCACGCGGGTGATTGCCGCACCCGATTGGAGTGCGGCCATCGCCGACATGGCCGCGACGGGCGGCCCCGCCCTCGACCTGCACGTCCACGATACGCACTTCATCCGGACGATCGCCGGCCGGCCGCGCGAGGTCATCGCCTTCGGGCACTTCGAGGATTCCGTGGTGAAGCACCTCACCACGCTGTACCGGTATACCGACGGGCCCGCGCTGAGCTGCACGAGCGGCGCGATCGTGGCGGCCGGGCGACCGTTCGCACACGGCTACGAGTTGTACTTCGAGCAGGCGACGCTGACATTCGGGCCCGGCCAACCGCTGACAGTGATCGATCGCCACGGTTCGAAGGCGGTGCCGGTCGACGGCGACCCGGTAGCGGCGTTCACGTACGAGATCGAGCGAGCCGCTGCGGGAATAGCGACCGGCCGGCCCGACGACTTCCTGCAGGGCGACACCGCCCGCGACGCCGTCGCCCTGTGCCACGCGGAAATCGAGTCGGTAAAGTCGGGCCGGGCCGTGATGATGGGTTGAAAGAATCGTCGACGCACAGACTCCGGGGGCCTCGCCGCACCGACGCGCCCCCGGAGTCTTCGTGTCTCTACTTCGCGACCGCCTTCGCGGCCGGGGGCTTCCACGTCCCGTCGATGATCGACGGGTCGGTGGCCTTCGGCCAGTAGAGCCGCATCATCAGGATGAACTTGCCCTTGGGTGCGGGCAGCCAGTTCGCTTCCTTGTCCTTGCCCGGCGACTCGTTCTGGATGTAGATGTCGAGCGAGCCGTCGGCGTTGTACTTGAGGTCGTTGCGGGGGCTCACCGTGTACTTGTTCAGCGGGTTGTCCACGAAGAAGTAGTCGGCGTTGTACATCGTGATCGACCAGAAGGCGTCGACCGGCGGGGTCTGGCCCTTCGGGAAGTGCATGACGTACTTATGAGCGCCGCTGTACGGCTTGCCGTCGCCGTCCACTTCCGAGGTCGGGTACACCGCGTCCTGCGGGCGGTTCGCGCCGAGGCCGATCGCCGTGACCAGCGCCCGCTGGACATAATCCGTGCCGTAAAGGCCGGCATTGGTGGTAAATACCCATCCGTTGGCATTCGTACCGGCCGTCTTGAAGTGACCCATGATCTGTTCCTGGGCCGCCATCGGAATCTTGGCGGCCGCGGACGAGGGAATCCGGCTCGCGTCGAACTTCTTCCCGGGCTCGATACCGAGCTTCGCCAGCTTGGCGACCATCGGCGCGTCGGCGGCGGCGGGCGGGTTGTCCTTCATCAGCGACGCCAGCAGCGTGAAGTATGCCGCCGTGTCCAACCGGTTCACCTGCTCGCGCACCGGTGTCTTCATGTCGACTGTAGGATCCACGCGACCGGCCGGCGGCGTGTACGCCTTGCCGTACGAACTGAGCGGCACCAGTTGATACTTGTCCATGATCGCGTGCGTCGCCTTGTAATCTTCCGGCGTGCCGGTGCAGTAGGTCCGCCCGAGAATCCACACCATGTTGGTCGGCGCTTTCAGTTCCTTGACGCCGTCGGGCAAATGCCCCTTCCAGTTCGGCCCGGTGATCGCAAACGACTGCGCCTTGGTGCCGGTGGTCCGCTTGCCCGGTACGTCGAACACGTCGGTCCAACCGCTGAGCATGGGCATGAGGAAGTACCGGCCGTCTTCGTCCGGCAGGCTCAGGACGTACGGCTCACGCCCGAGGTCCAGCCAGGCGGTCGAGTACAGCGTGTCGGCGTTCGGCGCGGTGACGTCTTTGAACGACGCGTCCGGGTAGCTCCGCATGAGCAGGAACTGACCCATCGGGGCGTGAGTGCCATGGGGTGCGGCCACGTTGGTCATCACCCGACGGGTGAATTCCATGGTGATGAGCGGGTAGCCGTAGACGTAAGCCTCCTTCCCGAGCCGGAGAGCTTCATCTTCCGACAGGGCCTGGGCCCGCACGGCCGGCGGCGCCGCAGCGACCGCCGCGCACGCCAGGATCCCGAGCATACCGACACGAAGCGATTTCATTGTGACCTGCCTTCAACGAGTACATCAGGTGTCATGTTCGACGGGGCTCCTGCGAGCCGCGGGCAATCGAGGTCGACGGGGGAAATCTCACACGACCGAATCACCCTCGCGTCGGCGACCACGAACCGCGGCCGCCGACATTATTTTGGAAATGGAGATAGCTGAATGCAAGCGGATCCGACTTCGGAAACGAGCCATCGCGATAGTACAGACGCAGCATGCTGGTGCACGCATCCGCGTCGTGTTTAAGCGGCCTCGCTCGCATACGCCAGGCACGCATGGACGTCTTCGGCCGTGATGTGGTCGTATTCCTGCAATACCTCTTCGACACTTCAACCGCGGGCCAGAAGATCGACTCGGGTCGACCGTGATGCGATTTTCCCAGCTCATGTTGCACCTCTCCGAACACACGTCACAGCCATTACACCCGCCGAAGAATCTGACACCCGGATTCATCCGCGGGCGGGCTCGGGCCGGGCGGCATCACATCCCCGATCCGCGTCCGCACCGGCATACAATACCCGCGTTCGCAGGTTCATCGACGCGGCTGGCGGTCGACTTTCCCGGCCGCCCACGCCGTCGGAGGAGGGATCATGAAGCGCTTGATATTGGCCGCGGGGCTGCTCGCGACTGCGGTGATCGGGATTGGCATGGCGCGGGAGCAGGGCGGTCCGCCCGGCGCGCCGGCCGGTGAGGCCGCAGCCGTGCGGGCCGTCGTCGACGCGTTTGTAGCGGCGTACGACAAGCACGACGCCGAGGCGCTGTCCGCCCTGTTCCTGCCCGATGCCAAGGTCATTACCGAAGACGGCGACGTGATCGAGGGCCGGGAGGCCATCGCCCGCACCTTCGCCGCCCTGTTCGCAGAGTACCCCGCGACGAAAATCGAGATCGCCGTCGATTCGATCAAGATGATCGGCAAGGATCTCGCCGTGGAGGTCGGCTCGAGCAAGACGATTCACGCGCCGGGCGCGGACCCGGAGGTGAGCAAGTACACGGTCGTGCATTGCAAGCGCGACGGCAAATGGCTGATGGCCCTGGCCCGCGACAACCCGGCCGATACCGCGTCGGCCCACGAGCAGCTCAAACCGCTCGCGTGGATGGTCGGCGACTGGATCGATGAGTCGCCCGCTGCGGTCGTTTCGACGTCGTGCAAGTGGAGCGCGGACAAGAACTACCTGATGCAGGACATCGTCGTGAAGTCGGCCGGCAAGGCGACGATGACGGTGCAACAGCGGATCGGCTACGACCCGGTGCAGAAGTGCATCCGCTCGTGGGCGTTCGATTCCGAAGGCGGTGTGGTGGATGGTCATTGGACCCGCACGCCCGACGGCTGGATGGTGAAGGCCACCGGTTACCGCAGCGACGGCGCGACCGCGTCCGCGACCAACACCTACACGCCGACCGGGAAGGATTCCTACGTCTGGCGTTCGACCGACCGCGTGGTCGGCGGGAACCTCGCCGACCCGGTGGAAGTCCGCGTCGCCCGGAAGCCACCGGTCGCGGCCACGAAGTAACCCCACTCACCAAACATTTACCCGGCGCAAGCCAGGAGCAGACATATGAAACTTCGCTTATGGATCGTGGCCGCGGTGGCGGCAACCGCGCTCTGCCTGTGTACCGACGTGTTCGCCGGCCGCGGTGGCGGTGGCGGCCGCGGGGGTGGCGGCGGAGGGCGTGGTGGTGGAGGCGGTTTCGGCGGTGGCGGAATGCCGGCCGGGCGACCGTCGGGCGGCAACTTCGG
>JAIBBI010000218.1 GCA_019694755.1 Gemmataceae bacterium
GGCGATGATCCTGGACCTGGTCCGCAAGCACAAGGGCAACTTCCGCGTCAGCTACGCCATCACCGGCGTGGTGCTCGACCAGATGCAGGCCTGGTGCCCGGACGTCATCGACCTGTTCAAGGCCCTGGCCGACACGGGCTGCTGCGAGTTCGTGGGCGAGACCTACTGCCACTCGCTGTCGTTCCTGTACAGCAAGCAGGAGTTCCGCGACCAGGTCGAGATGCACACGGCCAAGATCCAGGAGCTCTTCGGGCAGACGCCGCGGGTGTTCCGGAACACCGAGCTCATCTACAGCAACGAGCTGGCGGCGTACCTGGCCGAGATGCGTCTCCCCAACGGTCAGCCGCGATTCCTGGGCGCCCTGTGCGAGGGCGTGGACCGCCACCTGCAGTTCCGGTCGCCCAACTACGTGTACCGCCCGCCCGAGATGCCCGGGCGGGATCTCAAGTCGGCCGGCGGGCGGTCGTTCGGGCTGCTGCTCAAGAACTACCGCCTCAGCGACGACATCGCGTTCCGCTTCAGCAACCGCGGGTGGGCGGAGTGGCCGCTGACGGCGGAGAAGTTCGCCAAGTGGGTGCACCAGATCAACGGTGACGGCTTCCTGTGCAACCTGTTCATGGACTACGAGACGTTCGGCGAGCACCAGTGGGCCGAGACGGGGATCTTCGAGTTCCTCAGCAAGCTCCCCGAAGCGGTGTTCGACCTTGCGCCGGGTCAGAACCACTTCAACACGGTGTCCGAGGCACTGACGCAGTTTGACCCCGTGGGCGTGTACGACGTCCACGAGTACATCTCCTGGGCCGATACCGAGCGCGACCTGACGGCGTGGCGCGGCAACGCGATGCAGTGGAACGCGCTGGAAGAGACGTACCGGCTCGAGCACGAGATCAAGCGGCGGCTGGGCGAGGCGCAGACGGCTGGCAACGCGGCGCTTGTCAAGCACCTCGGGTATGTGCTCGGCGATTGGCGCAAGCTCACCACCAGCGACCACTTCTACTACATGTGCACCAAGTACTTCGCCGACGGCGACGTGCACAAGTACTTCAACCCGTACGACTCGCCGTACGACTCCTACATCAACTTCATGAACGTCCTGGACAACCTGCGGACGCGGCTGGGCGGCCCGGCGGCGGCCCAGGGCGCCTCGGCGGGCCAGGCAGCACTGGCGTAAGGCCAAAAATGAAGAACGCCGGTTTCCCGGCGTTCTTCGATCAATTCAGAACTTGAACAGATCAGCGGCGGCGGCGGCCGGCGACCAGGCCGGCGATGCCGACGAGGCCGAGCGAAGCCGGGGCCGGGACCTCATGGGCGCGGAACGCGATGGTCGAGTCAGCGAAGCCCGACGCGATCGCGATCGCCTGGAACGTCACGTCGTGCGTGCCGGCGGGCAGGAGGAACGTGCCCTTGCTGAACTCCGGGCGGGACCAGGCCACGTTGACGTCGCTCTCGAAGTTGGCGCCGTTGAAGGGGTCGCCGGTGTAGAACGACCAGTCCGGCAGATCGGAGGTCGTGCCCACGAAGCCGCCATCGAGGTACACCGCGAACTCGTCACCGACGACATACAGGTCGGTCACGTCGAGGCTGACGCCGACAGCCGAGCTGTAGGTCCAGGGGCCGCTGAAGAAGCCGCCGACCGGAATGATCTCGTCGAGGACGGTCCAGCTGCCGTCGAGCGGGAGAACCGCGCGGCCGCCGTACACCGGATCCGAGACGTTCGAGGACTGATTCCCAGCGACCGCAGCGCCGGCGGTGAGCGCAACGACAGCGGCAACTCCAAAGATCTTCTTCATGTCTGCTTCTCCTCACTGCGAACAAATGGTCCCACTGAGTCCTGTACTCTGAGGGAATCCCCACCACGGGGACAACAAATAGTAAGGTGCGAATTGACTAGGGTAAATACCGTTGCTCAAGTTTTTCTAGGGTTCTTATCCTAAACAATTCGGATATAGATAGGAGTTTTGAAGAGTACAAACACCCGCTCAAAGTGCCCAGCACCTATGCTCGGTCCTTCGATTTCCCCAAGGTGGGGTGGCAGAGCGGTTGAACGCGCCGGACTTGAAATCCGGTATGCCCGTCAGGGCATCAGGGGTTCGAATCCCCTCCCCACCGCTTTTCAGGCTCGAGCCGGCGATGCGAGCACCAGCCGGAGAAGGTCCGAGTGGCGAACTTCGGCCAGAAGGGCGGGGGCCTGTTCGAAAGTCCCGCGAGCGGTCACGAGCGAGGCGACCTGAAGGCTGGCGGTCTTGAGCAGCGCCAGGGCGCCGGGGAAATCCTCCCCGCGGACGCCGCAGACCTCGATCTCCTGCCGCACGATCGAACCGAGGAATTCGGCCATGGTCGACGGATCGCCGGGGCGCGGCGAGCGCGTCAGCAGGATCCGGCCGCGCGGGCGCACGAACTCAACGGCGGCCGCGAAGCCGCCGGGTGAACCGGAGGTTTCGATCACCAGGTCCTGATCCTGTCGCCGCCCGGCTTCGTTGATCGACCGGTGCTTGAGGCCCCACTTTTCGCAGACGGATGCCGCGACTGGCCCCGCGGTGAGCATGCGGACTGTTTCCTTGCGGCGCCAGAGCAGCAGCGCGGTCAGGAGCCCTTCGACGGTGTCGCCCAGGACGGTCACGAAGGGACGCGTCGCGGCCGGGACGGTGCCGGCGATGTGGACCGCGGCCGCGATGGCCGGCGCCAGGACTGCTTCGTCGTCGGTGATGGCTGCGGGCACCTCGACAAGGTTGGCCACCGAGATGGTGAAGGCCTCGGCGAAGCACCCGGGCTTTCGTGGCGTACCGAGCGTCACGCGCTGGCGGCAATGGGCGGAGAGGCCCGACCGGCAACGGTCGCAGGCGGCGCACGCGACGTGCGCTGAACCGGTCACGCGCCGACCCGTGAGCGGGTGGGGCGAGGGCCGGCCGGGGAGCGGCTCGACTCGTTCGACGACGCCGACGAACTCGCGTCCGAGAACGACGCCCTGGTTCGCGGAACTCTCGGCGATCTCGGCGGGACCGATGGCCAGTCGCGCGGGGCGCACGACGGCCTCGCCGGGCGCGGGGACCGGGAGCTGGTCTTCACGCAGCGACCAGCCGGCGGCGTTGGTCACCAGTGACTTCACGACGGCCTCCTGAACAGCGGCGGAGGTTGAATGGCTCGGCGGGTCATTCGATGACGATGGCCTTGTTGAGGCGGGTGCTCCCGGAGACATCTTCGACCGTGACGTACACGCGCTGGCCGCGGAGTTCGGCCGAGCGGTCGTATCGGAAGGTACGGACACCGACCGCGCCGGGCTGGAGGTTGGTGATGACAGAGCGTTGACGGGACCGGCTGGGCGCGAACGCCGTGAGCTGGAGGTCGAAGTTCTCCTTGCCGCGGTTGGAGACATAGGCCTCGACGATGACGTTCTGGTTGGTATCGACTTTCGCCGAGAGCTGGACGTCGAGCATCGAAGAGCCAAGCTCGAGTTCGCGGAAGATGCGGAGCGAACCGAGCGGCTGGTCCGAAGCGGCGTCAACGTCGAGGACGAACTCCTTGGTGCCGGCTTCTTCGCCGGGGCTGAAGGAGAACTCGATCGGGATGCGCTCCTGCTTGCCGGGATCAACGACCACCCGAGCCTGGCGCGGGGTAACGCGCCAGCTGCGGTCGCGGTGCGAATCGGGTTCCTCGACGCCGCCGGGCTTGACGACCCTGAGATTGACCTCGACAGGCACCGGCCAGGGATTGGCGACCACGATGGCGTGCTCGTGCGTGCGAGCGTTGGCCTCGATCATGGACGGTTCGATGCGGATGCCGGCCTGGAACAGGGCGAGGCGAGGGTCAACTCCCTCGACGATCACGGGCTCATCGGTCAGGCGGAGGATGACCTCGGGCGTGCGAGTCGCGGTGAGGCGCGTGATGCGGAGCGGAGCGGAGGGGTCGTTGGATGAGCCGCGCTCGAGCGGGTTTCCGAAAAGGTCAAAGCCGCGTACCTCGTTGGCCCCGAGGTAGGCACGGAGCGTGGTGGGTGTGTCGCCGTTCTCGCTCCAGGCGATGAGCATGCCCTGGTCGGTCGAATCCATGTCGTCCTTGGGAGCAAAGACGATGGCTCGCAGGCCCGGGCCGGTCGGCAGTTCGCCGACGAAGCGGCGGCCGGCGAGCCGCGGGATGAGGTTGGCCAGCGCTCCGAGCTCGGGACTCGGGCAGAGCTTGGGCCGCTGGTCGGGTGTCCAGCCCCAGGGCTGGAGGAAGGCGACCGATGCCGACGGCTGGGAGCCGAAAACGCGCCAGAATTCAACGGTGCGCCGAGCGACTTCGGCCGCGGCCTCGCGGCGCGAGTGGCGCTGGCTGAAGTCGCATCCCAGAACCAGGGCGTAATCCGCGAGGCGGGACATCCCCGGCGGCGCAGCCGACGACGCGGCCGGACCCAGACCGAGGGATGCGGCCAGCGCGTCGATGGCGCCCGCGGGGACATCCTCGGGGAGGAAGATGCGCAGGGAGGAATCCTGCGGGAGCTGCTGGAGCATCTCGGGCGTGATGGCAAGGTCGGTTCGCCACGGGACACAGAGGATGGGGCCTGGAACGAGGCGCTCAAAGACACGGACGACGCTCGCGAGCGTGCGCTTGCGGTCCTTGTCCCAGAAGACGCGGTCGTCCCAGGCGGGGCCGACTTCCCATCGCCGGATGCTCTGGCCGAAGCGATCGAGGTAGGCGTCGAGGAACGGGCTCCAGAGCTCGGGCCCGCGACGGGCGAGCTCCCACGGGTCTTCGGGGTCGACTTTGGCCGCGTCGGCGAGCTCGCGCGGCACGCGGGGCATGCTGAGGGTGACCTGCCGGCCCTGGTCCAGAAGCTTGCTCACGAGTGAGACGGGCTCGGCTTCGGGCGACGCTCGGACGGTGTCGAGCAGGCCATCCCACACGGGCACGGTGACGGCGCCGACTCCGATGCGGTCGACCAGAGCGGGGAGCACGGCTCTGAGCTGGTCGCTGGGATCGACGGCGATGA
>JAIBBI010000066.1 GCA_019694755.1 Gemmataceae bacterium
GTAAGGAGTAAGCGGCGTCGAAATCGGGAGTGACAAGGCATGAACCCTTCCGGGCGTGACCGCTCGCGGAGATTTCGCGGCACGCCGGGTCAGCGCTCCGCTGCGCGTCGCGGCCAACGGTCGGCGCTGGGGCGGGCGCACGGGGTGATGGTGTGGCCGTATTTTGGCGAATACGGCTGCGAGTTGGGCGAATAACCGCTGAATCCCGGCGAATGCGACTGCGGGAGAACTACTTCACTCGGTGGACGGCGGGCGGTTTCCAACCTCCTGTGAGGGCTTCTTCTTTCGGCCAGTAGAGACGCATGACAAGGAAGATCGGTCCGTTCGGGGCCGGGAGCCAGTTGGATTCGCGGTCCTTGCCCGGCGAGTCCTTCTGGATGTACAGCGTCAGCGAGCCGTCCGGGTTCTTCTTCATTTCCGGCAGCATCGGCGAGTTGATCAGGTAGCGGTTCAGCGGATTCTCAATGAGGAGCTGCGTCTTGGCGTCGTACATCGTCACCGACCAGAACGCGTTCACCGGCGGAAGCTGATCCTTCGCGAACGTGAGTGTGTAGCGGTCACGGCTGCAATCGGGCTTGTTTCCTTCGCTGTCGTTTGTGAGCATGGGGTAAAGTGCTTCGGCCGCGTCGTTGCCGTAGATGCCCGCCATTGCGGCGGCGGCCCGGGTGGTCCAGTCGCCGTTGTTCATCTCTCGACTGCCGAACGCGCCGGTGGTCACGCGCCAGCCGTTCTCGTCCCGCCCGACGGACGCGACCCGCTGCTTGATCTTCCCGATCGCGGCCTCCATGCCCGCTTTCAGCTCGGCCTTCCGCTCGGCCGAGAGACTGTCCACCGGGAAAGGCTTGCCGGCCTCGACCCCGATCCGCGCGAAGCTGGCCCGAAGAGGCTTCTCGACCTCGGCCGGGCCGACCGGCGGGCAGAATTGCAGGACGAAATTCAGGTACGCAAACGGGTCCGAGTCCGCGAGTTTCTTGTCGATCTTCGGCCAGTTAACTGCCGGGGCGGCCGGGGGCGCGGGCCGGTTCAGGAACGCGGAGAGCGTGCGCGCCTTGTACCCGGCCTGCAACTTCTTCACGTTTTCGAGATCGGACTGGCTGAAAAGCTGTGTGCGGATCAGGGCCGTCGCAAACTCGGTCTCGCAGCGGAACATCTCGGCGATCCCGGCGGGCTTCTCTCCCTTCCAGTTCGGGCCGGCAATCATGTAGCTGCCGCCGGCGTTGCCCGTCGTCCGGCTGCCGATGTAGCCGAAATTGAATGTATACATGTCGATGAGTTGCACCGAGTAGTAACGCGACTTCTCGATGGCCGGCAGCGTGACGACCATCGGCTCTGCCCGGAGGTCCATGCAGACGAACGAGTACGGCGTGTCGCTGTTGGGAGTGACGATCGTCCGGTCTTCCGGCGTGTAGACGCGGGCCGTGTTGTAAAGCTGATTGAACGGCGCCTTGAATGCCGGCGAAGCGGCATCGACGAAGTAGTCGTACATCACCGCGTAGTTCATCACGAGCGGGTAGCCGTAAATCATCGCCTCGGTGGCGATCTGCTTCGCCTCGCCGGGCGGGAGCTTGTCCTGAGCCGGCAGAGCTCCCGCGAGGGACATGGCAACTGCCACGACGCCGATGAACTTCGAGTACATGATCGCTCGCCTTTCGATTGCTTGCAAGTTTGCCTGGAGGAGTCAGTGTATCGGGTCGTGACGGGTCGTGCCGCCGGTCACTTCACCAGCAGCCATTGCAGCAGCGCGGCCTGGGCGTACATGCGGTTGCCGGCCTGGCGGACGGCGACGCACCGCGGGCCGTCGAGGACGTCGCTCGTGATCTCTTCGCCGCGGTGCGCGGGCAGGCAGTGCATCACCAGTGCGTGCGGCGGGGCGGCCGCGAGAAGATCGGAATTGACCTGATAGGGGGCGAAAACGCGGAGCCGCTCGACGCGCTCGGCCTCCTGGCCCATGCTGGTCCAGACGTCGCTGTAGATCACGTCGGCGGTGCGGACCGCGGCGCGGGCATCGGTCGTCTGCCGGGCCGGGACTCCGGGAGCGAAGCCGTAGCCGGCCGGGCGGGCGAGAATCAGCTTCGCGCCGACCAGCGCACACGCGAACGCCAGCGATCGGGCGACGTTGTTGCCATCGCCGATGAACGCGACCGTCTTGCCGGCCAGGCTGCCGAACTCCTGTCGGATGGTCAGTAGATCGGCGAGCGCCTGGCACGGATGGGCGAGGTCGGACAGGCCGTTGATGACCGGCACGGTCGCGGCCCGGGCCACCGCCGCGACCGTCTCGTGCGAGAAGACCCGCAGCACCATCGCATCGACGTATTGCGAGAAGACCCGGGCGAAATCCTCGTAACTCTCGCGCACGCCGAGATTGACCTCGCCACCCGAGAAAAAGAGGCTCGCGCCGCCGAGGCGCACGGCCGCCGACTCGAAGCTGGCCCGGGTCCGCAAACTCGGCTTCTCGAATACGAGGCCAAGCAGCCTGCCCGCGAGCGGCGTGCCGACATTCTGCGGCGCGAGGCGGATGCGATCGGCATCGTCGAGGAGTCGATGGATTTCGTGGGCGGTCAGGTCAGTGATTTCGAGCAGGTGACGTGTCAATTCACAAAGTCTCCAGAACTTCTTCGATGATGCCGCAGCCCTTCTCGAATTCCGCGTCGGTCAGGTTCATGGCCGGGAGCAGGCGGAGTACATTGCCGTGCGTGCAGTTGATGAGTAAGCCGCGCTCGAGACAGCGGTCGACGATCCCGGCCCCCTCGATGTTCAATTCCACGCCGATCATGACGCCCGAGACGCGGACTTCGCGGATGGCCGGGCACTTCGATTTGAGTGCGGTGAACCGCTCGCGGAACATCGCGCCCAGCGCGGTGGCGCGGTCGAGCAGGCCCTCGGCTTCGATCGTCTCGATGGTGGCGAGCGCGGCCCGGCAGGCGAGTGGGTTGCCCCCGAACGTTGCCGCGTGGGTGCCGGGCACGAGTTTTGCCGCGACCGCAGGAGTTGCCAGCAACCCGCCGACGGCGACGCCCCCGCCGAGCGCCTTGGCCAGCGTTACGATGTCGGGGTTGACGCCGAAATGCTGGTGCGTGAACCACCGGCCGGTCCGGCCCATGCCGGTCTGCACTTCGTCGAAGATGAGCAGGCAGCCCTTCTCATCACAGAGCTTGCGGAGTCCTTCGAGATACCCGGCCGGGGGCAGATTTACGCCGCCCTCGCCCTGGATCGGCTCGAGCATGACCGCGCAAGTCTCGCCGTCGATGAGTTTCTCGACCGCGGCAAGGTCGCCGAACGGCGCGTAGCGGAAGCCCGGCACGAGCGGGCCGACTCCTTCGTGGTATTTCGGCTGGCCGGTGGCGGTGAGGCTGCCCAGCGTCCGACCGTGGAAGCTGTTGAGCATCGTGACGACCTTGTGCCGACCCGGGCCGCCGCAGAGCCGGGCGAGCTTGATCGCCGCCTCGTTGGCCTCGGTGCCCGAGTTACAGAAGAACGCCTGGCCGGCGAAGTCGGTCCGCTCACTGAGCGCCTGCGCGAGCGAGCCCTGCGGCTCGGTGTACCACGTGTTCGGAACGTGGATGAGGAGATGAAGTTGCTCCGTCACTGCGGCGACCACCCGGGGCGGGCAGTGGCCCAGCAGGCCGCAACCCCAGCCCGGGAAGAAGTCGAGGTATTCGCGACCCTCGGCATCCCAGACGCGCGAACCTTCGCCGCGCACGAGGCAGACCGGATACCGTTTGTAGTTGCCGATGACGAACTTGCGGTACTGGTTGATGACCTGTTCGGTGGTGAACGGGGATTCCAATGCTCACTTGTCCTTTCCGGCAGACAGTTCCGTACCCGGGGCCGCGCCGTCGAGCACGTCGAGAAGGAGCGCGTGCGGCACCCGGCCGTCGAGGATGCGCACCTGGCCGACTCCGCGGCGCACGGCATCGAGGCAGCCCTCGACCTTCGGCACCATCCCGCCCGAGATGATACCCCCTGCCGTCAACGCGGCGGCATCGGCGGGCGTGATCCGCGCGATCCGGCTGGCCGGGTCGGCCAAGTCGCGAAGCACGCCGGGCGTGTCGGTGAGGAACACCAACTCATCGGCCTGCCAGGCGACCGCGACGGCCGTGGCTGCGTCGTCGGCGTTTACGTTGAGCCAGTTGCCGACAGCATCGCGGGCCAGCGACGGCAGCACAGGGATGCCGGGGCCCGCATGCAGGTCGGCGGTATCCACCCGCGTCACCCGGCCGACGCGGCCGAGTCGGGCGTCGAGCAGTTCGCCGTGCAGGAGGGCAGGGCAGCCAGTCGCGCTCGCACCGGCAGCATTGAGCCGGGCGACCACGTCGCCATTGATCTCCGTGCCGAGGACGCGGACGACGACGGTGAGCGTGGCGTCGTCGGTGATGCGCCGGCCGTCGAGCTTCTGCGGGACGATCCCGGCGGCTGCCAAAGCGCGGTCGATCGGCTTCCCGCCGCCGTGGACGACGACGACGCGCTGGCCCGCGAATGCAAGCCATGCGATGTCGGCGATGGTGCTGGCAAGGGCGGCGGGGTCCTCCATCGCGCTTCCGCCCAGTTTGACGACCACGCGCCGCCCCCGGCGTGCGGACCACGCCGGCAGCGTCTGCAATAGTTGCCCGATTCCTTCCACCCTGCCCGGTCCTCCGCGGAAAGCATCACTGTAAAAGGGCTTATCTCCACCGTCAACGATGCGCCGGTTTATTGCGTCCGGCCGATTCGTGGAATAGACTTGCGGGAGCGGCGGATCCGCCGATGCCTGTCTGAAGGTGCGCATGATCGGTCGGACGTTCCTTAACCGCTATGAAATCACCCGCCTGATCGGTGAAGGTGGCATGGGCCGGGTCTTCCTTGCCCGGCAAATCGACCTTAACCGTCAGGTCGTCGTGAAAGTCATGTCCGATGCCGTGGCGAACGACCCCAAGTTCCGCCTCCGATTCGAGCGCGAAACCCGGCTGATGGCGAAGTTCCAGCACCCTTACGTGGTCGCGCTCTACGACGCCTCGCTTGACGACCCGCTGGGCCCGTGCATCGTCATGGAGTACATCCGCGGGGTGAATCTCGACTACCTGCTCGATAAAAACAAGCGGTTTGCCGCCGCCCGGGTAGGTCGGCTGCTGGGCCAGCTTTGCGAGGCGCTGCAGGCGGCCCACGACGCGGGGATCATCCACCGCGACCTGAAGCCTTCGAACATCATGATCGTGGATCCGGATTCGCCGCGCGAGCGGATCAAGGTGATGGACTTCGGCCTGGCGAAGGACATTACGCCGAATGCGGAGATCGCGCGGGTGACGGTGACGAACGACGAATTCGCCGTCGGCACGCCCGGCTACATCTGTCCGGAGCAGGTCCGGGGCGACCCGGTGGACCATCGCGGCGACCTGTACAGCGTCGGCGTGCTCGCCTACGAGTTGCTGACGGGGCAACTGCCGTTCAACGGCCCCACCGGCATGGACATGGTGCTGGCGCACGCCACCGAGCCGCCGCCGCGATTCGCGGACATCGGACTCGACGGGACGATCTCGCCACACATCGAAGAAGTGGTGATGCAAGTCCTCGCCAAAGACCCCGCCGACCGCCCGCAGTCGGCCAGCGAGCTGTCCGAGAAGTTCGACCTTGCGCTGCTCAAGGCGACGCAGGACGCGGCCAACCGGGAGTTGGAGCCACTCGAAATCCACGTGCCCGACGCTCCGGCGGAGCCGTTCGAGGATACTACCACCGCACCGGTCGACGACCCGAATGCCGTCGAGTTCCATGTCGAAGCGTGGATGCCGCAGAAGATCGCGCTGCTCAAGCTCCGCGGATTCGTTCAGGCGCAGGGCGGGGAGATTCTGGAGAGCAAGCCGGGGCTGATCCGGGTCCGGCTCGACGCGCCGGTGTCAGCTTCGAACTCGGCCGGTCCGCTCCGGTGGATCGGGCTCGGCAAGCGGACTACGCAGTTGTTCCTCGACTTGCGTATGACCGCGAGTCCGGCCAAGGAGAATCTGCTGCAGATCGCCGCGCGGTTTCACGCACCCGGGGTGAACGCGGGTGAGGACCCGCTGCTTCGCCGGCACTGCGTCAATCTTTTCATCGATCTCCGCGGCTACCTGATCGGCGCGGAAGGGTAATTGTCAGCCGTGGGCCGGCTCGGCAAACGCCACGGCATGGAACTTCCCGCCTGGTAACTTCAGACACGCCAGTTCCGCGCCCGAAAGCGGGTCCCACAGGCGGACGGTGCCGTCCCAGCTTCCCGTCGCGAGGATCGTGCCGTCGGGTGAGAACGCGACGCTGCGGATACTCTCGGTGTGCCCCTTCAGGGCCCGCATCTCCTGACCTGTGCCCAAATCCCAGAGCTTCACTGTCGTGTCCCAGCTTCCAGTGGCCAGCGTCCTCCCGTCGGGATGCACGGCCACCGCGCTGACAGCGAACCGGTGACCCGGGAGCGTGCCCACGCAACGGAAGGATTCCGTATCCCACAGCCTGGCGGTCTTGTCCCAACTTCCGGTGACGAGCAGCCGGCCGTCGGGCGTCCACGCCACGGCGGTGACCATCTTGTCGTGGCCGGGGATCGACGCCCGCTGCTGACCGCTGGCCACGTCCCAGATCACGACGTTTTTATCCCAGCCCGCGCTGGCCAGCAGATCGCCGAGCGGATGAAACGCGAGCGCGGTCACCGCGCCTTTGTGGCCGCGGAGTGTCGCGCGTTCGGTTCGTGCGAGCGTGTCCCAGAGCTTGATGGTGGTGTCCCACCCCCCGCTGCCGAGCACGAGGCCGTCGGGGTGAAACGCGACCGCGGCGACTTCGCCGGAGTGGCCCTCGAAAGTCGCGAGCGGGCTGCCGGTGCGCACGTCCCAGAGGCGGACGTTCTGATCGCCGGCCGCGGTGGCCAGCCGCTCGGCATCCGGACTGAAGGCGATCGAGTTGACATCGAGGTCGTGCCCCTCGATCACGCGGGCCGGTTCTCCGGACAAGGCCCGCGGGTCGGCCACGTCCCAGAGCCGGACGCGGGCGTCGGACGCAGCCGCAGCCAGGTGCAGCGGGCGGGACCGGATCGGCCGCGACTCTGCCCCGTCGAGCCCGATATCGAAGCCGGACCCGTCGCCCATCAGCGTGTCGGACGCGACGCAGAGCATGCCCCGCGGCGAGCCGGTGTCGACGAACCAGACGCGGACAGTCTGGTCCTTGCTCGCGGTCAGGAGAGTGTGCCCGTCCGGGCTGAAGGTTGCCGAGACGATTGGTTCGGCATGGCCGGTGAACTCATGTACGAGTTGACCGGTGATGCAGTCCCACAGCCGGGCTGTTCTGTCGATGGAGGCCGAGGCGAGCAGGTGCCCGTCGGGGCTGAATGTCAGTGCGGTGCACGATTGCGGATGTGCCTCCAGCGAGTTCCATTCCTGCCGGGTCGACACATCCCAGAACTTCACGATACCGTCGGGGCCGGCGGTGGCGAGCGTACGGCCGTCGGGCGTCAGCGCGATCGCGTTGACGTCTCGACCGTGACCGCGAAGGACGGATTTCTCCTCACCCGCAATCACGTCCCACAGGCGGACGGTGCCGTCGCGGCCCGAGGTCGCGAGCAACCCGCCGTCGGGCGTGAAGGCCATGGCCAGCACTCCGCCGGGGTGCCGGAAGTTGACGAGTGCGCTCCCCGCGGCCAGGTCCCACAATTGCGTCACGCCGTTGGCGTCGCCGCTCGCGAGGATCGTACCCTCGGCATTGACGGCGACGGCGGTAACGGCTGTCGTGTGCCCGTCGAGCGCGATGCGTTCGCGCGCGCTGGCGACATCCCACAGGCGGACGGAGCCGTCGTCGCCCGCGCTGACGAGGACGCGCCCTCCGGGCGCGAATGCCACGGCATTCACGGAGGCGGTGTGCCCGCGAAGGATGCCGGCCTCCGCGCCCGAAAGCAGGTCCCAAACCAAAATGAGTCCGTCGCCCGCGGCCGCGGCTACGAGTCCGCCACCGACCGCGATGGAGTTCAACGTGCCTCCCCGGCGGATGGAGGGGACGCGGACCGGTAGCGCGGGAGGCGGCCCGGCGGGGATCGGCGGCGCGGGAGTCGGGATCGGGGGCAGACTGACTTCGGGCCGGGACGACGGCCGGCGCATGGACCCCGAGAGGATTTCCACGACCGCCGCCGGGGGATGCGCCGCGGCTGCCTCGGCAAGCTTAGCGAGCCGGCCCGAGGGCTCCGGCGGCACGTACTCGGGTGCGAGCGGCACCGGCTCGGACTGAATGCCGCTCTGAATCACATATGTCGCGATATTCTGATGTGTCGCCACGTCCCAGACGCGGAGTGTGCGGTCGAGGCTGACGCTGGCGATGCGGGAGCCGTCGGGCGAGAAGGCGATCCCGGAGATGACGCCGAGATGGCCCGTCAGACAGCCCGCCGGGCTGCCCATACCCGCATTCCACAGACGGATCGACTTGTCCCAACCGGCCGTGGCGACCGTCTTTCCGTCGGGTGACCAGACCACAGCCGTCACCTCGGCGGCGTGGCCGCGGAGCGTGTGCAGGACCGAGCAGCTTTCGAGCGACCAGACTACGGCCGTGTGATCCTGGGCCGCGCTCGCGAGTCGTCGGCCGTCGGGCGACCATGCAACACCGGTCACGTCGCCGCCGTGCCCGGAAAGGACCGCCCCCGCTTCGCCGGTCGTCACCTTCCAGAGACGGACTGACTTGTCCCACCCGCCGGTGGCGACGCTCGCGCCGTCCGGCGAGAAGGCGACGCTGCTGACCATGCGTGTGTGGCCCGTGAGAGTCGTCACCGCACCGGTCGCGATGTCCCAGAGGCGGGCCGTGCGGTCCCAGCTCGCGCTGGCGAGTAGCCTCGCGTCGGGGCTGATGGCCACGGCGGTGATGACGCCGGCATGACCGCTTAGATTCTGGCGCTCGGCATAGGTGATCGTGTCCCAGAGACGGAGGCTCTTGTCCCAGCCTGCCGTGACAAGCGTCGCGCCGTCGGCCGAGAACGCGATCGCACTGACGACGTGGGTGTGGCCGCGGAGCGTGGCGATCTCCGATCCGTCGGCCGCCGACCAGACGCGGGCCGTGCGGTCCCAGCTTCCGGTGACGATCTGCCGGCCGTCCGGCGACCACGCCACCGATGTCAGGTCGCCCGAGTGCATCGGCGCGGGCGGGGCCGCGGGCACGGGCGGCATCGACCCGGACGGCGTCTCCGCGACCTCCGGCGGACTTGGCTGCTCGCCCCAGATCTTCTCGGCCTGATCCTTCCGGCCCGGCGACAGGATGGCCGCCTGCGGCGCGTTTAGTTCAATCCCGTGCGGGATGAACAGCGCGGAGTCCGAGGCCGTGATTGTGTCGGATGGTGGCGGGGGAGGGCTCGTCACCGATTGCGCGGGCGCGAGCGATCCGCCGACGGGTACTTCCCGCGGCGGCTCGACCGGTGGCCCGGCCAGGTCGTCGCCGCTGTCGCCGGTGTAGTCGACGACGGGCGTCGGCGCTTCAATGACGTCGACATGCCTGGCCGACCAATTTGCTCCTTCCGCCAGTGCGTCGAATTCCACCTGGAAGCCCATCCCGCCGGGCGGCGACACCGTTTCCGGAATCGCGGTGGGCAACGGCGGAGGAGTTGGTTCCGGTTCCGGCGGCAACTCGGCCACGAACGCCGGCAGCGGGGGCGGAGTGGGTTGCATCACCGGCGGCTCCACCGCCTCGAACGCGATGGGCAGCGACGGCTCGATCAGCGTATCGGGGTTGCGTGCCGGAATCGCTGGCGGCACCTCGATGACCACCGGGCCGGGCTCAGCCGCGACGGGCTCAGGTTCCGGTTCCGGCGCGGGCGGTTCGGGGATCGCGAGTTCGGGGATGACGACCTCGCCGAGCGGCGCATCGACCAGCGCCGCGACGACCGGCACGCCGACAACGCCTAACATGCCGAGCAGGCCCAGATCCGAGTCGGCCACGGGTTGCGACGCCGGCGGGACTCGGTCGCCGGGGAATCGGGCGACGATCCGCTCGCACAGATTGCGGTAGGTGACGGAGATCGGTGAATACGGGAAAGCGTTGACCGCCGGCCGGCCGATCAGCAACGCGCCGGCCGCCGCCGAGTCGAACTCCATCGTCGAGACCGGCACCGATGCCGGGAGCAGCGACCGCAGCGCGGACTCGACCGGGCCGCCCGGCTTCACGCGGGGCGGCAGCAGCAGAAGAAGTTCGGTGGGGCCGTGTTCGACGGCACGGTGGATCAAGTCGATCCCGGCCTCGGCGCGGGGGTCGGCCCGTTCGGCGATCAGGTAGGCGTCGGCCCCGGGCGGAAGCTGACCCGCGGGCAGATCGATCACCACCCAGTCGGCCGGGAGACCGGGCCAAGCGGCCGCATCGATCCGGGCGGGCGCGAATACTCCGAACTCAAGGCGCGGATCGGAATACCAGCCCTCGGGCGATCCGGAGGTCGGGTCGAGATCGAGTGCGAGCAACGCGCCCCGATTAGGGTCGGCGTCGACGAGTACGACCTTGTGCCCGGCCCGCGATAGGGCGGCGGCCAGATTCACGGCCGCCGACGTACGCCCGACGCCTTCACGCCGGCTCGCAATGACTACCGTTCGCACGCGCCCTCCCCGAAATGACCCGGGGTCCGGCGCGGAAGTCGGGGCGCAGCTTCAGCGGGAAAGCCCGATCGGTGCATACTAGCATTCTAATTTTGCGTAGGTGCCCGTTGCAACGGCTGCAGGCCGTCGGGGCGCTAATAACGGGGTGAGCCCGGCCATACATCCGGCGGCCCGAACCCGCGGAAACCCCGGGCGACGGTCACGCGCCAGAACGCCACGCCCTCGCCGCCCTCCCGGTATTCGACCATCCGGGTCGGCTCCAAATGCTCGAAGGCCGCCGCCACTTCCGGGCTGATATCGCCGACATAAATGAACGTCCGCCCGACGAACTGTTCCGGGTCCCAAACGGGGTTGGGCCGCCAGAGGTCGTACTGCGACATCCGCTGGGCCAGCGGCGTGCCGATGCAGGTCGTCTCGGGATGCCCCTCGCAATAGACGGCCAGTTCGCCGGGAATCGTCCAGAAGGAAGCGGCGATGACCGGTTCCGGCTCGCCGGCCTGCCGCAATTCGCGGCGAACGGCATCAACCTCGGCCGCCAGGTGCCGCCAGCCGCGGAGCCGGGCCGTAGGGTCGAGTCGGCGGATCGGCATCGGGTTCTTCGCGCTGCCCGGGCCGGTGACGGCGAGGATCAGCGGCCGGGCCGCCGCCGGGACATGCAGCAGCAGCGACATCAACAGCCCCATCACGCAGGTCACGGCGAAGCCGCCGGTGGTGATACGGCGGTAGCGCGGCCCGTACGACCGGCGGTGCTCCAGCCACCACTCGACGGCCAGGATCATTCCGCCAACGTAGGCGGTTATCGGCCAGTTGACCTGCCCAGGCGTGCGGAGCGTCACAGCGAGGAACACGGCGAACATCGGCGCGGAGGTCCACCAGAGCAGTTGCCGGCCCGCGTCCGTCGTTCTGCCCGGCCGGTGCTTCCACATCGCCCCGGCCCAGGCGACGAACCAGAAGATCATCAGCAGCCCGGCCTGTTCAACGACATACCGCAGCGGGCCCAGCAGCCGGAGTTGCGACGCCGTCGTCCCGGCCTGCGTGCCGACGTGCCGGAACGTGACCCAGCCGTTGCGCGCGTTCCATAGCAGGATCGGCAGCGCGGCCAGCCCGCCAATGCCCACGGCAATCCAGAGCCCCGAGCGTGCCAATTGCGAACGGTGTGCCCGGCTGAAGACGAGGAACATCATGATGCTGGGGATGAAGACCAGCATCGTGTACTTGGCCAGGATGCCGACCGCGAGTGCGACGCCGAGCGCGGGCCAGGCCCGCGTTCGCCCCTCGACGATCGCGGCGTGGGCAAACACACACGCCCAGACCCAGGCGCAGCAGTACGGTGCGTCGATGGTCATGACCGTGCCACCGGCCGCGATGGCGGGAATGGTGAACAGGACCAGCATGGTAAACAGTGCGACCCGCGGGTCGCGGGTCACTCGGAGTGAAAGCAGATAGGTGCCGGCCAGCGCGCCGGCCTGGCAGAAGATGGCGGGCAGTCGGATCGCGAGCAGCGGCGAGCCGACAAGCCGCTGCGACAAATCACCGAACAGCTCGCAACTGGCCCGGATCATCCACGCGACAAGCGGGCCTTTGCTGTAGTAACTCCAGTCGAGGTGCCTCGACCAGTCCCAATAATGGGCCTCGTCGGCGGCCAACTCGAGCGGACACGACGAGAGCAGATAGGCGATGCGCAGCCCCGCGATCGCAGCGATCAATACGGTCGCCACGGCCGTGGGGCCGGGCGCCAGCTTTCTGGTCGCGATGGTTGATACGATTGCCTGCACGCGCACGCCGATTCCCTCCGGCGGAGTCCGCACCCATTCAACTCCGGGGCCGGGTCCGGCGTCAATCTCAATCGCCGGCGTTCGGGCGGGCTTCAGCTTTGCGACGCCCCGCGACGCTGTTGAGAAGGTCGCCCAGTAACTCGTGGCCCGGCGAGGGCGGCTCTTCCTCCGGGTGGGCCGCGACCCACTCGAGTGCGTGCGTCAGCATCACCCAGCGTTCTTCGTGGTGATCGCCGGGCGGCACCCGCCAGCGGGCCAGCGCGTTGAACATCGGCAGCGCGATTCGCACCGGGTTGACTTCGCGGTCCGTAACCTTGGCACAGTTCTCCGCCGGCGTGGTCACGACGTACTCCCGGCAGGTCGCCGGCCGCTGCTCGTAAATCGAGCACGACTCATCATCGAGGAACGGGCACGGGATCTGGGCCACGAAGTAGTCGCGAGTCAAAGAGTGCAGTTCCTCGGTCGTCAGCGAATCCGACCGGCGAATAGTCTCGCCCAGACCCGCCTCGTCGGCCCGGCGGATCGCATCGGCAAAGCGACCGCGAATGACCGATTGCCGGGGTTCGGGTAATTGGTCGACGACGGCTGCAATGTGGCGGGCTTCGTGCTGCGCTATGGGCACCGCCAGCCGGCAGCACTGCGCACAACCGGGCCCGCAGGAGATACCGCGACCGGCCGCGGCCTCGGTCTTGATCGATTGATCGACGACCGCCTCGGTGAGCGCGTAAGCCAGCGGCAGCAATTCCGTCGGCCGCATCGGCGCGGTGACGACGTTGACCTGAAGGTCCAGCTTCCAATCGCCGCCCGAGAGCGAGACGTTGGCAGTGACGACATCGGGGAGTTGGCCAGGTTCGCTCACGGAAGATCCCGCATCAGAACTTGTAGTTGGGGGCGATCGCCGACGAATAGATGGTGAAGATCAGCACGATGATCATCAGCGCGACGCAGCCGTACACGAACCAGCCGCCCGCCTGCACGAGCAGACGCATCTGCATCGTGGCAAGTTCGCGGTACATCTCGGCCTGCCGGCCCATGACCTCGGGAATCTGGCCCGATTCTTCGCCGACCGCGACGGCGTCAAGCATCTCGCCGGGGAACACCCGGCAAGCCCGCAGTGTCTCGGTGAGGGTCGCACCGCGGGCGAGTTCCGGCTTCGCGTCGGAATAGGCGGCCGAGAACAATCGGCTACCGACCGCGTCGCAACTGAGCCGCACGGCCCGCTTCACCGGCAGACCCGAACCCAACGTGAGCTTCAGCGCGATACAGAACCGCGTGAGCAATATGTTCTGAAAGGCCGGGCCGATCATAGGCAGCTTGAGCAAGGCACGCTCGACCGGCGCAAGAAACCGCGCTTGCCGTGTGAGGACGCGGTACGCCGACCAGCCGATGAACAAGCAGCCGAATACGAGCATGAGCCAGCGGGCCGCCCCTGCCGCCCCGGTGCCGATCAGCGGGCCGAGCGGCTGGAGCTTGATGTCCAGCCAGCCGAGGACGAGCAGGAACAGGGCTATGACACCGACCGCGGCAAAGAACTGGAACACCGGCCAGGCCATCTGCGCGCGAAACTCCCGGCGGAGCGAAGCTTGCTGGTCGAAGAAGTGTTCGAGTTCGCGGAGCGTGTCGCCGAGCCGGCCCGCTTCCTCGCCCACGGCGAGCAGCGGCGTGACGATTGCAGGGAGCTGACCGCGCTCGGGTTCGAGGGCGTCGGCCAAGGTGGATCCGTCGTTCAGTTGCGTGGCGATGCGGTCCATCATTGGCCGCACTTCGGTCGGCCCGCGCTCCGACTGCTGGCGGAAGACGCGCACGACCGGCAGCCCCGCGTCGAGCCCGATGCGGACCATGCGAAAGGTCTGCGCCCACGAGGCCGGGGGAATTGTGTTGGAAATCAGCATGGCCGCGCCGTTATCATAACAACGTTCCCCTCTCACGAGACATTATGTCCGAACCGGTGATCAAATACGAGCCGCTTTATCTCGCCGGCGTCGTACTGTTTAACGAGCGCGAGTTCTTCGAGGCCCACGAAGTGCTCGAGGACCTCTGGAACGAGTGTCCGAACGCCGACCGCCGGTTCTACCAGGCCGTGCTCCAGGCGGCCGTGGCCCTGCACCACTTCGGCAATGGCAACCTCCGCGGCGCGGTAAAACTGTACAAGACCGCGCAGGAATACATGAGCCTGTACCCGAGCCCCTACTACGGGCTCGACCGCGAAAAGTTCTGGGGCGACATGGCGGTCTGCTTTACGGAGGTCCACAAGGAGGGGCAGGACATGCTCCGCCGCGACCTCCGGCCCGACCCGGCCCTGATACCCACGATCGTACTCGACCCGGCCCCGGACTCCTGGCCCGATCCGGAGCAGTTTCTGCGGGACGACCATGAGTGACGCCGAAGCGATCGCGGAGTTCGGCGGCACGGCCCGGCTCTTTCCGCTGCCGAACCTCGTGCTGTTTCCGCAGGTGGTGCAGCCGCTGCACATCTTCGAGCCGCGCTACCGGCAGATGACGGCCGACGCCATCGCCGGCGACGGCCTGATCGCCATCGTGCTGCTCCGGCCGGGCTGGGAAGACCTGTTTCAGGGAAACCCCGCCATTCATCGGGTCGCGTGCGTTGGCCGGATCGTCGCCGAGCAGGAACTGCCCGACGGCCGATTCAACATCCTCCTCCGTGGCGTGAAGCGCATGCGCATCCGCAAGGAGATGGAATCCGACAAGCTCTACCGCGTCGCCAAGGCGGACCTGCTCGACTGCAACCCGCCCGAAGACCTCGCCGTCGCGAAACAACTCCGGCAGGAATTGTCGGACGCATTGCTGCCGCGCTTCAACACGCAGGCCGGCGCGCTGCAGCAGGTGACGGACCTGTTTCACAGTGAACTGACTCTGGGCGCGCTCGTGGATGTGCTGGGGTTTGCGCTTCCGCTCCCGCCGGAAATGAAACAGGGGCTCTTGGAGCAACTCGACGTGGCCCGCCGGGCCAGGCACCTCATCCAACTCGTTGATTGTCTGCACCCCGACAACCCGGTGCTGCACGCTCCGGCCGGTTCGCGGAAGTTCCCTCCGGACTTCAGCGCAAACTGATCGTACCGTCGGCTCATCTCACCCAATCGTTACACCTTGCTGAATCGGAGCCTTGCTGGAAGGCAAGGCAATTTGGGCTACCCGTGACGAGTCGTGCGGAAGCTGGGAAAACACGGTCGAATGTGGCGACGCTGCGGGTCGCGCGGGCGGCGAACGCCCACCAGCAGTGATTCTCCCGCCGGCTCCCGTTTGATCGCTTGCCTTCCCGAATTACGATGGTGTGGTCGAACGTCTAAGACTACAGACGGGCCGCGCCCGGCCCCGTGCGACATACTCCAGGAGAAGCATCATGACTCGCGCCGGCTTGAAGAGCGGATGGGCAGTGGCAGCCCTCCTGCTCGCGCCCGGGCTGGCTCCGGCCGCCTGGGACAATGTGTTTCAGCTCACTTGCTGCGGGACGCCCCGGGTCTCGAACCGGGTGGAAGCGCCGCCGACGGCCTGCTGTCCGCCCCCGCCGACCTGCTGCCCGCAGACGGCTTATGTACAGCGGAGCTATTACCAGCCGACGACGTCTTACAAGGCGGTCGTGTCGTACGAACCGGTGACGAGCTATCGCACGTCGTACTATTACGAGCCGGTGACGAGTTACAGCTACAGCATGAAGGTCGACCCTTGCACCGGTTGTGCGACGCAGGTCGCCACGCCGCAGACCTGCTACCAGCTCAAGTCGCAGTGCAACGCCGTGACCAATTACGTGCAGCGCATTGCGTACCAGCCGGTCACGACCTATCGGCAATCGTTCTACTACGACCCGGTGACCATCAACCCGTGCTGCCCGACGACCGCGGCCGCCCCGGTAGTGGCCCCGCCGGTCGCTACGGCTCCGCCGACGGCGACCGAGCAGACGTTCCCGCCGCCGACGGCGACCACGCCGCCGCTGAATTACGGGCCGGACAACCGGACGATGCCGCCGGGCTCGACGAGTGAGAAGCTCATCGTCCCGTCGACCGCCCGGCCGGTGAACCCGCCGGTCGCCGGCTTCCGGCCGGACCGGTTGGCCTCCCGTCAATCGACCGTGAACGGCACGATCGTCCGCTCCGACTTCCAGGCCCGACCGGGCGCGAAGATCCGCTTCGTGAGCGCGAATGGTCAGGAGTTTGCCCCGGTCACTGCTGACAATGCAGGCCGGTTCCGCGTGAGCCTCGCCAGCGGCACCTACACCATCTACACCGAAGACGCCAACGGCCGGCCGAAGGCCCACAGCGACTTCGTCGTGCGGGGCGATGAAGACCGCAACGTCACGGTCGTCGCCCGCTAAACCAGACACCCTGGCAGGCCCGGCGGAGCGATTCCGCCGGGCTTTTGCACGCGCCCACCGTTGACGCCATTGCTGAAAGCAGTTACAGTTAGGTAATTCGTGGCCGATTTGCCGGATCCGGGGGTCGGAAGCCGGTCAGGTTGGTTTTGTCGACAGGAGTGCCGCTATCCCTCCGTTTGATCGCTTTGCCCGTCCTCCGCAGCGCGACATGGGCCCGCGCATGAACGAGCAGATTCGCTTGAGCCCGATCCGGTTGATCGGGGCGCAGGGCGAGCAATTGGGCATTGTCCCCACCGCGCAGGCGATGGACATGGCCCGCGAGGCCGGGCTCGACCTCGTCGAGGTCGCGCCGACCGACCGTCCGCCCGTCTGCAAGATCATGGATTACGGCAAGCATCGGTACGAACAGTCGCGGAAGCAGCACAAGCAGAAGACCCACCAGCAGAAGTTGAAGGAAATCCGGGTCCGCCCCAAGACCGGCGACCACGACGTGGACACGAAGATCAACCAGGCGCGCAAGTTCTTGGAACATAAGGACAAAGTGCTGGTCAACGTGCTGTTCCGCGGGCGGGAACTCCAGCACATCGAAGAGGGCCGGCGGATCATCGTCGCGATCCTCGAAAAGCTCGCTGACGTGGCCAAAGTCGAGAAAAACCCCTCGATGGAAGGCAAACGCATGACAGCGATGCTGGCGCCGAAGTGACCCGATTTTGGATTTGCGATTTTGGATTTTGGATTTGCGATTGAGGACCCGCCCGGCCTCAACTGTCAATCCAATAAGGCGTTGCGCTGTAACAGCCTTCGGGACAATCCAAAATCGCAAATCGCAAATCGAAAATGACCTCCAATTCGCAGTAACCGCTCCCTCGCTGTTGGACAGTAACGGGCTGTTTCCCTAAATTAGCTAGCCACGAATCAGGGAATCCGGGCCATGCCCAAGCAAAAGACCAACAAGAGCGTCAAGAAGCGGTTCCGGGTCACCGGGACGGGCAAGCTCAAGCGCGCGAAGGCGAACCGTCGGCACCTTTTGGCCGGGCGGACCAGCAAGCGGAAGCGTCAGCTCCGCAAGCCGGCGATCGGCACCGATAAGATCTGCCAGAAGTACGTCGTGGCTCTTTCGTAAGTCATTTGATTGGCATACTTTGGGTTCGCAGGCCGGCCGTCCGGGGCGAAGGGGAGAGTTGAATCATGGTTCGGGCACGCAGCGGGAAAACAGTCCTTCGCCGACGGAAGCGGCTTCGCAAACTCACCAAGGGCTTCCGGCTGGGCCGGCACAACCTGGTCAAGCAGGCGAAGATCACGCTGCTACGGGCCGGCGTCTATGCATTCCGCGACCGGCGCGTCCGCAAGCGTCTGTTCCGCCGACTGTGGATTACCCGCGTCAACGCGGGCGCCCGGGCCCTCGGCGTCCGGTACAGCGAGCTGATCGCCGGCCTGAATCAGGCCAACATCGAGCTCGACCGCAAGTCGCTCTCGGAAGTCGCCATCCACGACCCCGAGACGTTCAAGAAGATCGTCGAGCTGGCGACCGCGAAGAAGTAAGCCAGCCGAACCTCGAAACTCGTCAGGGCGTCGTGCTCCCGTAACATCTGCGGGACCACGACGCCCTTATATATTTCCCACTATGACCACCACCGTCACCGACCTCGCCGCTCTGGAATCCCGGGCGGCCGGCGAACTCGCCGCCTGTGCCGACGAGCCCGCGCTGCGGGCCTGGAATACTCGCTACTTCGGCAAGACCGGCGAGATGGCCGCCGCCCTGAAGGCGGTCGGCTCCGTCGAGCCTGCCCAGCGCAAGGCGTACGGCCAGGAAGCCAACCGCGTCAAGGAAGCGCTCACCGCTGCGTACGATGCCGCGCTCGCCGCCCGCCAGGAGGCGGACCTGCTCAAGAGCCTGGCCGAGGACAAGCTCGACGTGACGCTGCCCGGCCGGTCGCCGCAACCGGGTCGGCTGCACCTCGTGACGCAGACGCTCCGCGAGATCTACGCCATCTTCGCCGACCTCGGCTTCCAGGTCTTCCGCTCGCGCGAAGTGGAATCCGACGAGCTGAACTTCGGCCAGCTCAACATGCCGCCGCACCACCCCGCGCGCGACATGTGGGACACCTTCCACACGACGACGCCGGGCGTGCTGCTCCGCACGCACACGTCGCCGGGCCAGATCCACGTCATGCGGCAGGCCTGCCCCGACCCGGTCCGCGCCATCCTGCCCGGGATGTGCTACCGGTTCGAGCAGATCACTACGCGCAGCGAGATGCAGTTCGTGCAGGTCGAGGGCCTGGCCGTCGGCCCCGGCATCACGATGACCGACCTGAAGGGGACGATCCAGGCGTTCGCCCGCCGGCTGTTCGGCCAGGAGCGTCAGATTCGCATCCGGTCGAGTTACTTCCCGTTCACCGAGCCGTCGATCGAAGTCGACGTCGACTGGCCGGCCGACGATCCGAACCGCGACCGGCTCACCAAGGGCACCGGCTGGCTCGAGATCATGGGCGCAGGCATGGTCCACCCGACGGTGCTCCGCAACGGCGGCTACGACCCGGCCAAGGTCAGCGGCTTCGCGTTCGGCATGGGCCCGCAGCGGATCGCCATGCTCCGCCACGCCATCGACGATATCCGCCTCTTCTGGGGCAACGACCTGCGGTTCCTCAGTCAGTTCTGACATCGGGGATCACCCATGCGACGCCTCGCCCGGTTCCTCCTTCGGTGGATCGCCCCGGTCGCGGCGGTCGCAGCAGTGTGGGTCGCGTGGTGGCTGACCGCACAATTGCCATTGAAGGTGATTCAAACCGGAACTGTTCTCGCCACCCGTTCGTGGTCGAGTCCGGCACTCAATTCCGAGAGTATTGTCTACACCGGGGCACCGTTCAACTCTCAGGTGTACCAGAGGTTCGAAGTCGACCTCAAAGCCGGTCGGTCAACACCGATCCCAGTCGAATCAGGTCGTGCCTACCGGTGCGCTCCCGACCTGTCGTGGGTCGCCTGGGAATCGTCGGACTCCGAAATCACTATCGCGGACCTTCCAGGGGTTCGCACGCGATTCCGGATTCCGTTGCCAGGTGGCGGACAGCCCGCGTCGGGCCTTTCTCGCATCGTCATCGCACCAAACAGCCGTCTGATCGGCCTTTACGACGCTCGCGACGACGGGTGGGACGTTTGGGACCTTCAAGACCGCAAACGACTGATCCGCATTGTCGGTGCAACGCCGGAAGGGAAGATTTCCAGCGACGGCTCGAGGCTCGCGGCGCGGGTGGCCAAGCCCAATGTCGTTAGAGTCTGGAAGATTCCGTCGGGTGAATTGGTCGGCGAAGTGCCGCTCTGGGGCACCCTTGATTGCCTAAGTCTCGCGCCCAATGGCCGGCTACTTATCGGTTGTGTCGCCGACACCAACGTCAGCCCACCGGTGGTACCTGTCGCCCCGGAGGCTCTGAAACCGGTGACGGCCTCGCCGCCCGGCGTCTCAGTCCCCACAGTTGGGGACCATCCTGTGACTTTCAAATTGTTGCCCCAAGACCTGAGTCGTGCAGGCACTGAGTTCCGGTGCGTGTTTCCGTTCCTTGTTCGATTCGGCCAACGCCCCGCTCAGTTCTCTGGCGATGGTCGTCACCTTCTATTCCCGTTCGCCATGGTCGGACTGCTCTGGGATACCGGCAGTGACCCTCCCCGTTGTCTGGATGCCGATCTCGGCTTACCCATCCCGCACGATCGGACGGCGAGAATTGCATTCAATCCGACCGACCGAACGATGGTACTGAACCATCAGGGGGCCTTTCGTCTGATAGATCGGACGACATTGCAGACAATTGTCGAGCAAAAGCCGGGCCCAGACTCCGCACAGGTGCAAGGCGAGTTTTCGCCGGACGGCCGGTGGCTGACATCCGTGGAGCAATTCGACCCGTCGAAGCTCCCGCGCTGGCAGCGGCAAGTTCAGTCCGTTGTCCGCCAGCACACGGGCATCGATTCCTCGCAACTCGTGACGGTACGCGATGCAGAGACCGGCGAAGTCCTTCATTGCGTCCCGGGAAGCCACGTCGTCGCCTGGCCCGCGGACGGCAGCACGCTCTGGACGGAAGATACAGTCCGTAGCATCAGTCAAAAAACGATGATCTTCCGCCAATGGCCGATCCACGCGCCCCGACCGCCGATTTGGCTCTGGGCCGGGACCGCACTCGTGGCGGCAGCGATGCTGCTCCGGTTGCTGCGGGCGCTGCGCGGGCGGCCGGTTGCAATCGCCGGCGCGCCCCGTTAAAGTGATGGCACCGTTTCGATGGCTCTCCCGGCCGTCGGCGTCCACTCTGGAATTGTCGCCATGCTTCGCTCGATCTCTCTTGTCGTGTTGTTGCTGGCTCTCGCGCCGCATGCTCCCGGCCAGGACCGGACGATTCGCAAAGAGCCCGTCTACACGTCCCGCCCGCATTATTGCCTGCTGGCGTTCGGCCCCGAGGGAAAGGACCGCGCCTGGCTCGTCCGCGATGGCGACGTGCTCTACGTCGACCGCAACGGCAACGGCGACCTGACCGACCCGGGCGAGCGGATCGACTACAAGATGTTGCCCGATCAGAATCCGGACAAGGACGGCTGGCGATTCGATATCGATTCGATCGCCGTCGGAGGACGGACGCACAAGCACCTGACCGTCGTATTCACGCCCCTGAAACTGTATCGAGATTCTCCAGTCGGCGCTCGGGCCGACGCGAAGGCCGCCATGGCCCGGAATCCGAACGTCTGCGTCGCGAACATCGACATCGAAGTGGAGGTGCCAAGCCTCCCCGGTGGTGGAACCGATGGCCGGGTGCGGTATGTCGCCGGCTTCATCGACCTCAATGGCCTGTTGATGTTCGCCCGGTCGCCGGCCGACGCGCCGGTGATCCGACTTGGCGGCCCGCTGCAAATCACGCTGAGCGATTCGTTGCAGCCGATTCGACTGGAGCGGAACAACGACATTATCACCGTGGTCGGCACACCCGGAATCGGACCGGGTACGTTCGCGAGTATTGCTTACGCCGGGACCATCCCGGAGTCGGCCCGGCCTACCTGCGAGATCGAAGTATCGGCCGTCAAACCGGGCGAACCGCCGACCAAGCTCCTTTACATGCTCCCCGACCGTTGCTGAGGGGTCAACCTCTTCGGCCCGGTCCGGGTCGATTCGACAGTTGGCCCCGGTCGCGGAAAGTTGACGCTCCGACTCGATACCTGGAAGGGGATTGAAGTCGCCCCGTCGTCGCACGACATCACGATCATAAAGCCGCACTCGACCGAGGCGGACCTGCCGTCCGGTCCCAATCTGATTGCCACCTTTCCGTTCACTGACAAGGCAGCGACGACGTGGGCGATAAAGTTCTCCCCGGACGGCAGGCGACTTTTCACCAGCGGCTATCCGTCCGGCGTGGTCCAGTTCTGGGATGTGGACACGGGCAAGGAAATCCGACGGTTCGCGACTATGCCGGGCTATCGCAGCAATGCCGATTATGCCTCGCTCTCGAGCGATTGGAAAACGATGTACGTCGCCGAACATCAGACCGAGCACCGGCGGATTCAGGTCGATAGGAAGTCGACATTGCGATTCGAGTATTCCGGTCGGGTCCGCGTCTGGGACGTAGCGACGGGAATCGAACAGGCCAGCATTCCGCCTTCCCCCGACACAGGCCCTACATACGTCGAGATTTCACCCAACGGCCGGCATCTTCTGACCATAGAAGAACACAGTCATAACAGTGGCAGCCGAATGGTCCCGTACCAGACGATGGTGACTGACCTGAAGACCGGCGAAAAGTGGAAGCTGACGGACAGTAACAGTCCTTGGAAATTCAGCGGCGACGGCAACCGTGTGACCGTAACGGTGGAAGGTCACGGTCCCGTATTGCCGTCGGTCTTTCTTCATGATCTGACGACGCGGTCGCGGGTTGCCGACGCGTATTCGCCGGAACGCGAATCGTCATACCTGATCAAAGCTGTTGATCCTTCGGACAAGTTCCTGGCGATATCGCAGCCGGGAGTGAAGGGCAAAGCACGCGAGCATGTAATCCTCGACGCGGCGACACTTCAGGAGCGGGGGAGATTTCTGCTAAGTAACGATCCCAAGATCTACGGTCTGAGTGGTTGTTGTTTCACTCCGGACTCGTGCCGGTTCATTGCCACTGACTCCGGCTCCAATCTCTACGTGTGGAACGTGGCTAACGCCAAGTTGGAGCGAACCGTCGTGCAATCCGTACCGAGGCGTGCGCTGACCCTCGCTGTCAGTCCCGATAGTCGGTACGCTGCGATCGGCTGGTCGCCACCCGTCGATCCGCAAATCGACAATCTCAAGGAACCCGAATTGGCCGACATGCCCCGGCCGCGAATCACGGTGGTCGACCTCACGGGGCAGACGCCGAATCGCGAGTTTGTCACACCGGCGGGCTTCGGCGTCCGGGTCTGTTTCTCCCCCGACGGCAAGAAGCTGGCGGCCGGGGGAACCGGTGCAGTGTATCTCTTCGACCTCACGGCTTCGAAGTGACGCCGTTGCCGCGGAGTCGCTTCCACTGCACCCAGCGTGCGACGGATCGCTGTTCGGCGCGGGTTTCGCTCCAGACGGTGTCGTGCAGGCGCAGGCGGGCTTCGAGTACGCTCATCCGCCGCAGGGCGATGTAGCCCGTTACCGCGGCCACTGCCAGCACGGCGAGCAGCACCAGCCACACCATCAGGCCGATGCGCCATTGGCCCTGGAACATCCGCAGCGGCACCGGCACGCGGGCCGACAGCGTCCAGAGTCCGACGGCCAGCAGCGGGCACGCGGCAATCATCATCAGGGCCCGCGGGTATTCGTCGTCGGGCGGGTCGGCCCGGCGCGGCTCGGGCGCAGGCGGCGCGGGTCGGCCCGCCCGTCGGCCGCGCGTCACGCTGTACACGATGTAGGGCACCAGCGTCACGATCATCAGGAACTCGAGCCAGGGCGGCGGGCCGGGCCTGCGCCGTGGTGTCGGTCGGATCGTGGGCCGGGGGTCGGCCGGGTACAGCGTACCGGCAATGGCGCACATCCGGTAATGAGCCAGCACATACCCCACGATTGCGCCGGCCAGCAGGGCATCGTCCAGCGGCATCGGCGACGGGCGGAACGGTTGCGGGGCGATCTGCAGCGCGATTGCAGTGCCCAGCAGCACGAACACCGGCGCGGCCAGCCAGCGGAACAGCAGGCCCGCCAGCGCGGCCATCGGCGGCAGTATCAGCGACGAGCCGATGCCCCGCTCCGCCAAACACACCGCGAGTAAGGCCGCCGAGACCGCGCCCATGGCCAGGTAGACTCGGGCGGCCGGTTGCGTCGGGATGGTCGGGAGCCGGATCATGTGCGCCCCGCGGCCTGGAGGTTGCGCATCTGTTCGAGCCGTCGGAGGATCAGGCGGACGGGATCGCCGGCGTCGGCCGCGAGAGTCGTCGCGCCCAATCGGCCAAATGCACGCCGGGTGTCGGTCCATGCCCGCCAGGCCGCGCTGCGGGCCGCGTAGTCGAGTAACTCCCGCGACCGCCCGGAGGTCGGCCGGGGGCCCGGGTCGGCCGGAGCCGCGCCGGGCTGAACTACCAGGACCTGATGGTGCCGGGCCCGCGCCGCGCGCACCGCCCGCAGCAGCTCGCCGAGCGACTCGTGCCGGCGCGAGTAGTCGCCGAGCAGCACGAATAGTTCGTTGTCCCGCCCGCGCCCCACGGCATGGATCAGCCGGCGGGCCTGGTGATGCAGCGAGCCCGGGTCCGCGAACAGGTCATGGCCCTGCCGGTCGCGCTCGGGCAGGTCGTACGGCACGCGGTGGTCGGCGAGGAACCGCTGCAGCCAGGTTGCCATCGCCAGATCGTCGTCGAGTAGCAGGCCCAGCGAGCCGTTGGGCAGCGAGTAGCGGGCACACATCAGCGCGGCGAGTCGCTTCCGGCGAGCGACGCGCCGACGGGCGATCGGCGAGTTGATCTGCGCGAGCGTCGCGTACCACGACCATGCCGGCTTCCCGCCCGGCTGCTGCCTGTACACCGGCGGCGGGCTCAGCCACGGCAGCCAACTTGGGAAACGATTCACGTTGGCCGCGAGCAGGTCCGGGTAGATGTCGCTGGCCAGCGCCCAGGCACGGGGCAGGAGCGGATTCACTTCGTCGGTCGCGACCTCCGGCTCGGCCGGCTCGACGCGGGCCAGCGTGTCGAGCAGCGCGACGAGGTGCCCCGCCGTGCGCGCGGGCGGCGGGTAATCGCTGCTGGCCTCGTCGGCGACGATCAGCCCGACGAGGTCACGGTTGGCCACCGCCACCCGGGCGACGGCCGCGGCCACGCCGGCCGAGCGCGCGAGCGGCGTCGTCCACGCCGCGCCGCGCCGCGACGCGGCCGACGAGTCGATCACCAGCGTACACCGCAGCGGCACTTCGCTCTCGTACTCGCGGGTGATCAGCGTGTCGCGGCGGGCGGAGATCTTCCATGCGATCTGCCGGGGCGGGTCGCCG
>JAIBBI010000005.1 GCA_019694755.1 Gemmataceae bacterium
CACGCCCGGCCCGCCCCGCGGCCCCCGTGCGCACTGCCGTGTCCGTCGTCATTGTCAATTTCCAACAAGCCGATCACGTCCGTCGCCTGGTCCGCCAGCTCGACCGCAGCGAGGCCATGCGCGGCCTGATCGCCGAGATCGTCATCGTCGACAACGATGCCGACCCGCAGGGCCTCCACGACTGGGCCACGCGCCGGCCGGGTATCGCCTGGCGGGGCGCCGGCAAGAACCGCGGCTTCGCCCGTGCCGTCAATGCCGGCGTCCGACGTGCGGCCGGCAACTGGATTCTCCTGCTCAACCCGGATGTCAGCGTCCCCGACGAATTTCTCGATCAGGTGATCGTCGCGGCCGAGGCCCGGCTCGCGGCCGACCCCAATGTCGGCATCATCGGCTTCGGCCTCCGCCATGCCGACGGCACGCCTCAGGCCTCCGTTGGCCCGTTCCCGACTTTCGCCAACGTACTCTCCGGTCTGTTCCGCCCGCGGGCCCACCGCCGTTGCCGGCCCGTAATGAAGAAGGCGGCCGAGGTCGCCTGGGCCACGGGGTGCTGCCTACTCGTCCACCGCGATTGCTGGGAAACGCTTGGCGGCTGCGACGAAGACTTCTTCCTCTATTACGAGGACGTCGACCTGTGCCGGCGGGCCCATGCCGGCGGCTGGACCGTCTGGCACGACCCGCACCTCGCCGTTACCCACTTTCACCCGCTGCACTCCAGGCCGGTGGCAGCGCCGCTTCGGGTCGTCACCCGGCACGCGCTCCTGACCTATGCCGCGAAGCACTGGCCCGTCTGGCAATTCCGCCTGCTGGCCCGCTGCGTGCAATGGGAAGGCCGGCTCCGCGCACTCGGCGCGGACCGGGAACAGTTCCGGCGCATGGCCGAGATCGCCCGACTCCTCCTGGCCGGGCAGACCACTCGCGCCCGCCACCTGCTCGCCTCGGCCGCCCGCGCGCTCGGCGAATCATGACGCCCTCTCTTTCGGTGGTGATCCCGTCGCACCGGCGGGTCGACCTCCTGGCCGACTGTCTGACCGCCCTCGACCGCTACGCACCGGCGAACACGGAAATCATCGTCGTCGACGACGGCTCAAACCAATCTGCTGTATCGCGCGCCGCGACTCAATTCCCGCGATCCCATGTCATTCGCCACGACCGCGCCCGCGGCTTCTGTTCGGCTGCCAATGCCGGTATCGCCCGGGCCCGTGCCCCGATCGTTCAGCTGCTCAACGACGATGCACAGGTGACGGCCGGGTGGAGCGATGAACCGCTCGCCGCGTTCGCTGACCAGACCGTCGCGGCGGTCGCGCCGCTGATTTTGCGCGCGACTGATGGTCGCATCGACAGCGCGGGCGACGACTACGATGCCGGCGGCTTTGCCAGTCCACGGGCGCGCGGGCAGTTACCTGCGGGCGATTGGTTGCGCCCGGCCGAGGTCGCCGGCGCGAGCGGGTGCGCCGCGTTCTACCGCCGCTCGGCCGTGCTCGCGGCCGGCGGGTTTCCCGAGTCGTTCGTCGCCTACTTCGAAGACGTGGATCTCTCTCAACGATTGCGTTCGCTCGGCCACCGCATCGTGTACGCGCCGACTTCCCGCGTGATCCATCGCGGCGGCGCGACCCACGGCAGGCCGCGGGGGCGACTCCTCCAGCAGCAGTCGTGCAACGAAGAGCGCGTTTTCTGGCGGAACACGACCGGTTCGCCCGCAGTGCTCGCCCGTCACGCGGCCGTGCTCGGGGGCAAAGCCCTCCGCCGGCTCGGCGAAGGCACGCTCACGCCCTGGCTGCTCGGCCGGGTTCGAGCCTGGATCATGGAGGCGTCATGGCATCGCTCGTCAGCCAGTTGAATCACCTGCCCCACGCGCTGATTCCCGCGCTGCGACTGCTCTGGTCGCAGACGCTGTTTCCCGCGGCCAGCGCGACCCCGGAGAAGACCCGGGCCGCGTCCTGGGCGATCCTGCTGGTCCTCCCCGCGCTGCTGCTTTACCCCGCGCTCGGATTTCACCTCTTCGAGCCCGACGAAGGGCGGTATGCCGAGATCCCGCGTGAAATGCTCGCCCGCGGAGACTGGATCGTACCGACGCTCCAGGGCGAGCCGTACATGGACAAGCCGCCGCTCTTGTACTGGCTGGTGATGCTCAGCTATCAGGCCTTCGGTGTGTCGGTCGCGGCCGCCCGACTCGTGCCCGCACTCACCGTTCACGGCTGCATTATCGCGACCTACCTGTTCGGCTGCCACGCCTTCGGCGAGCGCCGGGCTTTGCGTGCCGCCCTGCTGCTCTCGGTCATGCCCGCGCTCATCGGCATCGGCCGGATACTCACGCTCGACGGGTTGCTGACGCTGTGGGTCACTATCGGCCTGTTTGCCGGCTATCGGGTCGCCACGCCCGGCCGGCCGCGCGGAGCGGTCGCATTGTGGACCATCGCCTGCGGGCTTGGCGTGCTGACCAAGGGGCCCGTCGCGCTTGCGCTGGTGCTCGTGCCGCTGTTCGCCTGGCGAAGACTGCACCCGGATCGGTCCGCAGAATGGGGCCGATGGACCTGGGCTACGTTCATCGCCGGCGTCGCGGTGATCAACGTGCCGTGGTACGTTGTCATGAGCCTCCGTCAGCCGGGCTTCGTGAAGTACTTCTTCTGGCAGCACAACGTCCAGCGGTTCTTCACGCCATTTGATCACGTCGAGCCGATCTGGTACTACGCGCCGATTTTACTCGTGGGCCTGTTCCCGGCCGTCCTGGCTCTGCCTGCGATGCTCCGCAGTTTTACCGGCCCGACCGGCGCGGACCGCCGGTCGCCAGAGTTGAGCTTCGCACTCATCGCGGGGCTGGGTTGCGTCGGGTTCTTCTCGCTCTCGGGCTGCAAGCTTCCGACGTACATCCTGCCCGCGTTCCCCGCGCTCGCGCTCGCACTGTCAGTGCTGATGGAGTCGGGGCCGGGCCAGTTGTTTTCGCGCCGGCAGTGGGTCGCCGGGGCAGTCTGGGTGCCGCTCGTGACCGCGGCCGTGTGGTTCGTCCTCCCGGCTTATGCCCGGGCCCGCTCGCCGTTCCGCGATGCCGATACCGTGCAGAAGTACTGCGCCGACCCAAGCACGCGCGTCGTGTGTTATCCGCGCAACTGCGACTCGCTGAGTTTCTATCTGGGCCGCGACGACTTGCGCTCGACCCGCAGTAAGGAAGTGAACCGGCTGATCGAGGAATGCCGACGGCACCCGGCCACGGTGGTGCTGTTCACGCACCGGCACTCGATGCAGGCCTTCCGCTACGCGCTGCCCGCGGACCTCGCCCTGGAACCGGTGGCCGACTTCCGCCAACCCGGAATCTTCGGTGATGTCCCGTGGGGCCTCTGCGACATGGGCATCGTCCGAAAACGCCAGCCGTAAGGGAACTGTAGTAGAGACAACAGGTTTCGAAACAAAAGGCACTGACCAGACGTGCTCGCTTCATACTTATGGGTCGGAACGGAGCGCATGGCCCGGCAGGAAACGCGACCGAACATCGACCCCGTCGGGTTCGCAGATTCGTTCCGCATCTGCGAACCCGACGGGCTGGGTATGAACAAAGTCAGGGGTTATCGATCCCCGGCTAGTTTCCGGAATCCTCGCAGGATTCAAGGCCGGCGGCTCTATCCTTCTGCGCCGGGCTTCTTCGGGAGGACTTCGTCTCCGAGCGAGAGGCCTTCGAGGATCTCGACCTTGCTGCCCGATCGCTTGCCAACCTTGATGTAGACCTTCTCCGCTTTGTCGGCCGACGACTTCCAGACGTAGTGCCGGTCATCGTCTTCGTCGGTTTGGATCACCGCAGCAGGCAGCGTGAGGGCGTCCTTCTTCTCGTATGTCAGGACGCGCATATTGGCGGACATGCCGGGGATGATGGGTAATTGCGTCTGCCCGACTTTGACGCGGACTTCGTAGCCGCCGCCGACGGGCACCGTGCCGACCTTCTCGACGACTCCGGCAAACTTCGCATCGGGGAAGGCCGGGGTGGAGATGCGGACGGGTTGGCCGACCGCGAGCGACTTGACGTCTTTCTCCTCGGCCTGGGCCCGGACGATCAGTCCGCCCGGCTTGATGATGGTCATGAAGGCGTCGTCGCCGGCCACGGTGCCGCCCTTGAGCAGTTTGGTCGGCGTGCTCGACCACGAGCCGAGGACGCACTTGCCCCAGTACACCACACCGTCGGCCGGGGCCTTCACGGTGAACAGTTGGCGGTCCTTGCGGAGGTTTTCGAACTTCTCCTTCGCCCGGCCCCGCTCGTACTTCGCCTTCTCGACGGCGAGCTTCTTCTGCTCGAGGCCCATCGGGATGGCGCTCATGGCCTTCTTGTAGGCGATCTCGGCCCGCTCGAGGCCGTCGCGCATTTCCTTTTCCCGGCGGACGAGGTCGACATTCAGTGCCTGGTCCCGGCGGTTCTTCGAGAGCTTCAGGAAGTGCTCGGCCTGCTCCACCTGGAACCGCTGCCGCTTCAGAATGATCTCCTCGGTCTCCTCGGTGAGGTCCTTCGTGCGGTACATCTTCTCGAGTTGCTTGAGTTCTTCCTTCTGATTGTCGAGATTGCTTTGAGCGCTCTTCAGGCCCATCTCGGTGCTCTCGATCGAGAGCTTCTTGTCGACGTTGACCCACTTCTCGAAGTCTTCCTTCGCCTGCTTGAAGGCCCGCTCCGCGCTGGCGAGGTCGAGCGGCGTGGCCCGCTCGGCGAGCGGAACGTCCATCTCCGCGCCGCGGAGCGTCAGGTCGGCGAGGCGCTGGTCAGCCTCCATGTCCCGGATGGCGCGGTCGATCTTCTCGGGGTCGAACTCGACGAGCACGTCGCCCGCCTTCACCACCGTGCCCGGCTCGACCGCCTTCAGTACGACGAACGACGACCAGACCTCGGGCTTCACCAGCACCTCGGCGACTTCGCTGGCTTCGAGCGATCCCTTGAGCGAGACCTCCGACTTGAGGGCCGACTTCTCGACCTTGATCGTCTGACTCTTCGGCTTCTCGGCAAGGGGACTTTTGCGCTCCGGGTCCGATGACTTGGGTGCGTCCTGAGCCAATGTCAGGCCGACGATCCCGACGGCGAACAGCGCGGCTAACCAGATGCGGGACATGGGAATCCTCGGTGGAATGCGGTAGCTCTCAGGGTACCTAGTTTTGTAAGCCCCCACGGGCGAAGTTGCTACTGATTTCCGCGGCCGTGTGGCGAATACTGCCGGGGACCCTAGAAAACGGGCATGAACGAGACCGCGTACGCCTACCACGACTACGGCCACGCCGACCCGCCGCACCAGCCGCTCTACCTCGATATCATCCTGCGCCGGCTGGCCGAGCCGGGCGACATTCGCACCGTCCTCGATGCCGGGTGCGGCGACGGCAACTTCACCGCGAGCATCGCGGAGGCCGGCTACACGACCTTTGGCATCGACCTCTCGCCGGGCGGCATCGCGAAGGCCCAGGCGCGAGGCCTGCCCAACGGCCACTTTGCCGTCGGCTCCGTGTACGACGACTTCCGGACGGTCTTTCCCGGGCAAACCTCGTTTGACGCGATCATGGCCATCGAGGTGATCGAGCACCTGTACGACCCGCGGTGTTTCGTCCGGCGGTGCTCCGAGGCAGTTCGGCCCGGGGGCCTCGTGATCATCACCACGCCGTACTGGGGCTACCTGAAAAACATCGTGCTGGCTGTGACCAACCGCATCGACCGCGCCCTGACGGTCCTCTGGGACGGCGGCCATATCAAGCACTGGTCGTACCGCACGCTGCGGACGGTGTTCGAGGAACGCGGGTTCGAATTCGTCGCCTTCCACGGCGCGGGCCGACGAATCCCGTACTTGTGGAACGGTATGCTCATGGTCTTCCGCGCCCCCCGCTGAGCCGGTCCTGCGGCCATGCCCTTCGCCGACTTGCTGCTCCGTGCCCCGCTCGCGCCCGTGGCCGTCGTCGCCACGCTGGGCATCCTCGCCGACCGTTATCTTTCACTGCCCGTTGCATTCTGGCCCGCGCTCGGCGTCGTCGGTCTCGCGCTCTGGCTGGCTCGTCCGCACCGTGCGGCCTTCGCTTTGGCCGGCGTCGCGATCGTCTCCTCGGCCGTCGCCGGATTGCATCATCACCTCGCGCATCATTACTTCCCGCCCGATGATGTCGGATTCCTGGCGACTGATGAATCGATGCTCCTGCGACTTCGGGGCCGGATCGTCGAGGAGCCGACTTTCGATCCCCCGGCAATTGGCGACCCGCTCCGCAGCGTGCCCGAGGCGGCTCGGACGCGGACCGTGTTGCAGGCCGAGTCGCTTGCCGACGGGACGCCCGCGAGCGGCCTCGTCGCGCTGACCATCGACGGGCCGCGCCCGGCCATGCGCGCGGGCGATCAGGTCGAGGTCACGGGCTGGTTTCACCGGCCCCGCGGCGCGGACAACCCCGGCGAGCGCGATAATGCCGCCGCATTGCTCGACCGCGGCATCCGCGCCGTCATGCATGTGAAGCGCGTCGGGCCGGGCGTGCTCGATGTGCGCACCGACGACGGCTGGAGCATCGACCGGGCTGTCGCGGCCGTGCGGGCCTGGTCCCGGCGTTCGCTCGACGACTCGTTGCCACCGGCCGAGGCGGGGCTGGCGGCCGCTCTTCTGCTCGGCGACGGCACAGCGCTGACGCGGGCCGACTGGGAGCGGTATGTCCGCACCGGCGTCGTGCATGTCCTCGCCGTCAGCGGGCAGCACCTCGCGATTCTCGCGGGGTTCCTGTGGTTCCTGCTCCGCGGCGTGGGGGTGCGCCGGCGGAACGGCGCGGCCGCCGTCGCCCTCGCTCTCTGCTTCTATTCGCTGCTGGCCGGGGGTCGCCCGCCCGTGCTCCGGGCGGCCGTGATGGTCGTCGTCGCGAGCCTCGGGTTGTTTCTGCGCCGGCCGACGACCCCGGCTAACGGCTTCGCCCTCGCCTGGCTCATCATCCTGATCATGAACCCCTCGGACGTCGCCGACCCCGGTTGCCAGTTCTCGTTCCTCTGCGTCGCGCTCCTGATTTGGGGCCTTTCACCACGACTGAGTGAGAACGATCCCGACCCGCTGCAGATCGTCATCGACGCATCCCGGCCGGCGTGGCTGCGGGCGTTGCGGGCGGTGGGGTGGGCGGTGCTATCGAGTTACGTCATCACGCTGGTGCTTGGTCTGGCCGTGATGCCGCTGACGGCCGCGCGGTATCACCTGATCTCGCCGGTGGGCCTGCTCATCGGTCCGCCGGCGATCGCGCTGGCCTCGGTCGCGCTGATCGCGGGCTTCCTGCAACTGACCGTCGCACTCGCGCTGCCGGCCGCGGTGCCGCCGATCGCCCCGGTGACGCGGTGGTCGCTCGCGTGGCTCGAAGCGCTGGTGCAGGCGGCCGACCGGATTCCCGGCGGGCACGTGTATGTCAATGACGTCGGCTGGTGGTGGCTCGCCGGGTTCTATTTGCTGCTGACGGCAATGCTCATCTGGCCGGGGCGGATTCGCCCGCTGGCTGGTGCGCTCGCGGGTTGGCTCGCGATCGGCCTGGCCGTGATCGCGGTGCCGCGAAGCCACGACGGCCTGCGGGTGACGTTCCTCGCCGTGGGTCACGGCGGGGCGACGGTGATCGAAGCGCCCGACGGCCGTGTGGTGCTGATCGATTGCGGCTGCGCTCTGGGGCCGGACGTCACCCGCCGGGTGATCGCGCCGTTCCTCTGGCACCGTCGCATCCGGCGGATCGACGAGGTGTTTTTGACGCACGCGGATCTGGATCACTTCAACGGCCTGCCCGCGCTGCTCGAGCGGTTCCCCGTGGGCCGGGTGAGCCTGACGCCGACCTTCGCCGACAAGCCGACGCCGGGGGTCCGCGAGACACTCCGGCACCTGACGCAGACGGGGGTGCCGACGCGGGTGGTGAAGGCCGGCGACCGGTTCGAGGCCGGCGAGGTCTCGTTCGACGTGATCCATCCTCCGGCCGTCGGCCCTGCGGGCCCGGAGAACGCCCGCAGTCTGGTATGCGTGATCGGCCATCGCGGGCGGACCATCGTGCTGACGGGCGACCTCGATATGGACGGCCGGGCCGAGGTGATGCGCCGCCGGCCGATGGCGATGGACGTCTGGCTCGCGCCGCACCACGGCGGCAAGTCGGCCAACCCGCCGGAACTCGCCGCCTGGGCCAGGCCGAAACTGGCGGTGGCCCACAACGGCACCGGCGAAGCCCGCGACGCGGCCAAGCGCTACCTTGAAGTGGGTGCGAGTTTCGTAGGTACCTGGCCCTCGGGCGCGATCACGATCGTGAGTGATGACAATGGCCTGTGGTACTCGACGCACCACGACCCGCAGCGATCGGAAATCGGCGGTCGGCTACCGGCGTTCGGCTTTCGGTCGCCGGCCAGATTGGTCGATTGATCCGACTGCGGTCCCGAGCCGCCCGGCACAGAAATGCTTCCGCGTTGTCGGACGGACATGGCCCTGGCCCGGGGGGAATCCGGTCAGGCGGATTTCGCGGAAGCATGGCACCCCGGCACTATTTGAACTCTAATGTCTAACTTGTTGTGCCATTCCTCTTGGTGTGTGACAAGAGACGAGCGAGGCGATAGTGCTTCGCCTTCAAAGCGATGTCCGCGGCGCTTCGTCCAATAAAGTCAACTGTATTCACGTCCGCGCCATGCTGCAAAAGGACTTTGGCATTGTCTATTCTGCCATAACGAGCGGCGACCATTAACGGCGTCCAACAGGCGTCTATTCCAATTCGAAGATCTACATCACCCAACATGACAATCAGTGCCTCCAAGATACTCGGATCACCGAACGCTGCTGCAACATGGAGCGCGGAATGTCCATTTGGCCCACTCAACTCCGTGTTGGCGCCAGCCTCGATTAACATTCGACAGATCTTCATTTGATTCCGTCGCCGTGACGTCGCAATTGAAAAAAACAAAGGCGATTGTCCTTCATCATCCCTTTCATTTACGTCAGCGCCACTCGCGATACTCTCGACAACCGCGCTTTCGTTCCCATCACAAATCGCCTGCACTAGTCGATAAAATCCTTCAGTCATGGCCAAGGACTCTCGAAGTGTGTTCCTTGTGCCCCTCACGAAACTACGTCCAATTCTCGGTGCAGAATAGGAGGGGAGATCAGCATTTTTTTGAACGGTCGCAGGCCGCGCTCGACACGAGCGAGTCTGGCGTTCGTCGCAGGCGGTGCGTCGGTGGGACTCGATGGCATTCCGCGATGATACCCGATCATCGGGCCGCATGGAAGAACGTGTGAAGCGTGCGGCCGGCCCCGGCAGGGGCCGCGGAATGTAGCCACGGGTGGAGCGGCGGCGGAGCGGAGCCCGCCGTCGCGGAACCCGTGGGACACGTTCCCCTCAATCCACTTGCCCCGGCAGGGGCAGAGGAGTTGACGATGTACCGGAGCGGTGTGGAGGGCGAAGGGCATGGCGTGACGCCAACGCATGCAATGACGGCGGCGGGGATAAACCCCGCCGCTCGTTATACATGATCCTCACGGGCTCCGCCGCGTAATCGGGGCCCGCAAACGATCAACTTCTCGCCACGTTCCCGATCGTCGTTGTGAAGCAATACTGACGAGCGGCGGGGTTTATCCCCGCCGGAGTCTCATTCGCAAAGGCGCGCTTCTCCGTCAACAATCTCTGCCAGCTTGAATTCCTGCCGGGCCACGTAATTCACGGCTTCCTCGATCGCGGCCCAGTCATTCTTGTACCGGTCGCTCCCGCCTGCCGCCCACCAGCGGCGAGCGCCGTGCCCCTTGCTCAGGTCGCTTTGACTCACGCCTTTGAAGACGCGACGCACGGCCGGTCCGTCGTTCGGGCATTCTGTCGTCACAATATGAATGTGATTGCGCATCGCGGCCGCACGAAGAATCTGCCAGCCACGGGTGTTTGCGGCCGCGAGCACGGAGTGCATGGCGTCCAACGCCAGTCCCGGCGTCAGCAGCACAGGTTCGCCGAGCATGATGTCGCGGGCCCGCTGCTTCGTGTGCGGGTCGCCTTCCATCACCGGGGTGCCAGGCGTGTTCCGCTTGCGGACGAACCCGCCTCCCGGAATCACGATATTCGAGACGTGACCACGTTCGTCACCGGGAAGCCAGTCACCGTAGGTGTGCCAGGTGGTGTGGAGGGCGAAGGGCATGGCGTGACTCCGCGGAATGCCGGGACGGCGGCGGGGATGAACCCCGCCGCTCGTTATACATGTTCGTTACAGGCTCCGCCGCGTGTTTGTTACTGACTGATCGAGTTGACGTTCGTGCCGTCGAATTGACCTGTGGCGCGGTTGTAGGTGAACTTCTCGCCCGAGGTCTTTTTGGGCGGCTGGCCCTGGCCGCGGGTTTCGTTCAGCACGGCCGGGCGGCCCGGGCTGCCGATGAACGTGACCTGCTGCTTCTCCTCGTCGTACACGATGCTGTCCGCCAGGCCGTAGAAGTTGTCGAATTGCACCGTCGCCTTACCGATCGCTTTCAGCACGTGCGACTTCTTCGGCCCCTTGTCCATGCTGAAGACTTCGAGCTTCTCGCACTTCAGATACAAGGCGCGGGGTGGCAGGCGGTTGATCAGTTCGTTGATGTTCAGGTGCAGCGCGGGGTCGTCGGCGGGGAGGTGCAGCACCTCCGCGTTGCCCCAGAAGATCGCCAGCCGTTTATCGTTGTAAACGAACAGCTTGTGATCGTAGCGCACATAGGTGAGCTTCAATTCCTCGCCGAGGTCGGCGGCCGGGGCACCTTTCGGCTGGCCCGGTCCGGCGACCGGGGCCTGCATGTTCTTCGGGCCCTTCTGCAGGATGCGGACCTCGCCGGGGCCGGGGGCTTCGAGTTGCCCGTCGGTCTTCAGCACCGTCAGTTCGCGGGCCTCGATGCGCTGGTACCGCGTCACCGAGCCATTCTCGCGCAGGCTGTCGACGACGCTGACCGGGGCCGCGCCGTCCTGCCCGGTGGTGTTGCAGACGACCTTCTTCACGGTCGCGGTCTGTTTGCTTCCGCCGGCCTGCTGGGCGAACTTCACCGCCTGATCGAGCGTGACCTGCATGGAGTGGCACAGCAGGCGCGTGCTTTCCTGGTCGGCCTGCACCTGCCCCTGGAACGTGGCGATGGTGCCGTTGAAGTGCATCTCCTGCCGCCAGGTAACGAGCAATTCGGACGACTTGGCGAGCTTGTTGCCCTGGAAGTCGGTGGTGCTTTGTAGCCGCATCGCCCCCGGGCCGATGACTTCCGCTACATTCTCGACCTGATCGATCTTCACCGAGGGACCCGCGAGTGCCAGGTCGGGGAAGCTGACCTCGGCCGGGCGGTCCGGGTCGCCGCTGACAGTCAACTCGTGGCCCTGCGCCCGCCGCTTGAGGTCGAGCGCGTCGCCCTTCATGTCGATCGGCTTGTCCTGCGCGGTGGCCGGGTCCTGGTGCACCCGCACCTGCCCCTCGCAATGCACCGTGTCGAGGTCCGTCGGCCCGTTGGAGTGGGCCAGTAGCGAGGCAGTGACCGAGCGAGCCGACAGCACCAGCGGCGGCTTCTCGGCCGCGGGTCCGGTCGGCGCGGCCGGCGCGGGTATGGTCGGGCCCGGGATCGGTGTCACGCCCGGCACCGGCGTATTGGCGGGCGCGGGATCGCCGTGCGGCACCTTCGGCGGCGCGTCGTTGAACAGGACCACCAGTTGGTCGGTGTCCTGCACTTTCAATTCGGGAGCGCGGGCGGCGACCCGGCCAGTCACTTCCAGCCGGCGGGGCTTCACCTTCGCGCCGCCGGCCGCCGGCCTGGCATTCGGGTCCGGGGCGAGCGTGAGCTTGATCTGTTCGCCGCTGAGGGTCTGCTTGCGTTCCGGGTCCTCGAACACGGCCGCGCCGGCCAGCGTCAGCAATTCCACATCACCGTCCTTGCGGTAGTGCATGCGGTCCTGCCAGCGGGCGGTCAGCGGGCGGGCGTCGGCACCTGTGCCGGGCTGGCCCTTGAACCAGCCGGCCCCGAGGGCGTACGCCTCCGCGCCGGCCTTGCCGTCGGCTGCCAGCATCACGAGCGCGGGCGCGTGGATCTCGTTGCCGTCCTTGATGGCGACGACTTCGGGCGTGCCCTTGAGCGTGGTCTGCTTCGAGGCCGCGTCGTGATACAGGTCCGAGCCATGAGCCTGCAGGTTCTCACCCTGCGACGTGACGATGACATACTGGCCCCAGGCGTGAATCCACTGGAGGTTTGCGCCGGGTTCCTTCCCGGCCTGATTGCCCGCGGGCGCCGGTGTGGCCGGCTTGTGGGCGAAGCTCAGCTCGAGGTAATCGCTGTCGAGGCGGTCGTAGACGGTCGCGCCGTCCTTGAGGAGCGGGCGGATCACCTGGACGAAGCCGGGCTGCTCGCCGGGCTTGGTCGGCGGCTTCATCTCGAAACGCGCGACGTCCGCATCTTCGCCGATCGTGTACTTGAAGGCCCCGGGCGTCGTGATCTGGACGTTGGACCGCTCGGCCGAGGCGGCCGGCTTCGCCCCGGTGGCGAGGAAGCCGTTGCCCGGGTCCATCCAGATGTCCATCGTCACCTGTTCGGGCAGCACCACCTGCTTGACGCCGGTCGCCGTGCCGGGCTTCGCGCCGGCCTTGGGAGCGGCCTTGCCGGCCACGGTGTCCTTGCTGCCGGTCAGGTAGATCTTCATCCCCTGCGCGGTCATGGTGGTCGACTTCGGCGCGCCGCGCTTATCGATCATGCGGATCGCGGCCGCGGTCTGAATCTGTGGCGGCGCGTTGGCCGGGGCGGGCTCCGGCGTCTCGCGATACGACACGGGGCCGACCGTCTCCATCACCAGATCGTCGTCCGGGTCGGCGGTGCCGCGGTTGTGGTGGCAGGTGATCCGGTGCCGGCGCGGGTCCGGGCTGAGCAGGCTCGGGTCGCTGTTGAGGTCGCAGCCCACGATCTTCCGCTGGCCCATCTCGGCGAGGTTCTTCACCGGCCTGTCGAACACGATGTACGCTTCGTCGGAGTGGACGGTGTAGACCTCGGGGTCCTGGCCCGGGCGGTCTTTGGACACGGCCACGCTGAACGGCTTGAGTTTGCACCGGCCGTCGGGCTCGATCATCACCGCGTTGGTGGCGAGGATCACGCCGTTCTTCTGCAACTCGATCCGATGGTTGTAAGCCGTCTCGGCACAGCCCGGCCCGAAGGCCCGCTGGAGCTTTTGATCGATGACGGAGTTGCGGACGGTGGGCGCCGGATCGACGTCGGTTGCGGTCCGGCGTTCGAGAAAGGCGACCGGTAGCGGCGGCAGGCCGTCGATCCGCCCGAACACGAGCGCGTACAGCCAGAAGGCCGCCACGCAGGCGGCGATACCGGCCAGAAGAACTACAAGTCGGCGGGGAGTGCCCAAGCCGGTTCCTTCCTCAGTAACTATCGACCCAGCGTTGCCAGGTTCCCTGCGCTTTCAGAACGTATTCGATCGCCTCGCGGACCGCGCCGCGCCCGCCGCGGGCCTGTAACACCACATCGGCGGCGGAGCGGATCTCCGGGCAGGCGTCGGCCACGGCAAACCGGGCCCCGACCGCCCGGAAGACCGGAAAGTCGGGCAAGTCGTCACCCACGGCGGCGATGCTCCGGGGTTCCAGGCCGAGCTGGGCGATCGCGTCGGCCACGGCCTGACCTTTGTCCTTCACCCGCATGAAGACCGGCGCGAGGCCGAGCTCGGTCGCACGGCGTTCCAGCGCGGGGCCGCCCCGGCCGGAGATCACGGCCGTCTTCCGGCCCGCCCGGCGCCAGAGCGCGAGCCCCGAGCCGTCGCGGACGTGGAACGATTGAAGCTCCTGGCCCGCGTCGGAGTAGATGATCGTGCCGTCGGTCAGCACGCCGTCGACGTCGAGGATCAGCGCTTCGATCGGCCGAAGCCGGTCCGCAAGGGCCGGCGTCATGCGCTCTCCCGCAGTCGCGACTTGCGGACGCTGGTCGCATCCGCGCGGGCGGGCAATCCGATGAGGTCGGTCACGTCGAGCAGGCCCGCGGGCCGGCCGAGCGCGTCGACCACAGGCAGCTCACTGATCTTCCGGGATCGCATCAGGTCGAGGGCCGCGCCGACCCGGCTGCCGACCTCGACCGTCATCGGGTTCCGCGTCATCACCTCGGCCACGGGGCGGTCGAAGCAGGCGTCCTGCCGGTTCTCGAAGAGCTTGGCGAGGTCGCTATCAGTGAACAGGCCGACGAGCCGGTCGGATTCATCGACGAGCATCACCGCGCCGGTCCGCCGGCGGAGGTGTTTGCCATCCACGAACACGTGGCGGACGGTGAGATCGGCGCGGGCGATTCGGACGGAGTCGCCGGTGCGCATCATGGCTTCGACCCGGGCGAGTTTAAGACCCAGGCTCCCGGCCGGGTGATACTTCGCGAATTCCTCGGCCGAGAACGCCCGCCGACGGGAAAGCTCCGCGGCGAGCGCGTCGCCCAGCGCGATCATGACGGTAGTCGATGTGCTGGGCGCGAGCGCGAGCGGCCCGGTCTCTTCGACCGTTCCATAAACGAGGGCGACGTCGGAAGTCCGGGCGAGCGTGCTTCCCGAATTGGCCGTCAGCGCGATGAGGGCGGAGGCGAGGTCGCGGAGCGGGCCGAGCAGGCGGACGAGTTCTTCGGTCTCGCCGGAATGCGAGAGCGCGAGGATGACGTCGTCGGGGTGGATCATCCCGAGGTCGCCGTGAATGGCTTTGGTCGGGTCGAGGAGGTAGGAGCGGGTGCCGGTGGAGTTGAGCGAACCGGCGATCTTGCCGGCCACGTCGAGCGACTTGCCGACGCCGGTGAGGCAGACCCGGCCCTGGCAGCCGAACACGAGATCGGCCGCGAGCCGAAACCCGTCGTCGAGGCGGTCGGCCACGTCGCAAAGGGCGGCCGCCTGGGCGCGGAGCACCCGGCGGGCGGTATCCAGCGGCGTGGCATCGAACGGGAGTGTCGGCGAGTCCATCGCGCCTCCTTGCGCGGTCCTCTCGGGTTCGCAGAATACCTGTATTCGCAGAACCTGACAATCCCGGGCCGGGCCGACTCGAAAGCGTTCAAATTCCACCTATTTATAATCGGGACTTGTTTACTGCGCTTTCCCGACTAAAATGGAAGTAGAACACTGCGGATTCCGAACGGGCGTCGGGCTATGGCACTCCTCAACCGCAAAGTCGACTACTCGATACTGGTGCTTTCGCACCTGAACGAGCACCGGACCGGGGCGTCGGCCCGCGGCATTGCCGAGCGGTACGGGCTGAGCCAGGCGTTCGTCGCCAACATCCTCAAGTTGCTGTGCCGCAAGGGCTTTGTGTCGAGCCACCGGGGCGTCCATGGCGGCTATGTGATGGAGCCGCACGTCCCGACGGTGAATCTGGCAGAGCTGATCGCCGCCCTCGACGAGACATTCCAACTGGCGGAGTGCAGTCAGGCGGTCGGCGATCACCAGTGTGCGGTTGGCGCAGGCTGCCCGGTCAAGGAACCGCTGACCCACGTCCACCTCCGGCTCCAAGCCGTGTTGCAGGACGTGACTTTGGCCGAGCTTTTCCACCCGGTCGCTCAGCCGCTGACGCTCGGGCTGCCGATGGTCGAGGCCGGGATGATCCCGGTCGCTTCGTGAATTCTGGGAGCAACCGCCGATGGGCGTGAACCTGCCGATCTATCTCGATAACAACGCCACGACGCGGTGCGACCCGCGGGTGGTCGAGGCGATGCTGCCGTACTTCAGCGACAAGTACGGCAACTCCGCGAGCCGGAATCACGTCTTCGGCTGGGAAGCCGAAGAGGCGATTGACAACGCGCGGGACCAGATCGCGAACCTGATCGGCGCGGGCGGCAAGGAGATCATCTTCACCTCCGGCGCGACCGAGTCGAACAACCTCGCCATCAAGGGCGCGGCCGCGATGTACCGCAAGAAGGGTGATCACATCATCACCCAGATCACCGAGCACAAGGCGGTGATCGACCCGTGCAAGCGGCTCGAGCGCGAAGGCTTCCGCGTGACGTACCTGCCGGTCGACAAGTTCGGCCGGGTGTCTGCCGCCGACATCGCCGCGGCGATGACCGACAAGACGATCCTCGTCTCGATCATGGCGGCCAACAACGAGATCGGCACGATCCAGCCGCTCGCCGACATCGGCAAGTTGTGCAAGGAAAAGGGCGTCCTTTTCCATACCGACGCGACGCAGGTCGTCGGCAAGGTTCCCGTCGACGTGATGGCAATGGGCATCGACCTGCTCAGCATGACGGCCCACAAGATTTACGGACCCAAGGGCGTCGGCGCGTTGTACGTACGCAAGAAGGACCCGCGCGTCCGCCTCGAGCCGCAGATCGACGGCGGCGGCCACGAGCGCGGCATGCGGTCGGGCACCCTCGCGGTCCAGAACATCGTCGGCCTCGGTGCCGCCTGCGAGATCGCCCGCAAGGAAATGGGCGAAGAGGCCAAGCGGACGTTCGCCCTCCGCGAAAAGCTGCACCGCGGCATTGCCGACCGGCTGAGTGATGTCCACCTCAACGGTCATCCGACCGAGCGGCTGCCCGGCAACTTGAACCTTAGCTTCGCCTTCGTCGAAGGCGAAGGACTGATGATGGGAATCAAGGAAATCTGCGTGTCGAGCGGCTCGGCCTGCACTTCCGCGAGCCTCGAGCCCAGCTACGTGCTCAAGGCGCTCGGCGTCGGCGACGACTTGGCCCACTCGAGCCTGCGGTTCGGCGTCGGCCGATTCACCACACCCGACGAGATCGAATACACCGCCAACGCCGTCGTGCGGGCGGTCACCAAGCTGCGGGAAATGAGCCCGCTCTACGAAATGGCCCAGGCCGGCGTCGACCTGTCGACGGTGCAGTGGGCAGCACACTAAAGGGAATGCAGATTTGAGATTGCAGATTGCAGATCGAAGAGCAGTAAGTGGGCGGCATTCAATCTGCAATCAGCAATCTCAAATCTGAAATCCGCTGGGGGATATCATGGCATACAGCGATAAAGTTCTCGAACATTACGATAATCCGCGGAACGTCGGCAGCCTGGATCAGGCCGACGCGAATGTGGGCACCGGTCTCGTCGGCGCGCCGGAGTGCGGCGACGTGCTGAAACTTCAGATCCGCGTCGATCCCAAGTCCGGGAAGATCGAAGATGCCCGGTTCAAGACCTTCGGCTGCGGCTCGGCCATCGCGTCGAGCAGCCTGGCCACCGAATGGCTCAAGGGCAAGTCGATCGACGAAGCCCTGGCCATCAAGAACACGGCCATCGTCGAAGAGCTGGCTCTGCCGCCCGTGAAGGTCCACTGCTCCGTCCTCGCCGAGGACGCGATCAAGGCGGCAATCAAGAACTACCAGGAAAAGCAGCCCTCCAACGCCTGACCCGCGTCCGGTCGCAACGAACACAAGAACGGGAGATCATCCGATGGCAACCGTAATGGAACAGGAAACGATCGGCGTGAAGTCGGCTTCGACCGAGCCGGCCCTGCCGCCGGTGACGATCACGCCGAAGGCGGCCGAGGAAGTCCGGCGGATCATCGCCGACCAGCACGCCCAGGGCACCACCGAAAAGCTCTACCTGCGCCTGCGGGTGGTCGGTGGCGGGTGCAGCGGCTTCCAGCACAAGCTGGACCTCGACCCGGCCGTGAACCCGAAGCTCGACGCCACCTTCGACTTCGACGGCATCGACGTGGTGATCGACAAGCGCAGCCTCCTGTACCTCGAAGGCGTGACGGTCGATTACCACAGCGACATGAACAAGCGCGGCTTCAGCATCACGAACCCCAGCGCCAAGAGCACGTGCGGCTGCGGAAGTTCGTTCTCGATGTAATGACGGATCATTTCGCACGGCTGGGGCTGACGCCGGGCTTCGCCCTCGACCCGGCCGAGTTGCAGCGGCGGTATCTGGTCGCCAGCCGGTCGGTCCATCCGGACCTGGCCGGCGAAGCCGCGGGCGCGGACGCGGCCAGGCTCAATGAAGCGTTTGCGGTCTTGCGGGACCCGTTCCGCCGGGGCGATCATCTTGTGACGCTGCTCGGCGGACCGGGACCGAACGAGGTCCGCCAGCCGCCCGCCGAATTCCTCGAAGAGATGCTCGAACTGCGGATGGCGATCGCGGGTGGCGCGACTCCCGAACTCGCCGCCACGGTCGACGCCCGCCGGGCCGCCGTGATCGCGGACCTCGCGGCCGGCTTCGCCTCCGACACGCCCGACCTCACCCGCCTGCGCCAGCAACTCAACGCCCTGAAGTTTCTCGACGGCCTCCTGCGCGACCTCCACGAGGGCTGACCGTGTACGACATGAAGCACGTCTCGAAGATCAAGAAGTACGGCGAGCTCGCGCCGGCGACCTTCCAGGCGTTTGTCGCGTTCGACAAGGCGGCCTTCGCCGAGGGCGCATTGTCCGTCAAAGTGAAGGAACTCATGGGCCTGGCGGTCGCATTCACGACGCAGTGCGCGTACTGCATCGAGATCCATACCAAAAAGGCGAAAGCGGCCGGGGCGACGGAGGCCGAGATCGCCGAGGCGGTGTTTGTGAGCGCGGCCATCCGGGCCGGGGGCAGCGTTGTACACGGGTTGCACTGCCTCGAATAGAATGAACTCCCGGGGCGCTTAGCTCAGCGGTAGAGCACCTGCCTTACACGCAGGCTGTCACAGGTTCGAATCCTGTAGCGCCCATTCTTCCCCGGAGTCGTGGAGCCCGGTTTCAGACCATTGCCAGTCGGCGCGGGATCGACTCCCTCGACGTTTCATGACCCCTTCCGTTATCGGCATCGACCTCGGGACGACCAACAGCTTGGCGGCATACGTCCGCGACGGAAAGCCGCGCGTCGTCCGCGACGCGACAGGCGCCGCGCTCGTGCCGAGCGCTCTGTGCTTCCCCGGCGACGGCTCGGTTCTCGTCGGCACGCCGGCGAAAGCCCGGGCTCTGGCCGACCCCGAGCACACGATTTTCAGCGTCAAGCGGCTCATGGGCCGGACGCTCGCGGAGCTGGCGAAGGAACTGCCGCTGATCCCGCACCAGATCATCGAGCGCGATGCCGAGGCCGGGCGGAAGGTGTTGCACGTCGAGGTCGGGGGCCGGGAGTACACCCCCGAAGAACTGTCGGCCATGATCCTCCGCGAAGTCCGGCAGCGGGCCGGCGGCGCGACCAAGGCCGTCATCACCGTCCCGGCCTACTTCGACGACGCCCAGCGCCAGGCCACCCGCGATGCCGGGCGCATTGCCGGGCTCGACGTGCTCCGTATCGTCAACGAGCCCACCGCAGCCGCCCTCGCCTACGGACTCGACCGCAGGAAGCAGGGCCTCGTCGCCGTCTACGACCTCGGCGGCGGTACTTTCGACTGCTCCATCCTCCGACTCGCCGACGGAGTATTCCAGGTGCTGGCCACCAACGGCGACACCAGACTCGGCGGCGACGACTTCGACCGCGCCCTGATGGCGGTCGTGGCCCGGGACCTCGGCGTCGACCTCTCGGCCCGCGACGCGCAACTGCTCCAGCACCTCCGCGACCAGGCCGAACGGGTCAAGATCCGCCTGTCCGCATTGCCGGAAGCAGAGTTCGCCATCGACCTGCCGGACCGGGCGATGAAGTACCGCCGGCGGTTCACCCGCGATGAACTCGAAACGCTGATCGCACCGGAGATCGACCGCACGCTGGCGCGTTGCCGGTCCGCGCTGAAGGATGCCGGCGTGACCGTCGGCGAGATCGACGAAGTGGTGCTCGTCGGCGGGGCGACGCGGGTGCCGCTCGTCCGCCGGCGCGTCGAGGAGCTGTTCGGCCGGAAGCCGCACACGGAGCTGAACCCTGACGAAGTCGTCGCGCTCGGGGCGGCCGTGCAGGCCGACATCCTCACCGGCGGCCGAAAGGACATGCTACTGCTCGATGTCGTCCCGCTGAGCCTGGGCATCGAGACGCTCGGCGGCGTCGTCGACAAACTGATCTACCGCAACAGCGCGGTGCCCGCGCGAGCCCGCACTCGTTACACCACCGCCGTCGACAATCAGACTGCGGTCGAAATCAACGTTTACCAGGGCGAGCGCGAGTTGGCCGAAGACTGCCGGCCCCTCGGTAAGTTCAAGCTGGCCGGGATTCCACCCATGCCCGCGCAGTTTGCCCAGGTCGATGTCACATTCCTCGTCGACGCCAACGGCTTGCTCACTGTCTCGGCGGCAGAGCAACGAAGTGGGACATCGATGAAGGTGACAGTTCAGCCGGCCCACGGCCTCAGCGAGGAAGAGATCGAACGGCTGGTGCTCGAAAGCGTGGACTGTGCCCATGCGGACTTCCAGGCCCGACTGTTGATTGAACTGCGGAACAAAGCCGAGGGCGAACTGAGGCACACGGAGAAAGGGCTGGCGGCCGCGGGCGATCGCATCCCGGCCGAGGGTCGGCAGGCGATCGAACAGGCGATCGCCGCGGTGCGGGCCGCACAGTCCGGGGCCGACCCCCAACCGTTGCGAGCCGCCCTCGACGGCCTGGCGGCCGCGACCCGCCCGCTGGCCGAGGAGATGATGAATGCCGTAGTGTCGGCCGCCCTGAAGGGTCAGTCGCCCGACAGTTTGAGCTTGGACAGCCCGGGAGTTGAATCGTGAGCTGGAAGTGGGAAGACGCCCGGCCCATCGGCGAAGCCCTGTTTGAAAAGTACGGGAGCCTCAATCCGCTGACGGTCCGGTTCACCGACATGCACAAGTGGATCACGGAGCTGCCCGAGTTCGGCGACGACCCGAAAGGATCGAACGAGCGCCGGCTCGAAGCGATTCAGATGGTCTGGTACGAGGAGTGGAAGGACGAATACGGCGACGAGTAACGGCCAGCCCGACTGCGGGCGACAGGCCCGCTGCCTTCGTGTAGGATGATCTTCGCTCGGATCGGATCGGCGGAAACCCGGGGAAACATCATGCGACGAGTCATTCTCGCCACGGCCGCGCTCGCGGGCCTTGCGGCCGATCCGCTCCCCAACGTGCCCCGGCCCAAGGAGCCCGCCCAGGTCTCGCCCGGCGACCTCAACTCGGCGATGGATCGCGGGGTCCAATTTCTGGTCAAGAATCAGAATGCCGACGGGTCGTGGGGCACGCCCGAACGCACCAAGGCCCTGAACATCATGGCCGACCCGCCCGGCTCGCACAACGCGTTCCGCTCCGGGTGTACCGCGCTGACGGTTGCCGCCCTCATCGAGACCGGCGGCCAGTCGGAAGAAGTGATCAAAGCCATTGAGCGCGGCGAAGAGTGGCTGCTGGAGAATCTCCCGAAGCTGAAGCGCGGCACGCAGGTCGAGCTCTACAACGTCTGGGGCCACGGCTACGGCGTGCTCGCGCTGGCCCGCATGCACGGTCGCAAGCCCGACGACGCGGCCCGGAAGGCCCGCATCGAAGCCTGCCTGAAGGAACAGTACGAGCGACTCGATCGCTTCGCCTCGGTCGATGGCGGCTGGGGTTATTACGACTTCGACATCGGCGCGGCCCGGCCCGCGGCTTCATCCACCTCGTTCGTGAATGCGGCGGTGCTCTGTGCCCTGCACGAGGCGAAGGGGATTGTTGCCCCGCCCGAAAAGATGGTGAAGAAGGCGTTTGACGCCACCAAACGGCAACAGAAGCCGGACTTCACGTACCTCTACGGCGAGTACCTGAAGTGGCAGCCTCATATGGACATCAACCTCCCGGCCGGCAGCCTCGGCCGGAGCCAGGCTTGCAACGCGGCCCTGCGGTTCTGGGGCGACACGAAAGTCACCGACCAGGTGATGATCGACTGGCTCGACCGCCTCGTCGTACGGAACGGCTGGCTCGATATGGGCCGGAAGCGGCCCGTACCTCACGAGTCGCACGCCAAGGTCGCGGGCTACTTCTATTACTTCGGTCACTACTACGCGGGCCAGTGCATCCGGCAGATCGCCCCCGAAAAGCGGGCGTTCTACCAGGACCACCTCGCCAAGATCATGCTCCCGCACCAGGAAACCGACGGCAGCTGGTGGGACTACCCACTGTACAACTACCACCAGTCGTACGGCACCGCGTACGCATTGATGACGCTCAACGCCTGCCGGCGATAGGCACATTCTCGGGGCAGCCGTGTTTCTTCACCACCCGGCGGTTCGAAGCCGGGTATTGTGCCAGCATCCGTGCCGGTCGAATTGGCCGGGCGAGCAGTTCGCCACCGCAATTCGGGCATACCCCCGCCAATTCACCCCCGGCACAGTCGACGCAGAACGTGCATTCAAACGAGCAGATCCATGCGTCCGGCGAGTCGGCCGGCAGGTCGCGTTGGCAGCATTCGCAGCAGGGTCGCAATTCCAACATCTTTGATCTCCCGTTCACCGGACGTCGTGGAGTTTTCGCAGCTTGGCCGGGGCCGTGTTGCACCACGCATCAATCAACGCCTGTCGCACAGTATCGGGGTCGGCCGACTCCAGCGTGATTTTCGTGTAACCGTGGCAGCCCCAGGCGCCGGCCGCAGGTTGATAGGTGCCGGCATCCGCCTTCATCAGCACGGCCTGCTGGGCGGGGGTGAGTTTCACCATGCCCCAACTCTCGTCGGGGCCGAGCGAAGCGAACACTTTGTTACCCACCCGGAAGTCCGGGTGTTTCATGTGCGATTGCTCGACCGACTCGGGCAGACTCAGCGCGAGTTCGCGAAAATCATCGGCGTTCATCGTACACCTTCCGCGTCCTATACTAAAGGGACTTCGCCTGGCCGGCCCCCGGATTGGTATGGTACCCGATCACGTCCGCGGCATTATCTTCGATTGCGACGGCACCCTCGCCGACACCATGCCCGCGCACTTCCAGGCGTGGGCGGCAGCCACCGCCGACCACGGCCTCGAGTTTCCCGAAGAGCGGTTCTATTCGCTGGGCGGCATGCCGTCGCGCCGCATCGTGGCACTGCTCGCCGACGAGCAGGGCGTGACCGTCGACATCGATCTGGTGGCTGCGGAGAAGGAACGGCTGTTCATGAAGTGGCTGCCGGAGGTCCAGCGGATCACGGCGGTTTGCGATGTCGCACTCGCCCACCACGGGAGCAAGCCGCTGGCCGTCGCATCCGGCGGCTATCGCCGGATCGTGACGGCGACTCTGAGCCAACTTGATCTGCTGCACCTGTTCGAGACCATCGTGACGGCCGAGGACACGCCCCGGCACAAGCCCGAGCCCGACGTGTTTCTCGAAGCCGCCCGGCGACTCGGGGTCGACCCGGCCGAGTGCCTCGTGTTTGAAGACACCGACATCGGTCTCGAGGCCGCCACCCGTGCCGGCATGATCGGCTTCGATGTTCGCAAGGTTCACACGCCCCGGCGCGTGATCGTCTCCGGGTAGTTTCCCGTCCATCTGCAACATTTATGCTCACGCTGAGCGGCCATTCCGGTTACGTCTTCGGGCTGGCGTTTCACCCCGACGGGACGATGCTGGCGTCGGCCTCGTACGACGGCACGGTCCGCCTGTGGTCGTTGCCCGACGGCCGGGAGACGGCGCGACTGCCCGGCCCGTGCCAATATGCTCATGCGGTGGACTTCTCGCCGGACGGGTCGCTGCTGGCCGCGGGGTACGGTCGTCCGCGGGGCGTCGTGCAGTGGTATCGGCTCGACGACCTCACGCACCCGATCCGCTCCGAAGGGCACAGCGACATCTGCCGGGATGTGCGGTTCGCCAATCCGGGCATCCTGTATACCGCGGGCGGCGACGAACTGCTGAAACACGAAGTTGCGACGGGCGCGGTGAGCCGACACGTCAATCACGATTTCAAGCCGTGCCAGGCTGTGGACTTCAGCCCGACCGGCGATCCGGTCGCGCTGATCGGCGGGCGGGCGGTGCAACTTCCGCCGGACCTGTCGCAGCCGCGCGTGCTGTTCCGGGCCAACGGTCCGCAACCCGCACGGCGGCTACGCGCAGCCGGCGGCCGGTTCGCAGTCGTGGGAGGTCGCCGACTCTTCGTGTGGGACGGCCCGCCCAGTGCGACGCCCCGGCACTGGGATGCCGACGACCGCGAGTTGTATTGCGTGGAGTTCGATCCGTTCGGCTCGCTCCTCACGGGCGGGGCCGACGGGATGGTGAAGCGGTGGAATCCGGTCACCGGAGAGTTGATCTCCGGCTACGACTGGGGCATCGGCGAAGCGCTGAGCCTCGCCGTCTCCCGCGACGGCACCCTCGCCGCGGCCGGCGGCCTCAGCGACATCGCGGTGTGGGATCTGGAGTGAGGTGCCATTACTTCTTCTTCTCGCGCTCGAACCTGACCAGGATGTGCTCGCTGCCCGATGTCGTCGTGAAAGCCTCGGGGCGTTTCTTTCCCGCAGGCGCGAAACACATCTTCCGGGTGCTCTCGCCGAGTTCGTAGATGCCGAGGTAGGAGTTACCTTTGCCTTCGCCCTCGGTCGGGGTGAAGTCGACGGTCTTCGGGTTCTTCGTCGGGTTGAAAGTGCTGGTGCCCCGGCTGATGACCTTGCCCTTATGGTGGAGAACCCAGGTGCCGTCGGTGCCGTTGACGACCATGACTTGCCGGGCGTCCTCGTCGGACAATCTCCCGCCGTTTACCTCGATCATGACGCCACGCCACGTCCCGGCAATCTTCGCACGGTCCTCCTTCATCGCCTTGTCGGTTGCGTCATCGGCGATCACAGGAGCAACGACAAGAAATGCAAGAATCACAGTCAATTGACGCATCGCCACATCTCCGGGGACTCGAATGCCGAGTCTAGCCGACGCCGCGCCGAGCCGTCTAGTGCGGACGAAACTCCTCGCCGATGCCGTCGACGAACAACTCCACCCGTCCGCAGCGCGGGCACACGTACACGTCGAACCTCTCCTTGTTCACAAACAGCTCGCCGATTTCGCCGAGAATGCCCCAGCGGTGCCCCTCGTGAAACGCCTTGGTGCCGACGTAATCCAAGTCCTTCTCGCACCGCGGACACTTCATCGGATGGGGAGCGGTGTTCATGACATCCTCCGCCGACACGCTGGCTGCCATCGAGGCACAGAAAACTGCACGCAATCGTGTGGGAACGAAAACAGAAGACGTGAAACAGCGGGATACGGGAGTCGAACCCGTCTCACAGCCTTGGGAAGGCTGGGCACAGCCGATATACCAATCCCGCGCTAGACGTATTTAATCGCTTCGGGGCCGGGCGATCAAGGGCTTCAGCCGCCCTTGCGTTCCCGTTCGATGAAGGTCGTGTCGATCCTGCCTTCGGTGAAGACCGAGTGGGCCATCATCTCGAGGTGCAGCGGGATCGTCGTCGCGATCCCCTCCACCGTAAACTCGCGGAGCGCCCGCCGCATGGTCGCGATCGCTTCCGCCCGGGTCGGGCGGTGGACCAGCAGTTTCGCGACCAGCGAATCGTAGTTTGGCGGCACCCGATACCCTTGCACGGCGTGCGTGTCGAGGCGCACACCCGGCCCGCCCGGCGGCACCCACTTCGTGATCAGCCCTGGGCTCGGGCGGAAGTCCTTGGCCGGGTCCTCGGCGTTGATCCGGCACTCGATGGCCGCGCCCCGCAGGACCACGTCCTTCTGCGTGAAGCTCAGCTTCTCGCCGGCCGCGACGCGGATCTGCTCTTTCACGAGGTCGATGCCCGTGACCAGTTCGGTGACCGGGTGCTCGACCTGGATGCGGGCGTTGACTTCGATGAAGTAGAACTTGTTGTCCTTGTCGAGCAGGAACTCGCAGGTGCCGGCCGAGTGGTAGTTGGCCGCCTGGAGCAGTTTCACCGCCGCCGCGCAGATCGCATTGCGGACCTTATCAGGCAGGTTGGGCGCGGGTGATTCTTCAACGAGTTTCTGGTGCCGGCGCTGGAGCGAGCAGTCGCGCTCGTACAGGTGGACGACCGATCCGTGGCGGTCGGCGATCAACTGCACTTCGATGTGCCGGGGCTGCTCGATGTACTTCTCGAGGTAGACCGAGCCGTCCTTGAACGCGGCCTCGGCCTCCTGCTGGGCGTTCTTGAAGCCGGCGGTGACGGCCATGTCGTTGCGGGCGACCCGCATGCCGCGACCACCGCCCCCGGCCGCGGCCTTGATGAGGACGGGGTAGCCCATCTTGCGGGCGACTTCGAGGGCTTCGTTTTCGTTGCGGAGGATGCCGTCGGAGCCGGGCACGACGGGCACGCCGGCGGCGATGGCGAGCTTGCGGGCGGCGTCCTTGTTGCCCAGCCGGCGCATCGCTTCTTCCGGCGGGCCGATGAATTCGATGTTGCAGCTCCGGCACACCTCGGCGAAGTGGGCGTTCTCGCTGAGGAAGCCGTAGCCGGGGTGGATGGCCTGGACGTTGGAGATCTCGGCGGCGGAGATGATCCGCGGGATCTTGAGGTAGCTCTCGCCCGAGGGGGCCGGCCCGATGCAGATGGCTTCGTCGGCCATGGCCAGGTACGGCGCGCCACGGTCGGCCTCGCTGTAGACCGCGACGCATTCGATACCGAGGTCGTGAGCCGCGCGGATCACCCGCAGCGCGATTTCGCCCCGATTGGCAACGAGGATTCTCTGAAACATTTTGGACCGCTTTCCGCTCTCCGCCATCCGCTTTCCGCCAGACAGCTTGCTCGAGCTGTCGCGAATACGCAGACGCCGGCTTTGATCAGGAACCGCGTATCAGGGACTGGCGGTATCGGTAGATGACACCCGCCAGTCGATCGCCGAAGTCGACGAGTTCGCCGACTTTCTCACACGTGTACATTCCCAGTTCTGCCGTCAGCTCGATGCAGGTAATGGACTCCCGCAGCGAACGGTAGGCGATTTCGAGGAACCTTGCGAACTCTGCCGGGTTTTCGCATGCCGCCCCCTCGACGACATTCAACCGCACCGAGACGGCCGCCCGCTTGAGTTGGGACGAAAGGTTGTAGCACTCATCCTTGGGCAGTTGGCCAGTCAGGCGATAGCAGCGAACGATGAACTCCGTGATCTCATCCCAGAATCCAAGGTTCTTGGGATTCCTCATGAGCGGGGCTCCCGCACATCAACAACTACCCAGCCAACCCGGCACCGCATCGCATCCCCGTCCGCGCGCCGCTGCCACTTTTCTGGCGGATAGCAGAATGCGGACAGCGGAAAGCGGTGTCAGCCGACGTCCACCTTAAACAGCGGCTGGCCGTACTCGACGGGTTGGGCGTTGTCGACGAGGATCTCGACGATCGTGCCGGTACAGTCGGCAGTGATGTCGTTGAAGATCTTCATCGCCTCGATCTTGCAGACCACGGTGTCGTTGGTCAGCTTACTGCCCACCTTCACGTAGGCCGGCTCTTCAGGGCTCGGCTTGGCGTAGAAGGTGCCCGGGGTGGGGCTGGTAATCACGTGGTACTTCTTGGTGTCCGCCGCGGGGGCGGCAGCCGGCGCGGGGGCGGCGGCCGGTGCGGCCACGTGGACCGGGGCGGCGGCCACCGGCATCGCAGCGACCGGGGCGTGGGCCACCATCGTGCTGCCACGCCGGAGGCGGATACGGCTGTCGCCGTCGTGCAGGTCCACCTCCGAGAGGTCGTGATCGGTCATCAGACCGATCAGCTTCTCGACCGTGGCGACATCGAACGGGTGGGGAGTGCGGCCGGATTTATCGGAAGCCACCGCAGGCTCCTTCAGTATTGGGTGAAAGGGGTCAAAACCGCGCGGATTCCAAGTCCCGTGGCAGCGTCGAGAGTACCTCGACGCCGTCGGGCGTGATCAGCACATCGTCCTCGATCCGGACGCCGCCGAATCCGGGAATGTAGATCCCGGGCTCCACGGTCACCACATTCCCCGGGACGAGCTTCGTCTCCGAGTTCGACCGCAGGGTCGGTCCTTCGTGGACTTCGAGGCCGATGCCGTGGCCGAGCGAATGGGTGAACCGGTCGCCAAACCCCGCGTCGCCGATGGCCTTCCGGGCTGCGGCGTCGGCATCGCTGGTCGCGGCGCCGGGCCGCAGGACGGCGACGGCCGCATCGCGGGCCGCGACGACGGCATTCCAGACCGGGTTCAGCCGGTCCAAATCGAGCCGGGGAGTGGACGCGGATCGAACCGATGGTTTATCCGGCACCAGCATACGGGTCAAGTCACTGGCATACCCGTCGACGACTACGCCCCAGTCGATGAGTGTGAACGCCGCCGAGTCCACCCGCCGGGCCGTCGGCGGGGCGTGCGCCAGAGCCGAGCGGTCGCCGACCGCCGTGATCGGCTCGAAACTCGTCCGTTGGCCGCCGTGAACACGCGTCAACTGCTCGATTCGGTTGGTCAGGTCGAACTCTGTGTCATCCCCGCGGACCTGAGCCCGGAGGTCAAGGAATACCCCCTCGGCCGCCGCCACCGCCCTTCGGATGATCGCGATCTCGTCGGCATCCTTGACCGCACGCTCCGTCTCCACCAGCCCATCCGTCGACACCCAAGTCGCCGATTTCACCCGCTCGCGCAGTTTCTCCAGATCCCGCACTGTGAGCCGGTTCGCCTCGATGCCCACACGAGTCAGTTTGTGTTCGACGAGGACCCGGCCGACGGCATCGACAGTCAACTCGCCGAGGGCGCGGATGTACGCCGGGAGGCCGGGGCACTCTTCCGCGATCTGCTCGGGAAAGCGTCCGTCGCTGATGAGAAGGCTGCGGTCCGGCGTGAGGAGCAGAAAGCTGCCGCCCCCGCCGGTGAAGCCGGTGAGGTACCGGACGTTGACAGCCGCACTGACCAGCAGTGCGTCGAGGCCCTGCTGACGGAGGGAGTATGCCAGGCGGTCGCGGCGGGCGGCGTAGTTCATATTGCAAGTTCGCTCGATGGGGCTATGTACGCAGTTTAGCGATGGCCCGCGTCCGTTCGAGGGAGATTTCGCCATGGCCCCGGCTACCGAAAAGACTGTGATCCCACTGACCGGCGACCTGCCGCCCGAGCCGGAGCGGATTGCCCTGCGTAGTTCACTGCCGCCCTCGCCGGCCAAGGCTGCCGCACCCAAGTTGCAGGTTCCGGAACTGGGAGAGGTCCTGCCGCCGCGAAACCCGTTCGCCGACCTGACGGCCGAGCCACCCCGCAAGCTCGAGCCCCGGCCCGAGGTCAAACCCGAGCCGAAGCCGGAGCCGAAAGTCGAGCCGAAGGTCGAAGCCAAGCCGAAAAGCCGGCTGCCGAAAGAGGAGCCCGCGCCCGCCCCGGCCGTGCTCACGGTCATCGAGTCGGACGCCGACGTCGACCGGGTGTATTTCCCGTCGCGGTCGATGCTGCCTGAAATCACGCTCTGCGGGATTGTCTGCGCCGGCTGGCTGTACGGCGTGATGCCGATGCTCAGCGAATTCTGGCAGTCGCCCGAGGTCTTCGCCTCGGTGCCCGGCGCGGCCTGCCTGTTTGTGTTTGTGCAATGGCTGTACGGGATCATCGGCGGCGGCTACCGCCTGACGAAAACGCAACTGCTGCGGATCAATGCCGGGCCGATCCCCGACCCCGAACCGGTCGAACTGGCCCGGCTCGCCACCGTCACGGTCGAGCAGTCGGGGTTGGACTGGTGGCTGGCCGTGGGCCAGGTCCGACTGAAGTTCGAGCGCGATACGGACGCCGACATCGTGCTGGGACCGATCAGTTGGCCGAAGCGACGGGCGAAGATCATTGAGGACGCGGCCCGTGCGGCCCGCGAAGGCACCGTGGTCGGCGGGCGGGTCGCGGCCTGAGTTTGTACCCCGCCCGGATTTGCCGGGGGAAATTACCCCGGAGGAAATAGAACATCCCTCGACACCCGGCGAAGAGGCCGGGGTTTTCAGGTCGAGGGAGGCGCTCCGTGCGGTTCTTGTTCTCATTCACGATCTTCGTCGGCGCGGCTCTTCTCTTCGTCGTCCAACCCATGATCGGCAAGATGATCCTTCCGCTGGCGGGCGGCACGCCGGCGGTCTGGACCACGTGCATGGTCTTCTTCCAGGCCGCCCTGCTCGGCGGCTATTACTATGCCCACGTCGGGACGACCCGGCTCGGGCCGCGCGGCATGGCCGGCCTGCACCCCGCCCTGCTCGGCTTGCCGCTGCTGCTGCTCATCGCGACCGCGCTGTTCGCCCCGGGCGGTTCGCCGCTCACGCCGATCAAGTCGCTCGCGCCGCACGGCACCGATTACCCGTTCTTCCCGCTCGCGCTTCTGCTTTTCGTCCTGATCGGCCTTCCGTTCTTCTTCGTGGCCACGAGCGCGCCGCTGCTCCAGCGGTGGTTCGCGGATACCGACGACTCCGCGGCCCGCGACCCGTACTTCCTGTATGCCGCCAGCAACCTCGGTAGCTTCCTCGGGCTGATCCTTTACCCGGCCGTGATCGAGCGCTATATGCCGCTCAAGCAGCAGGCGTTTCTTTGGGCCGGGGGGTTCGCCGTGTGGGCCGCCCTGACTGCGCTGTGTGCCGCCGCCCTGAAGCGCAACCCCGGCCCCGCCGAGCGCATGACACTGGCCGAGGCCCCACCCATCACCTGGCCCCAGCGGTTGCGGTGGATTGGCCTTTCTGCCGTGCCCAGCTCACTGATGCTCAGTGTCATCACCGTCATCACCACCGACGTCGCGCCGATTCCGCTGTTCTTCGTGATTCCGCTCGGGATCTACCTGCTCACGTTCGTCGTCGCGTTCGGCGTGCGGGCCAAGTGGATCTTCAGCCTCGCCAATCTCGCGCTGCCGATGCTGCTGCTCGGCGCGCTGCTCATCCGCATCACGCCGATCGAGGGGAATTTCCCCAAGCTCATCCAGAGCATCATCGATCTGACCTCGGCGGCCGTCGGCCATCAGATTTTCACCGAGGAGATCACCTGCCAGATCATGTACTACCTCGGTCTGTTCACGGTGATCGCACTGGGCTGCCACCTCGCGCTGGCCGCGTCCCGGCCCCCGGCCGCCCGGCTAACCGAGTTCTTCCTGTGGGTGTCGCTCGGCGGCGTGCTCGGCGGGCTCTTCAATGCCGTGGTCGCGCCGATGATTTTCGTCGAGCACACTGAACTCGCCATCGGCCTGATTGCCGCCTGCTTCTGCGTCGCGCCGGGCAAGAAGGCGGGCGGCCTCCGCGAACTCGCGCTCGACCTGATCGTCCCCGCGCTCCTGTTCGCGCTCGTGTTCGTGATGCTCACCGCATTCAATGCCGGCGAGTCGGAGGCGGCAGCGGGCGAATCGATCTTCTGGTCCGCGCCGCGATCGCTGATGAGCGGCTTCCGCGACTGGCTCAACCAGCGCAACCAGTTGTTCTGGTACGAAAGGGCGAAAACGCTGCTCTGCTACGGTCCCGCGGTGCTGGTCGCGTTCTTCTGCCTCGATCGACCGGTGCGGTTCGGCCTCGCCACCGCGGCCATCTTTTTCGCTCACACGCTGGTCACCGCCGAGGTGAGCCGGCGCGAGTCGGGTAGCAATTCGACCTACTCATTGATGGCGGGTCGGAGCTTTTTCGGGACCCTCTACGTCAATCACACTTTCGACTCGACCGAGGGCGTGACATACCACAAGCTCGTCCATGGCACGACGGTGCACGGCCTGCAACAGGTCGATCCGAAGAGTGGCGAGCCGCTGAGCTACTACCATCGGCTCGGGCCGGTCGGCGATCTGTTCGCCTGCACGCCGGCGGGCAAATCCACCCGGCCCATCGCGTTCGTCGGCCTCGGTAGCGGCAGCCTCTCGGCCTACGGGCAGCCGGGCCAGTCCGTCACCTTCTACGAGATCGACGCGCTGATCCGCCGGCTGGCCAGCGACCCGCAGTACTTCCACTACGTGACCGACGCGAAGGCCCGCGGCGTCAAGCTCGACATCATCATGGGCGACGCCCGGCTTCGGCTGGAAGAAGCCGCCCCGGGCGCGTACGCCCTGCTCGCCGTCGATGCGTTTTCGAGCGACTCCATCCCCGTTCACCTGCTCACCCGCGAAGCGATCCAGCTTTACATGGATAAGCTCGCACCCGACGGCGTGCTCGCGCTGCACGTGTCGAACCGGTACTTGAAGCTCGACCGCGTCGTCGCCCGGATCGCCGCCGACCTCGGCCTGCCGGCCTACCAGTGCTACGACGGCGACGAAAACGCCCCGGGCAAGAGCCGGTCGGACTGGATCGTGATCGCCAAGAGCGAGTCTTCGTTCGGCGATCTGCTCAAGGTCGTCGACTCGAGCGGCGAACTGCGATGGAAGAGCCTCGGCGTCGATCCGAAAAACGACGCCCCGCTCTGGACCGATGACTTCTCGAACGTTCTGGACGTGTTCGGCTGGAAGCGCTAGACCGGGGGCGCGTAGCCGAATTGGAGGTGCGGCGTCTCGATCCGCGGGCCCCGGCGGCTGTGCGACTCCATCGCCGCGGCCAGGATGCCGGTCGTCAGGAGCGTCCGCTGGATCGGTGCGGGTGAAACGCCCGTCGCAAAGAATGATTCCAGCGCGCCGGCGAGCCGGTCGTAGTGCCGGACGCCCGGGGCAGCCCCGACTTCGAAGCGCCCCGCGTGCGTAGCTCCGCCGACCGTTTGACTGGCGGCCGTGAAGTCGGCGACGTGCCCGTTCAACAGCAGCACGGTGCCGCGGGTGCCGTCGCGGTACTCGATGAGAAACGCGATGGCCGGGGTCGCAGGCATCCCGGCAACGGCCATTGACCCGGTGTTGATGCGCACATCACCGAGATTGGCCGTGTGCGAGTGGGCCAGCGCGGCATCGAGCAGCGGCCAGGACCATCGGCCGGAATCGCCCGCCCGCCAGACATCGCGACCCGTCAGGCACGTCACCGCGGTCACACCCGATTCACCACCCGCTCGGCGCTCGACGAGGCATTGAAGGGCTTCGATCGCGTCGAAGCCGCCGACCTCGACGGGGCCGAACCCGGCCACGAGAGTCTCGTTCGGCCGGGTGTCGGCGACGCGGTCGAGATCGGGCGACCGCTCGGCAAACGGCACGGCCGATCCGGCCGCGAGCGGAAATCCCATCTGCTGCGACCACGCGACCATCTGCCGGGATTTTTCAAAGTCGTGGGAAAGCTGCCGGGCCGAGTACACAGGCACGCCCGCGCCGGCCTCGTGGAAGGCGGCAACGAGTTGTGTGAACAGTTCGAATCGCGGGTATAGGATCTGCCCGGTGTCGTGCCGGGGGTAGTTGCCGTGCTCGGCCGCGAGCAGCACGCCGGCGACGGAAAGCGACCCGCCCGCGAAGACCGCCTCGTGAACGGTCCGGTGCCGGCGCACGCCAAAGGTCCGACAAACGTCCGGACTCAGGTCATTCTCCGGAGTCTGATCGACCCAGAGATTGGCGACATACTGTGCCGGGAGATGATGTCGCCCCGCATCGGACCAGCCGTGCAGGAACCGCCCGGCGAGGTGATAAAGGCAACTCAGCGGACGGTAAACGGTCCCGAGCGCGGCCAGCGGGGCGCGGTGGGTGGTGGCGGGGGCGACGGCCCGCGCCGTGGTCGCGCCCCCGGCAAGGGACATCCCCGCCGCTGACGCCAGAAACCCACGCCGACTGAATCGAAGCGGATGCTCGGCCATGCGGTCAGTATAGCACGGCGAAGGTTGGCGAGTGTTATCTTCGACATCCAAGGCGTCGACGTCGGAAAGGCTGTTTCAAGGCGTGCTTCGACCGACTGGCCGACGTGAAAATACGTGACTAACTTGAAGGCGGGTGTACGTCCACTTCGTGCTACCACTCGACCCCTGACGAGAGCCAACCGATGAACGACCGCGGACACTTCTTGCTCGGCTTGTGCATCATCGTTGCCGCGTCGCTGGTCGCATTCGTCCCGCGACCGCAGTCCCCCGTGCCGCCGGTCGGCAGGTACCAGATGTCGGGCGTGCCCGGCCATGCGTACGTCATCGATACCGTCACCGGGCAGGTCTGGGAGGATTTCGCGTCGAGCGGGCAGGGCTCGAGCGACAGCGACTTCAAGAAGCCGAAGCTGAAATAGCCGGCCCGGTGGTATAATCTCCGCGTGCCTGCCGCCGACCTGCCGGAACTCGATGTCCTGTTCGAAGACAACCACTGTCTGGCGGTGGCGAAGCCGTCCGGCGTGCCCAGCGCGCACTTCGACGGCGGGGCCGCCACGCTCGACCTCGCGGCCAAGGCCTACCTCAAATCCCGGTACAACAAGCCCGGCGAGGTCTTCCTTGGCATCGTTCACCGGCTCGACAAACCCACCTCCGGCGTACTGCTGTTCGCCCGCACCAGCAAAGCCGCCGCCCGGCTCAGCGAGCAGTTCCGCTCCGGCGCCATCGACAAGACTTATTGGGCGATTGCCGAGGGCGAGATCCGCCCCGCGGCCGGGACGTGGGACGATCATCTCCGCAAAGACCCCGCCACTGCCCTCGTCCGTGTCGTCGACCCCTCGGCCGAGGGCGCGAAGGCCGCGCGCACCCATTACTCCACGCTCGGTTTCGCCGACGGGATGAGCTGGCTCGAACTCCGGCCGCAGACGGGGCGAACACACCAGTTGCGCGTGCAACTGGCCACCCGCGGCCACCCGATCGTCGGCGACTACCAGTACGGCTCGGAGATCGTGTTCCCCGGCGGGGCCGCGCTGCACGCCCGCTCGCTGACGTTCCTGCACCCGATCCGCGCCGAGCCGATCACCCTCACCGCCCCGTTGCCGCGCCGCTGGCGGGGCCGGTTCCCCTCGTTCTTCCGCGACCTGCCTTCATGAGCGACTCCCGGCTCCAGGACATTCTCGATGTCATCCAGCAGGACCCGGGCCGGCGCGGCCTGCGGGCTGACCCGGCCGACAACCTGATCACCGCAACCGCCGGCGACTTCGAGGCCGCCTGCCGGACCATCGCCCTGCACCCCATGCCGCGGGTCGCGATCATTACCGGGTTCACCATTCCCACGGCCCGGCCGCCCGTCGGCGAGACCGACGGCCCGCCCGGCGCGCTATACCTCGCCCGCGCGCTGAACTCCCTCGGCATTCCCGTCGCGCTCGCGACCGACGGCACCAGCCTGCCCGCGCTCCGTGCCGGTGTCGCCGCCGCTCATCTCGCCGATGTGCCCGTCGTCGAACTGCCCGACTGCCCGGGGGCCTACGGCCGATCGCTCGCCGAGAACTACGAGCAAGACCGTTCCTGCTATCTCAACGAGTTCTTCACCCGGGCCGGCCCGGCCAACGTCCTCATCGCCCTCGAGCGCGTCGGGCCCAATCACACGCTCGAGTCGCTCCGGCAATCGGGCGCGACTGTCAGCACTGCGACGTTTCTGAAGAGCGTTCCTGCCGGGCACATGGGCCGGTGTTACTCAATGCGTGGCCGCGACCTCACGGACTTCACCCGCCCCGCCCACCTACTGTTCGAGACGCCCCGGTGGGTGACCACCGGCGGACTGGCGACCATCGGCATCGGCGACGGCGGCAACGAGATCGGCATGGGCCGGGTGCCGTGGGAGACCATCCAGAAGAACATTGCCAACGGCGGCCTCGTCGCCTGCCGGGTCCGCGTCGATGCGCTCGTCGTCGCCGGGATCAGCAACTGGGGCGGGTGGGCCCTCGCGGCCGGCGTCCACCTGCTCCGCGGCACACAACCGGGCCCTGCCCTGTTCGATGCCGACGAGGAAAAGCGACTGCTGGAAGTGATGATCGCGGCCGGGCCACTCGTCGACGGCGTGACGCTCGAGAGCGCCGCCACCGTCGACGGCCTGCCGTTTCACGATTATGTCGCGATATTGAAACAGATCGAGGCGATCGTCGCGCCCGACTGACGGGTCATGCCGCGGCAGCGTACTCCGCGTGGGTACTCAGCTCATTGACGAGCCTCGCACCCTCCACCGTGATCAGCGTGATCCGCAACTTGCGATTGGCGTAGACCCACTCGGTCGGGGTGTCGGCCGGTAGATCGAATGCCGCGATCATCGACTTCGCGTACGCCTGCGATGGCGGCAGGTTCCAGGGCAACTCGCTCCCCTCGGGCGTGTGGAAGCCGCCCTTCTGCCAGCGACCGCGGACGAGCAACTCCACCTCGCCGGCCACCACGGCCGTCGGCAGGATCGAGCGGTTGGCCAGATACACCTTCCCGGTCCACACGCCGAGCGACCCTTGCTCGAGCCGGCCCTCGAACCCGCCTGCGGGAAACACGCCGACCGACACCCGCTCGCGGTTGACGCGCACAAACCAGAAATAGACCGTGACGCCAAGCGACCCGGCCGAGAACAGCAACTTCATCGCGTCGGCCCAGTCGAGCGACGCATCGGCGATCAGCCCCGTCATGGCGGGCCCTCCCGGCTTCCTCCTCGGCGGGCTTCGCAGCCTCAGCCCGCCCCACCAGGTCCGGAGATTACCCGATTCCGCCGGTGCCGACACGGTCAATCTGAGGGGTGCGAAACGAAGACACCCGGCCGATCGCGTTGCCGCGACGGGCCGGGCGTGAGAGCTATTCGAATGGTGAGAGCTTACCAGTTCTTACCGTGCAGCCAGGCGTGGGTCGGCTCGCCGAAGAACTGCCGGCAAGAGCCGAACAGGAAGACGTATTCCGATTCCCAGGTGCTGCAGCTCGCACAGCCGAGTGTCGTCGGGCTCTTCGAGGTGTGCTTCGGCTTCGGGCCGTTCGGCGGGCAGCTATCGCAGCTGTTCACCGGCAGGTTTGATTTGTCCTTCTTCTCCCAGGTCCAGAAGCCGATCGGCTCGATGAAGCTCATCGGCTTGGTGTCGGCCTTCGGCATCGCCTTCGGTGTGGTCGTCGGGGCGGCCGGCGTCACGGCCGCCGGGGCGCATCCGCCCGCGGTGCCGCACCCGGTCGAGCACGGGCTGCTGCAACCCGAGTTGCATCCCACGCTCCAGCGGGCCCACCGGTCGCGACCGCACGAGTCGCCGCAACCGCCGAACCGGCTGAACAGACCACCACTCCGGCAACCGCTGTCGCACGTGTTGCACGAGTTGTGGCTGCCGCACGACGAGCCGAAGTTGAACCGGCTGAACAACCCGCCGCTGCCGCAACCTGAATCGCAGGTGTTGCAGGTGTTGCAAGACGGCTGGCTATTGCAGGAGCTGCCGCAACCGCCGAAGCTGAACCGGCTAAACAGCCCGCCGCTGCCGCAACCGCTGTCGCAGGAGTTGCAGGAGGACCCGCAGCCGCCGAAGCTCGGGCGGCTGAGGATCGAGCCGCACGAAGAGCCGCAGCCCGACGAACACGTGGTGCCGCATCCGCCGAACCGGCTGAACAGTCCGCCGCCGCAACCGGAGTCGCAGGAGTTGCCGCAACCGCTGTTGCAACCGCCGAGGATCGAGCCGCAGCCGTGGCCGCACCCGCCGCCGCCACAACCCCAGAGGCACGCCGGGACGACGTAGCCCTCGGTGTTCATGTTTGGGATGTCACACGACAGCGTGAAGTTCGGCATGTTGTTCGCCGGGTTCGGCGCAGTCCGGTTCATCACGGTGGCGTTGTACGGCGTGGCCGCGCGGTACGGGTCGCCCGCGACCGGCGGGGCCACCGCTTTGTTGTCGGCCGAGTAGCCCGCGGGCACAGTCCCACCCAGGACCGCCGCACACATCATTCGGAATATCCACCGTCGCATGACATTGTTCCTGAGGAGGTCGGGGGGGAGCCATCCGCACGCTTGTTGGGGGAGCGTCCGGTTCTCCATCGGCAGCCCGTTCCATCGCATCGAGAAACAGTGCGCGAGTCGCGACATTATCGGACCGCGACGCACCGGTCGCGGCGGCTGTATTCGCAAGACAGGGAATGTTGATCGGAACTGCGACGCGGCCTGGACCGGCCGGGCCGACTATGCGGCCCGGCGGACGCCCGCCTGTAGCGGTCGTGCCGGCAACGTCCGCGCACGCCGGACGAAGTACCGCCAGTCGCGCAGCGGCAGGAAACTCTGGGAATTGCGGGCCGAGAGAATCGTCAGCGCGGCCAGGAACGAAACCATGACAAGCTGCGTGAGAAGCACGGCCACCAAACCCCCGGCCATGATGGCCCAGCCCGGCACCGGCTGACTCGTGCCGAACGACCACGCCGCCGCACCCGCGGCCAAACCGGCCACGGCAAGGAACATGCCGACCGCCGCCACCATCAGCCGCACTCCCACGATCTCGCCGAACACTGACAACGCCGAGAGACCATGGACCACGAGCGCGACGAAGTTCATGCTCGACCGGCCGGCAATGCGGTAGCCGCGCGTCGTCGGGATTGTGTCGTACGGCAGCCGGCTCTTGAACACCGCGGCCGACACGTGATTCCACGTTTCCGGCACGGCCACCAGACTCGCGACCGCCGTCATCGGCAGGATGCTGAAATTGCCCACCCGCACCCGCAGGCCCGTCAGCGCGAGGTGCATCTGGCGGTAGAGCCAGTAGAACCCGCGGAACGTCAGCGACTCGGTCCGCCGGCGACGCTCGGCGAACACGATCTGCCGGCCGCCCGCCTCGCGGAATCGCTCGACCAGCCGGGGCACGTCGTCGGCCCGGTCCTCTCCGTCGGAGTCCATGACCACGACGGCATCGGCACCGCCCATGCGATGCAGGTAGGTCAGTCCCAACACAATGGCCCGCTGATGCCCGACGTTCCGGCGCAATTCGAGCAACCGAACCCGTGAAACAGCCCGCCGCTGTGCGGACGCAAAGTCGAGCCCCGGCGGATTCTGCGAAGCATCATCGACAAACAGCACGTCGGCCGACAGCCCGGCCGCCGCCAGCGCATCATCGAGCTGCCCGAGCAGCGCGTCGGCCGCCGGCCAGTCGTTGTAAACAGGAAGCAGAATCGCCAGGCGCATAGGACCGGAGCATACCCGAACTTACTCAGATCGCGGAAGGCGAAGTCCCAATGACCAACGTAGCCGTATTCACCAGAATACGGCCGTCGCGTCACGCCTCGCGACAACGTTCCGCATCGCCCGTGTTAGGTGGGTGAACGCCAGCGCGGGTTTGTCGGCATTCTGGCGAATGCCGCTACGAAAGGCGTTCGTCGTAGCCGTATTCGCCAGAATACGGCCGTCGCGTCACGCCTCGCGACAACGTTCCGCATCGGCGTGTTAGGTACGTGAAAGCCATCGCGGGTTTGTCGGCATTCTGGCGAATGCCGCTACATAAAGGTGAAACGATTCCCCACCCCCGGTTTCCGCTTGCTCGCCACGAGCGATTCGGGTATTGCCCGCGGCGTGTCTGAATCGCAAGGAGGCGGTTCTACATGGTCGGTCGGCTCGGAATACTCATTCCCGTGCTTTTCCTGGCGGGGTGCCTGACGCCTCAACTCGCGAGCCGGTCCATGATGGATCGGTTGCGAGCCGTCGGCGGGCCGCAGGGGCCGGACGTCGTCGTTTTCGACGTGGCCGAGATCGAGCAACCACCGTCCGACGGATACATTGATCGCGACCTGTGGGCCGCCCTCGACGAGACCGCCATCGGCCTCGATCGCAAGGCCGCCCTCGACGACAACGGCCTGCGGGTCGGCGTGGTCGGTGGTCTGCCGCCCGGCAAACTCCAGGCTCTGCTTCACAGCGACCGCTCGTGTCCGGACCCGCGCCGAGTCACCATGCGGTCGGGCAATGCCAAGAGCCTCACGGTCGGCTCCACTCAAAACGAAGTCAATTTCGATACCAAGGTCGGCGACGCAACCCGCTCGCTGACATTGACCGCAGCTCAGCCCGGTTTCCTGATCACGCCGCAGCGCACGCCCGACGGCCGGGTCACGCTCCAGTTCACGCCGCAGGTCCAGCACGGCGGGCGGACACTCTTCGTCCAACCGGCCGAGGGCGACGGCTGGGCGCTCGGCGGCAACCGCCCGGCCGAGAAGTTCCCCGACCTCTCGTTCACTGTCACTTTGGCCCCGGCCGAGTACGTCGTCGTCGGTACCCGCTACGACCGCATGCGGACGATCGGCCACACCACCTTCGTCGGGACATCCGGCGAGCGGCCCGTGCAGAGGCTGCTCGTGATCCGCGCCCGGCCGCAGGGCGATACACCGATCGCCGACTGGACCGTCGCGGCCGGCCCCCGCTCCGCCGCCCCGCTCGCGCTGCAGGCCTCGCGCACGACCCGCGGCTCGCGCGAGTAATAGAATCTCCTCCGGTCCCAACCCGGAGTTGATCTCATGTCGGATGCCGCGCTGCGTGCCGTTCTCAAGACCCAATTGGCCGACCTTCAGGCGCAAGGCCTCTACAAGCGCGAGCGGCAGATCGAGACGCCGCAAGGCGCGGTGATTCGCGTCGCCGGCCGGGAAGTCATCAACTTCTGCGCCAACAACTATCTCGGCCTGGCCAACAACCCCGAAGTCGTCGCCGCCGCCCACGAGGGGCTGAAGAAGTTCGGCTACGGGCTCTCGAGCGTCCGATTCATCTGTGGCACGCAGACGCTGCACCGCGACCTCGAAGGCGAGATCGCGAAGTTCCACGGCAAAGACGACACGATCCTGTACACGAGTTGCTTCGACGCCAACGGCGGGCTCTTCGAGACGATCCTCGGCGAGCAGGACGCCGTCATCTCCGACGCGCTCAATCACGCCAGCATCATCGACGGCATCCGCCTGTGCAAGGCGAAGCGCTTCCGCTACCAGCACGCCGACCTTGCGGACCTGGAGCGCTGCCTGAAAGAGGCGGAGGGCTGCAGGCTCAAGCTCATCGCCACCGACAGCGTGTTCTCGATGGACGGCGACCTTGCCCCGCTGCCGGCCATCTGCGACCTGGCGGAGCGGTTCGGCGCGGCCGTCATGATCGACGAGTGCCACGGCACCGGCCACCTCGGCGCGGGGGGTCGCGGTGCGGCCGAGGCGCTCGGCTGCCTCGACCGCATCGACATCATCACCAGCACGCTCGGCAAGACGCTCGGCGGCTCCGCCGGCGGATTTACCACCGGCCCGCAGGAGGTCGTCGACTTCCTCCGCCAGCGGTCCCGCCCGTACCTCTTCTCGAATGCGCTTACGCCGTCGCTGGCCTACGCCTCGAAAACCGCGATCGACCTCATCCACCGCAGCGGCGACCTGCGGGCCCGCTTGCAGGAGAACACGAAGCAACTCCGTGGCGACCTCGAACGGGCCGGCTTCCAGGTGAAGCCGGGCCAGTCGCCGATCCTGCCGGTGATGATCGGCGATGCCGCGCTGGCCGCGAAAATGGCCGACGCTCTGCTCGAGCGCGGAATCTACGTGATCGGCTTCAGCTTCCCGGTGGTGCCGCAGGGCCAGGCGCGGATTCGCATCCAGGTCTCCGCGGCCCACACCCGCGAACACATCGACCGCGCGGCCAAGGCGTTCACGGAAGTCGGCCGGGAACTCGGGATCATCTGATTCACTTCGGCCCCGCGCCGCAGTACTTCTCGATCCAGCCGAATACCTCGCGGTGCCAGAGCAGCGCGTTGTGCGCCTTGAGTACCCAGTGGTTTTCGTCCGGGTAGTACAGCAGGCGCGTGGGCACGCCCTTCTGCCGGAGCGTGTTGTAATACTCGAAGCCCTGCGTTACCGGCACGCGGTAGTCCTTCTCGCCGTGGACCACGAGCGTCGGCGTCTTGAAGTTCGACGCGAGCCGTTGCGCGTTCTGCTTGTCGACGCGGGTCAGGTCGCCCCAGGGCGGCGCGCCGAGCGACCGCTCCCGGCCGCGGACCGAGTCCGACGCCATCATGCTGTGCCAGTTGTACACGCCGGCGTGGCAGACCATGGCCTTGAAGCGGTCGGTGTGCCCGTTCATCCACGCCATCATGTACCCGCCGTAGCTTCCGCCCGCGGCCGCCAGGCGGTCGCCGTCGGCCCACGGCTTCTTCAGCAGCCAGTCGGTGACTTTCATCACGTCGTCGAACGGCTTGGTCCCGAGGTCGCCCGTGATGCTGTCGGTGAACTCCTGGCCGAAGCCGCTCGACCCGTGGAAGTTGACGATGGCGACGACCCAGCCGCGGGCCGCCCAGACGTGCGGATTCCAGCGGTAGCTGAACTCATTGGTGATTGCATTGTGCGGGCCGCCGTGAACCATCTGCACGATCGGCCACTTCTTCGTCGGGTCGAAGTCGGGCGGGTAGACGATCCAGGTCTGGATCGGCTTGTCGCCCGCACCGGGGATGCTCTGCTCCTCGACCTTGCCGAGCTTCCATTCACTGGTGAGATCGTCGTTGAACTTGTCGATGCGGCGCTTCGCGCCCCGCGGGTCGCCGACGTACAACTGCCCCGGCCGGTCGAACGACGACCGCAGGAACGCGACAGTCGCATTCGCCTTGGCGACATCCGGCGAGCGGTCTCCCGAAGGCCCCGGGAGCAGCCGGGCGGGATCGGTCGCCGAGAACAGCCCGAGCCGGACGTACCCGCGATCTTCGACCTCGGCGAGCACCGTCGCGCCGCCCTGGGCGTCGTCGATCGGCAGCCAGCGGAGATTGCCGGCCGAGCGATCAAGCGGCCGGCCCGGCGGGCAGAACTCCGTCGACTGGCCGGTCGCGCGATCGTACACCATCACCCGCGCCCGGTCGGCATAGAAGTACTTCACTGTCTGACGCACGAACGCGATCCGCTTGCCGTCCGGGCTGTAGGCCGGCTGACCGTCGCTGCCCGGGTTGTCGGCCGTGAGCAGCTTGATCGCCGCGTTCGGCGTGGTCAGATCGAGCGAGTACAGGTCGAGGTTGTAATCCGCGCCGTAGTCGTTGGCGCTGTCGGCCGCGAAGCAGAGTTCCTTGCTGTCCGGGCTGATGTCGAAGTCGTTGGCCGAGGGTTCAGTGGGCAGCAGATGCTTGCCCGTGTGCGCGAGGACGTTGCGATGGTTGCCGGACGCGAGGTCGACCGCGACGACCGTCGGCCGCTTGCCGTCGGAGAGCCAGCGGTCCCAGTAACGGTAGGCCGCTTCAGTAATGACCACGCCCTTGGCTTTGTTGTCTTTCAGCTCCTGCTCGCGGCGCTTGTGCTCGGCATCGGTGGCGCAGCCGGGCCAGGTCCACGCGACGGCGTAGATCGTCTTCGAGTCCGGCGACCACTTCAGGCTGCCGGCGGCGTAGGGGAGCTTGGACACTCGCCGGGCTTCGCCGCCGGCCGGGTCGATGACGTAGATCTGTGCGACGCTGTCCCCGGCCCGCTGGCTGGCGAACGCGATCAGCTTGCCGTCCGGCGACCAGCGCGGGCTCGAGTTGCGGCCGCCCGAGTTGGTCAACGGGGTCTGCCCGGAGCCGTCGGAGGCGAACAGCCAGAGTTCGGAGCGCGGCTCGTCCTTCTCCATGTTCCAGGTCGTCACATCGCACACAACTCGCGAGCCGTCCGGCGCGATGCTCGGCGCACCGAGTCTACGGACCTTCCACAAGTCCTCCGGCGTGATGCTGCGCGGGGCGGCCGGTGAGACGGGGCACAGGCTCAGTAACACCACGACTGCCGAAGCGAAATACCGCATTGCGTTGGTCCTCGTTGGCTCTCCGGAGAACGATACGGCAGGCCCAGCCGGTTGACAGCGCGCCCGCCCGTCGTTAACCTTTCCCTGCCAGCCCAGTGGTCCTGTCTATAGGTGAATCTCCGTGGCGAGCCGGTCGGCCAGCCGACGATCTCCCGACGCATTGGTCCAGTGTCAGGAGGTGATCGGATATCAATTCAAGGATATCGAACTGCTCCGTTCGGCATTGACCCACACGTCGGTCGCGAACACGCGGGCCGCGTCGAATGAGCGGCTCGAGTTCCTCGGCGATGCCGTGCTCGGCCTGATCTGCTGCGAGCAACTCTATCTCCGCTACCCGGATTTCCAGGAAGGCGAGATGACGAAGGTGAAGTCCGTCGTCGTCAGCCGGCGGACCTGCGTGCAGATGGGCCGGAAGATCCGGCTCCACGAGTTTCTTCAGTTCGGCAAAGGGATGCGCGGCGGCCCCGAAGGTCCGGCCAGCCTGCTCGCCGACGCGTTCGAGTCGCTCGTCGGGGCGGTCTATCTCGACGGTGGCATGGACGCGGTGAAGCCGATCCTGATTCCGCTACTGCAGCCGGCCATCGAGGTCGTCGTCGCCGGCGAGCACGGCAACCACAAATCGCAATTGCAGCAGATCGCGCAGAAGGAGTTCGGCGATTGCCCGCGCTACCGCGTACTCGACGAGCAGGGCCCGGACCACAACAAGTGCTTCAAGGTCGCCGCCGAGATCAACGGCTACACTTACCCCGCCGCCTGGGGCGCTACCAAGAAGGACGCCCAACAACGCGCCGCCGAGAACGCCCTGGCGTCGATTCAGAACGAGCCGTTGCCCTACCCCGCGGACTGACGAGAAGAGTAGCCGCCGAGTGCGTCGAGAGACTTGAGAAGGGACAGCAAGCCACAGAGGGCACAGAGGCAGATGAGATTCAAGAAGCCAGAACCAGTTACTTGTCTTCCCGCGATGCCCTGACTTTAGTTTCCGTTTCTTCTCGACTCCTCAGTAACTCTTTTCCGGTTGCTCTTCCTCCTCTGTGATCTCTGTGGCTCGTCTTTGGCATTCTCAGCTTCCTCGGCGATCTCGGCGACTGCCCTTCTTTGTCCCTCTGCAACTACTTCCTGAATTCCTCCAACTCTTCCAGTGTCCGGGGCCAGTCGTCCTTGAGCAGCCGCGAGAGCGAGCGATCGGCCAGCACTCTGCCGCCCGTCTGGCAGCGCGGGCAGTAGTTCGTCTCGTTGTCGGCATACCGGATCCGCTGCACGGGGGTGCCGCATTGCGGGCACGGCTGGCCGAACCGCCCGTGGACCGCCATGCCGGGCCGGAATGCCGTTACCTTCTCCGGGAACCCGTCGCCCGCCTCGGCCCGCAACCTGTCGCGCCATTCCGTCAGCGTGTCGATGATGACCCGCCGCAATTGCTCGACGCGGTCGGGGGGCAGTTGCCGGGTCAGCACCAATGGCGACAGGCCGGCCCGGAGCAGGATCTCGTCGGAGTACGAGTTGCCGATGCCGCTGAGGATGCGCGGGTCGGTCAGCGCGCGCTTGAGCGTCCGATTCTCGCGGACGAGCACGGCCGCGAACTGCTCCGGCGTCGCGCCGATCACTTCCAGCCCGCCGGGGTCGTGGGCCGCGAGCGCGGATCGGCCGCGCACGATGTATAGGCTCGCCCGGCGTTTGCTGCCCGCCTCGGTGAGCGTGAGCGATCCGGTCGGGAAGTCGAACGCGGCCAGTCCGATCTTGCCCGGCGGTCGGGCCCCCGCCGGCTTCCAGTGCAGCCGACCGGCGATCATCAGGTGCAGCACCGCGTACAACTCGTCGTCGAAGTGGAACACGATCCGCTTGCCGAGCCGCGAAAGTGCTAGTACCGGCTTGCCGTGAATCGCTTCGACGGGCGGGTCATACGTCCGCAACAGGAACGGGTTGAACAGCCGGACGCGCTCGAGCGTCTGCCCGAGCACGCGCGGCTTCAGGCAGTCGATGTACACTTCGATGTCGGGGTACTCGGGCACGTCACCCCCTCCGCGGATCAGATGGTGACGAGGAACCGCAGGCGGAACGCCAGGAAGTCGGACGTGGTCACCTGCCCGTCGCCATCTGCATCGAAAGCCGTCTGCGTACTGAGGAACGCGAGGCGGAAGGCGAGGAAGTCGCCGTTGTCGACGGTCGCATTGCCGTCGGCATCGCCGAACAGTCGGTGAAAGCCGCTGACCAGATCGCCGGCCATCGCCCGGCCTTCCGTGTCGAGCACCAGTCGACCATCCACGTTCAACGAATACCGGCCGTCGATCAGCGAACCGCCCGACACGAACCCGCCGCCGAATGTCAGCCGGGCGATCGTCTGCGTTGCCGTGCTGGCCGAGGTATCGATCGTCACCGGCACCGAACCGGTCAATCCGCCCGGTCCCGTGCGCGTGACCCGAATTGCATCCCGGCCGAGAGTCACCCGCTCGCTGAAGGTCAGCGTCACGCTGCCGACGCGCGACCGCTGGGCCGCACCGGTGTCAATCGTGACGGCCGCGGTCGGCGCAGGTTGCACGGCCGGGGCGATCACGAACAGGTTCACGCTCTGCATCTTGGCGTTGAACGTGAGCGAATTCCCGGTGATCGCGACGTTCGCCTGCTGGGTGATCGACGCGACGGTCTGGTTGTTGGCGTTCACGGCCGCGAGCTGCCAATGCTGCGCGGTGCCGGTTGCGGTGAAATGATTGAGATTGAGCGTGACCGGCGTGGTCGCGCTCGGGTTGCCGGAGTTGTACAGGTTCTTGTTGATGACCATAACCGTCAGAGCGCCGTCGCTCGACCGGCGGGACACAAACGCCGACACCTGATCGGTGTTCTCGACGATTGCCTGCCCGCCGACATCGCCGAAGCCGTGGCCCGCGCCGTCGTAGTTGCGGAACATCTTCATGGCGAGGTAGGTCGGCGAGTTGGTCGCCGGCGTGGTCCAGCGGTTAGCAAGGTCCAGGTCTTCCCGGCCGAAGATGCCGTAGATGTCGGCCTGGGCCGTGGCCCCGTTCATGTGCCCTTCCGCGCCCCAGTTGTATTCCGTGATGCCGACGTCGGTGCCGGGGAGGTAATAGCTGTCGGCCCATTGCCGGAGCCGGGGTATGAGCCGGACGATGCCGCCCTCCGGGCCGGCCGAGCCGATCCAGCTTTCGTTCACATACGCCGGGTCCCACAGCGCGCGGGTCGAGCGGTTGCGTAGGAGTTGCATCGACTGCGACACGTCGTTGCCGAACTCGCCGCCCTGCGGGTAGTAGTGGACGGTGAAGGCGTCGAGCGTCCGCCGGCCGGTCGCGAGGTCGCTGGCCTTGAGTTGCTGCAGTACCCACGGCAGATAGTCGGCCCCGCCGTTGGCGGTCTTGTCGGGCAGGCTGCCCCAGTTGCCGGTCTGGTTGCCGTATTGGATGTCCTTGCCGCTCAGGAAGTAGCCGCTCCAGCCGAACTCCTCGGGACCCATGACGTACGCACCGGGTTCGACGGCCTTGATGGCGGCAGAGTAGTCGCGCAGCTTGTCGCGGATCTGGCTCATCGACGCGCCGACGGGGTTGGCCGAGCGGTGGGTCTCGTGCCAGATGCTCGGCTCGTTATCGAGGATGAACGTCTTCACGCCGCCCGCCGCGGCCGTGCCCCAGGTCGACCGCAGGTGATTCACCCACGCGGCCTGAAACTGCTCGTTCACGGACACGAGCGCGTCGCTGGGCGTGTTCCAGGTGATGGGCGTGTTGGTGCCGGCCTGGATGCCGTTGCCCGCGTCGGGGAACCACTGCCAGTCGTTGCCGGTCTGGCCGCCATACTTGGAGATGGAGTACGAGGACAGCCGGCCGCGGTTCGGCCCCAGCGTCGCGACCCAGCCCATCGTCGGAATGGTGATCAGTGGGTCGGCCGCGCCGGATTTCGTGCTCTGAATGAAGCTGTCGACTTCCGCCCCCGGTGTCGCGCTGCCGTAGGGCAGTGATTGGAAGTACCAGTCGCTGCCGCGGTTGTCGGCATTGAGTTGCCAGTTGTACGTCGAGGTGGTGTTGCCGCCGTACCGGTTGGTCGGCGCGGCGAGGTCGCCGAGTTGCGACGTGCTGGCAAAGGCCACGCCGTAAATGCGCGGGTCGATCGCATGCAGGTTGCCCGTCGGGTCGACGGACAGGACCGCGGGAGCCCAGCGGTCTTCAAGGCGTTCGAGGTTGATTCGGCGACGCTGCCGGCGGAGGTGTGCCACGTTCGATCCCTTTCGTCGCGGGCCGGGGGGCACGGGAATGAGTGTCGGACGGGGTCGACTTCAGAATAGCTTACGAATCGGCCTTCCGCCGCGCTTTGGGAATACGTTCGGCAAAGAACGTGTTGGTAGTCGCGGGTTCGCCGATCCGGACCGCCCCGGCCTTGATGCGCTCGAAGGCCGACTTCGCATTCTTCGGATTGAACTCGATGCCGATCGACCGCCGGTTGAGTGCCCGGGCCACCGTGCAAGTGGTGCCGCTGCCCAGAAACGGATCGAGTACCAGATCGCCCTCGTTCGACGAGCAGCGGATGACGCGCTCGAGATAAACCTCGGGCAACTGGTTCTGGTGATTCTCGCGCCGCTCCTTGTTGTTGCCCTGAACCCGACCCCAATTCTGGCCGTACCAGACGTCAAACGGCACGCGCACCCCGGCATACTCGTCCTTCTCAAACGTCCGCTTGTCGCCGTAGATCGCGGCCCGGTCACTGGGTTCAAGGACGGTGTCGGGATTCCAGGTGCGCTTCTCCTTGTCCTTGGCGAAGTAGAGCGTGTGGACCTTGGAGACGATGAAGTTGCCGGTGCGGTTCTGCCCGAAGCGGAAGTGCCAGATACACCAGTTGACCATGTGCAGCTTGCGCGACTTCAAGTGTATGACGATCTCGGCGGCCGTGTCGTCGGGGATGTTGACCCAGAGCGACCCGGTGTCGGTGAGCACGCGGATGCAGCCGTCGAGCCATTCGTGGGTGAAGTCGATGTAATCCTGCCGGGGCCGGGCGTCGTCCCACGCGCCGTAGTCGACGTTCCAGTTGAAAGGCGGATCCGCAAAGACGAGGTCGACCGACTTTGCCGGCAGCCCGGCCAGGACCTCCCGACAGTCGCCGACGTAGACTCGCGTCTCCGGATTGTCGAGGGTGTACTTCGGCTTCATGCCATCGTTTTAGCGCGAAGGCCGCATGAAACAACCCGCCGAAGCTGTCGCTCCGGAACGGAGTGCAAAGACCAGCATGCATCTTTTACTTTGGGCCGCGGGTCCCATGTCAGGGGCAATCAAAGGTCCATGGCCCGGCATGCTGACGAGGATTCGGAGTACGGAGAGCCGGATCCGGCAGGTAATTCACCGGCAACATGAAAATCACATTCAACCCAGCCCGCATAACCCCACCTGTTCCGGGTGCGAGCTTCGTTTCAGACTACGATCCCCAATGCGGGTGGCTGCTTTTGCCCTTTGGCCATGACTACAAGGCATCGGTTGTGTCACAAGATTATGCAATAAATAGCTTTAAGGCCGATACTTGGCCGAGATCCCTGGCTGGTTTCATTTCGGCGAACTTGTTGAAACAGACGAAAGCTCAAAGACCTGACCCCAACGCCAGGCACTCTGTCTGATCGGTAGCCGATGGTTCGTCCACTTCGTTCGGAAAATTCGCGGATGATTGCTTGACCTGACTTTTCCGTCGGGGTAATCTGTGCAAAGAACTTCCCAGAAACCTAACCTCGGTGTTACCATCGGCGGGTCCCTGTCCGCCATGCAACACAGCTTCACCCCGGAGAGTCCCAGATGGTTTCAGTGAACAAGACTCGCCTCCTGAGCCAGGCCGACCGCCTGCTCGGTCGCACGGCCACTGCCGTCGCAGTCGCGGCCGGTGCCGGGGTGCTCGGCATTACGCCGACCGCACAGGCCGGCATCGTGTACTCCAATACTGTCATCCCGATCCCGGTTAACCTCGATGGCGTGTATCTAAACGTCATCACCGGCCTAACGGGAACGGCGGGGTCGGGGACTGCGGGCTGGGACATCAACCCCTACAGCGCGACCACTCTTCAGTGGTTCCAACCAAACACGACGAATCACGGCTTCATCACCAACCTGGGGTCGTCTGCGACGCTGGTCGACAACCTTGCGATCGGTTCACTGATCGATGTATCGTCGACATTCGGTAGCGGGACCGCCGGTTCGGAAGCTACGGGCGCTACCGCGTTCAACCTGAACAGTTCGAACAACTTCGTCGGATTCCGGTTCTTGAACGAAGGCACGTCGCAGATCAACTACGGCTGGGTCCAAGTCGCCCTCGGCGCGACCTTCACCGATCCCGCTCGATCGATCGTCGGTTGGGCGTACGAAGACTCGGGGGCCGGTATCACCGTGACCCCCGTGCCGGAGCCGTCGTCGATGGCGCTGCTGTCAGTCGGTGCGGCCGGCCTCGTCGCCTACCGCCGTCGCCGTCAGGCCGCCAAGGCCTGATTTCGACTCGCTCCTGCTACACACCCGACACGGTTCATGCTATCACGGCATGAACCGTGTCTTTTTTTGGAGTCGCACTTGGCCGACGATCGGCGTGCCGCGAAAGTCCTCCTGATCGGCTGGGACGCGGCCGACTGGAAGTTCATCAATCCGCTCCTCGATGCCGGGCGGATGCCGAACCTGTCCCGCCTCGTCGACGAGGGGGTGATCGGCAACATTGCCACGCTCCGGCCCTGCCTCTCGCCGATCCTCTGGACCTCCATCGCGACCGGCAAGACGGCCGACAAGCACGGCATCGCCGGCTTCGTCGAGCCGATCCCCGACGGTTCGGGGGTCCGCCTGTCGTCCAGCACATCGCGGACCACGAAGGCGATCTGGAACATCCTGTCGCAGAGCCAGATCACGAGTGCAGTCGTCAACTGGTATGCCAGCCACCCGGCCGAGCCGATCCGCGGCACATGTATCTCCAACCGCTTCTTCGAGGGCCCGCCGGCCGACCCGAATCGCCCCTGGGAAGTCGTGCCCGGGAGCGTTCATCCCGAGTCACTTCTCCCGATCGTCGCGCAATTCCGCATGCACCCGGCCGAGCTTGGCCGGGCCGATATCGCGCGGTTCATCCCGGACATCGACCGCATCGACCTCACGACCGACCGTCGGCCGGCGCAACTCGCCGCCGCGCTGGCCCGCACCGTGTCCGTCCACAGCGTGGCCACCGGCATCATGGAGGCCGAACCCTGGGACTTCCTGGCGGTGTATTACGACGGCCTGGATGTCGCGGGACACCAGTTCATGCCGTACCACCCGCCGCAGATGCCCGGCGTGAGCGACGGGGACTTCGCGACGTACCAGCACGTCATGCGCGAGCTGTATCTGTTTCACGACGCGATGCTGGGCCGGCTGCTCGACCTCGCCGGGCCGGATACCACGGTAATTCTCGTGTCCGATCACGGGTTTCATTGCGACCACCTCCGGCCCACGCAGTCGGCAGAGACGGAAGAGGCCCAGGCCGCGCTCTGGCACCGCCAGTACGGCATCTTCGCGATGCGCGGGCCGGGCGTCCGGCAGGACGAGCGGGTGTACGGTGCCAACTTGCTCGATATCACGCCAACGGTGCTGACGCTCTTCGGCCTGCCCGTCGGCCTCGACATGGACGGCCGGCCGCTGCTCCAGGCATTCGAGAACCCGCCCGGACACCTGGCGACGATCCCGAGCTGGGACGGCGTTCCGGGCGAGGCCGGTACGCACCCGTCCGAGTTGTTGCAGCCCGCGGCAAAATCGCAGGCGGCGATCGAGCAGTTGATCGCCCTCGGCTACCTCCCGGCCGCGTCGGCCGAGGCGAGGCAGGCCGTCGTCATTGCCGTAGCCGAGTCGAAGTTCAACCTGGCCGTGGTGCATTCCAGTCACGGCCGTGAGCGGAAGGCCGTCAGCCTGCTCGAAGGGCTCCACGAGGAGTTCCCGGACCAGCCGCGCTACGCGCTGGCGCTGGCGAAGTCGCACGCCAACCTGGGCCAGCACCCGCAGAGCCGGGCGATCATCGAGAAGCTGGAGGCCCGCGGCTGGCAGTCGCCGGAGACGGATCTGCTGGCGGCGGCCGCGCTGTTTCACGAGGGCAAAGCGGATCTCGCGCTGGCTCGGCTGGCCGATTGCGAGCGGAAGTACCCGCCCGCCGCGGCGATCTACACCATGATCGGCAACATGTGCGCGGCGCGGAAGAACTGGCACGAGTCGGCCGAGGCGTTCGAGAAATCGCTCGCCCTCGACGGCGACGATCCGCTGGCCCACAACGGCCTGGCGCAGGCCCTCCTCCGGCTCTGCCGGTACGAACCCGCCGCCGAGCACGCGCTGCGGGCCGTGGGCCTACTGTTCTTCTTTCCCCAGGCGCACTTCAACCTGGGCATGGCGTTCCTCGGGATGGGCGAGCCGGACCGGGCCGCCCGCTCACTGGAGCTTGCCGTCAGCCAGTCCCCCGGCTTCCACGAAGCGAGGCATCAGTTGGAAATGTTGAATAGAAGCAGAGAATAGGCGACGCGACCGGTAGATCAACCTCGATAGCACGAATTAGAGCAGCATTCAACAAAAACGAATCACGAAAGCACGAAACCGCGAAAACACGAAATGGAGCCGGGCGGAGTTCAACAAAGATCCTTTTCGTGATTTCGAACTTTCGTGTTTTCGTGATGAAGTATTTTTCTTCGTCCTGCAGCGACTACGCCAGATACTCTTCGTACGCCGCTTCGTTGCAGCCGACGATCAGTGTCTTGCCGACCAGAACGGTCGGGGCTTTGAGATTGCCCGAGGGGCCGAGTAGCAATTTCGCGAGGTCTTCGTCGGCCGGCGGGTCTTTCTTCAGATTTACGACCGTGACCTTGGCCCCCCGGCCGGAGACGACCGTGGTCGCCTTGCCTTTGGCCAGCGCGACGGCCTCGTCGGCCCCGAAGCGGACCTGCCGGGCGTCGATGGCGGGGCCGGCCACTTCCACCTTGTTCTTCTTGAACCAGGCGTGGGCCCGCTCGCAGCCGGTGCAGTTCTTGCGGTGGTAGAGCCAGGCGATTTTCTTCGCGGCCATGCGAATTGATTCCCGTGCTTACTTGAACGCGCCGACGGCCAGGCAGCAGTTGTGCCCGCCGAAGCCGAAGCTGTTGGACACGACCGCGGAGACGCGGGCCTCGCGGGCCTGGTTGGGCACGTAGTCGAGGTCGCAGGACGGGTCGGGCGTGTCGTAATTGATGGTGGGATGCACGACGCCGTGCTTGATGCTCAGGCAGCAGGCGATCAGGGCGGCCCCGCCGCTCGCGCCGAGCAGGTGGCCGATCATGCTCTTGGTGCTGGTCACCATCAGCTTGCGGGCGTGGTCGCCGAAGCTCTTCTTGATGGCCGCGGTCTCGGCCGCGTCGCCGAGCTCGGTGCTGGTGCCGTGCGCGTTGACGTACTGCACCTGGTCGGCATTCAGCCCGGCGTCGGCCATTGCGAATTCCATCGCCTTGCACGCCCCGAGGCCCTCGGGGTGCGGCGCGGTGATGTGGTAGGCGTCGGCCGTGCTGCCCGCGGCGAGCACCTCGGCGTAGATCTTCGCGCCGCGCTTTTTGGCGTGTTCGAGTTCTTCGAGGATGTACAGGCCCGCCCCTTCGCCGAGGACGAAACCGTCGCGGTCCTTGTCGAACGGCCGGCTGGCCTTCGCGGGCGCGTCGTTCCGGCTCGATAGCGCCTTCGCCGACGCGAAGCCGCCGAGGCCCATGGGCGTGATCGCGGCTTCCGCGCCGCCGGTGATCATCACGTCGGCATAGCCGAACTGGATGGCCCGCAAAGCGTCGACGGTGGCATTGTGGGCCGAGGCGCAGGCCGTCGAGACGGCCGAGTTCGCGCCCATGAGGCCGTAGCGGATCGAGACGTTGCCCGTGGCCGCGTTGGCGATCATCTTGGGGATCACGAACGGGCTGATCCGGCCGGGGCCCTTGTCGCGGAGGTCGTTGTGACCGTCTTCGAATTCGTTGAGCCCGCCGATGCCCGAGCCGATGATGACGCCGGCCCGGAACGGGTCCATCTTCGCGAAGTCGATCCCGGCATCGGTGACGGCTTCGTGGGCGGCGATGACGGCGAACTGGGTGAACCGGTCCATCCGCCGGGCTTCTTTCACGCCGACGGTCGTCTCCGGGTGGAAGTCCTTGACCTCGCCGGCGAAATGCACCTTGAAGTTGGTGGTGTCGAACTGGGTAATGGGCGCAACGCCGCTGACGCCCGCCAGCAGATTCTGCCAGTAGGTCGCGACGTCATTACCGATCGGTGTCACCGCCCCGAGGCCGGTGATGACCACCCGCCGGCGGTTCATTTCTTCTTGATCTCCGCCTCGATGTAATTAATCGCTTCGCCGACGGTTTTGATCTTCTCGGCCTGGTCGTCGGGGATGTTGATCTCGAACTCTTCTTCGAGTTCCATGATCAATTCCACGATGTCCAGCGAGTCCGCGCCGATGTCTTCGATAAAGCGGGTTTCCCGCTTCACCTGGTCCTTGTTGACGCCCAGGTTCTCACAGACAATCTCGGTCACGCGTTCTTCAACGGAGGGCACGTGTTTCTCTCCTGAGTGCAGTCGGCCCGGAATATGGGCAGAATGTATCGCCGGGGGGAAGTTTCGGGAAGTCCAATTGGGCGAGGCCGCGGCGACGGGCGAAGTCTGGTAATTGTGCGACCGGGGGGGTGAATCGGCTACGGCCGATCGGGAAATGGTCCGCTCCGGGTCCCGAATCGGGTTTGTCTTTGACCTGCCGATGTACGCCCGTTACGATGAGGACACCACCGGGGAACCGCCGCCATGCGCCGCTTCGCGTCCGCCACCCTCACGCTGATCGCCTTCATCGGCCTGACGCTCGCCCAGCCCAAGCCGGCCGCGAGCACCGGCAACATCTACAAGCGCACCATCAAGTCCTGCGTCTGGGTGTTCAGCCCGCTCGGCGGCGGCAAGGCCCGCACCGGGTCCGGCACCCTCATCGACGTGAAAGACCGCCTCGTCATCACCAACTATCACGTCGTCGGCGACGACCCCGACGTCTACATCCTCTTCCCGATCCTCGACAAGGCCGGCAACCCGCACAACGAGCGGCAGGAATACGTCAACCTCATCAACTCCGGCAAGGCCCCCAAGGGCAAGGTCATCGCCGTCGAGAAGAAGCGCGACCTCGCCCTCGTCCAGGTCGCATCGATTCCCAAGGACACCCCCGCCGTCCGCATCTCCAAAGACGGGGTCGGCCCCTCGGATGCCGTCCACTGCATCGGCAACTCCGGCGCGAGCGCGGGCCTCTTCGACTACTGCAAAGGCGACGTCCGCAACGTCGCCCAGCTCCGGGCCATGCCAAAGGGCTCCGACAAACCATTCGAACTCAACGCTCGCATGATCGAGCACACCGCCCCGGTCAATCAGGGCCAGAGCGGCGGTCCGGTGCTCAACGATGCCGGCGACCTCGTCGGCGTGACGCAGGGGCACGCGCTCGGCGAGAACGTCCGCGGCATCAGCCTCGCCGTCGACCTGAGCGAGGTCAAAGACTTCCTGAAAGCCAACAAGTACGCCCGACTCCTGAACGCCCCGCCAACGGCAATCGCCTCGGCCGTCGAGTCGCCGAAGTCCTCCGCGCCGGCCGGCGAACCGGACGCCAAGGCTGACGCCGCGAAGCAGGAAAACGCGGCGGCCGGGAAGCTCTCGTTCGCCAAGGAGTTCATCAGCGCGGGCAAGAAGGACAAGGCCCGCGAACGCCTCGAAGACATCCTGAAAAACTACCCCACCACGAAGGCCGCCGCCGAGGCGAAGACTTTGCTCGAATCGCTGAAGTAGGTGTCAGGTGTCAGGTGTCAGGTGTCAGGTGTCAGGGAGAATTGCAGAATGCAGAATTTAGAATGCAGAATGAAAAGCGGGCTTTGCGAACCACGGTCAGGTGTATCGGCCTGACACCCGGCACCTGGCACCTGAAACCCTTGAACCCGCGACAACAGTTACTCCTTCTTCGGACCCAGTACTACGATCACGGGGTCTTTTGCGGGTAAACTGGCGTCGAGTGGGAGTTCGTTGGTGGAGGGCATGCGTTTGACGTTGGTTTGGCCTTCGAGGAACTCGTCGGCCGGGAGCACGTCGTCGAAAATCTTGTTGCCGTAGTGCATCGGCAGGATGTACCGCCGGGGCTTTATCGCCGCGACGACTCGTTTCGCCTGGTCGCCGTTCAGCGTGTAGACCCCGCCGACGGGGACGAGCAGCACATCCACCGGGCCGATCTGCCGCAGTTGTTCCTCGCTGAGTTGATGGCCGAGGTCGCCGAGGTGGGCCAGAGTCAGGCCATCGAACTCGACGATGAACACGGAGTTCCGACCCCGCAATGCGCCCTGCGACGAGTCGTGGAAGACACCGACGTTGCGGACCTTCACGTCGCGGAAGGTTTCGTCGACGGGGTTCCAGACGGACCGGGAGCTGCGCCCGCCCTCGCCCGCCATCTTCACGCCTTCCAGCACCTTCGCGGTCGCGCGGTTCTCGATCGATTCGAGCCGGGTGTGGTCGGGATGAGGGTGGCTGATGAGCACGAGGTCCGCCCGCGCGACCGGTCGGCCGAACGCCTCGATGGCATGGGGATCAAAGGCGATCTTGGTGCCCTTCGAGGTCTCCAAAACGAAGAACGACTGCCCGAGCCAGCGCAGCACCGGCTTCTTGTCCTGGGCCCGGGCGGACAAAGACATGCCACAGAGAACACAGAGAGCACCGAGTAGGAAAGTCAATTGCAGCTTTGAGCGTCGACGGGAGTACATTATCAGGCCTTTCATTTACCGTTTGAGCTACACCTGCGACCGCCTTGGTTGACAATTATCCAAAGTTCTCGCCGGATGATACACAGGCCAATCAGTCGTCACTCTCCGGGCTTCTTCTCTGAGTTCTCTGTGGCTACTTGTTCAAAAGCCACGGCATCAGTTGCCAGCCGGGGTCGAAGGCGGGGCCGCGCTGGGCGTGTTCTTCATCGTACTGCACCGGCCCGCCGGACGCGATGCCCGCGCCCCCCGCCGCGTACGGCACCGCGCCGTAACTGTGGGCCCGGGTCGTCAGCGGCGTCCGGTGATCCGGGCTGACCAGCATCCGCCAGTCGCCGAACTTTGGCAGCGCATCCAAAATCGGCCCGACGATGTGCGCGTCGATCTGCTCCAGCGACTTCACCTTCTCCTCAACCAGCCCCGCATGCGACGCCTCGTCCGGCGCTTCGACGTGGACGCAAATCAGATCGTACCGGTCGAGGTGATCGATTGCGAGGCGGGCCTGGGCCGCGTAGTCGGTGTCGATGTAGTCGGTGATTCCCGGGGCTTCGAGCCGGTCCCAGCCCAAAAGCGCGCCGACGCCGCGGACGAGGTCGACGCCCGTCGTAATCGCGCCGCGGGGGCCGTACTTGCGGTCGAACTGCTCCAGCGTCGGCGCCCGGCCCTGACCCCAGAGCCAGACCTGTGTCGCGTCCTTCTTCCCGGCCGCCCGCCGGGCCACGTTCACCGGATGGTCGGCAAGTACTGTGCGACTTCGCGCCATGATGTCGCGGAGGACGTCGCTGCCGGTGCCGCGCGGAAGATACCTGTCCACGGGCTGATCCGGAATATCGTGCGGCGGTTGCGTAGTCACGTCGTCGGCGAAGATCGGCCCGGTCTCGCCGCGGTAGGCCAGCAGATTCCGATAGCCGACGCCCGGCGTCAGGTCGAAGCCGGCCGGCAGAATTTCGCGGAGCGCTTCGACGAGCTGCCCGCCCTCCTCGCTGGAGATATGCCCGGAGGTGAAGTCGCGCATGTGGCCGTCGGGGACGTGCACGAAATTGCAGCGGATGGCCCAATCGGCCGGGCCGAGTGCGACCCCCAGGGCGGCCGCCTCCAGCGGCGCGCGGCCGGTGTAGACCTCGAGCGGGTCGTAACCGAAAAGCGAGAGCGTGGCGACATCACTGGCCGGCGTGAGCGGGTGCGGCACGTTGTTGGTCAATCCGCAGACGCCGAGCGTGGCCAGGCGATCGATGTTCGGCAGTCGGGCCGCCTGCAACGGCGTCTTCCCGCCCAAGGCCGGGCACGGGTCGTCGGCACAACCGTCCGGAATCACGATCACGTATTTCATCGCGACATTCTACGATAAGGGAAACTGCGGAGCGTTGCCGGATGAACAGCCGATTCGTCTGCGTCCACGGGCACTTCTACCAGCCGCCCCGCGAGAACCCGTGGCTCGGTGCGGTGGAGTCGCAGCCGAGCGCGGCTCCGTTTCACGACTGGAACGCGCGGATCACCGCGGAGTGCTACGCGCCCAACGCCCGCTGCCGGATCCTCGACTCGGCCGGGCGCATCGCCCGCCTCGTCAACAACTACGACTCGATCAGTTTCAACGTCGGCCCGACGCTGCTCGGCTGGCTCGAGCGGCACGACCCCACGACCTACTCGCGCATCCTCGAAGCCGACCGCCGGGGGATCGCCCGGTTCGGCGGCCACGGCCCGGCCATGGCCCAGGTGTACAACCACATCATCATGCCGCTGGCCAACGAGCGCGACAAGCGGACGCAGGTAGTCTGGGGCATCGCCGACTTCAAGCACCGGTTCGGCCGAGCGCCCGAAGGGATGTGGCTCGCGGAGACGGCCGCGGACAACAAATCGCTTCTCGCGCTGGCCGACGCCGGCATCAAGTTCACCGTGCTCTCGCCGCACCAGGCCGCACGAGTGAAGCCCGGCGCGTCCGACGTCTGGATCGACGTGCGCGGCGGGAAGATCGACCCGACGAAGCCGTACCAATGCCACCTGCCCGGCGGCAAATCGATCGCCGTCTTCTTCTACGACGGAGCAATCTCGCAAGCGATCGCCTTCGAGCGGCTGCTGCAATCCGGAGACAAGCTGGCCCGCAGGCTTCTCGGCGCGTTCCGCCCGCATCTCGACCGCGCCGGCCGGCAACTCGTCGCCGCGTCCACCGACGGTGAGACCTACGGGCATCACGTTGCATTCGGCGACATGGCCCTCGCTTACGCGCTTGACGCGATCCGCACGTCGGGCGAGGCCGAGCTGACCATCTTCGCCGAGTACCTCGAGAAGAACCCGCCGGTCGATACCGTCGAGATCATCGAGCCCAGCGCGTGGAGTTGCACGCACGGCGTGGGCCGGTGGAACTCCGATTGCGGCTGCTCGACGGGCGGCGAGCCGGGCTGGCACCAGTCGTGGCGCGGGCCGCTACGGACCGCCTTCGACAACCTCCGCGACCGGCTGGCCCCCGAGTTCGAAGCCGGCGCGGGCCAGTTCTTCGCGGACCCGTGGGCCGCCCGCGACGGGTACATCGCGCTGATCCTCGACCGCCGGCCGGAAGCGGTCTCGGCCTTCCTGGCCGAGCACGCGGGGCGGACGCTGCAGGCATCGGATCGCGTGGCCGCGCTGCGCTGGCTCGAGTTGCAGCACCAGTGCCTGCTCATGTACACGAGTTGCGGCTGGTTCTTCGACGAGTTGAATCGGCTGGAGCCGACGCAAGTGATGGCGTATGCCGGGCGGGCCGCTCACCTCGCGGAGCAACTCGGGGTCGCGGGCGTCGAAGACGCATTACGGGAGGACCTGGCCGCGGCGAAGAGTAACATCCCCGCCAGCGGCGACGGGCGGAAAATCTACGACACCGCCGTCCGACCCCTGCGAATCGGCCTCGACCGCGTGGCCGGGCACACGGCCGTCGCCGCCCTGTTCGGGCCCGATCTCGAGAAAACGCTGACCTACTCTTACGAGGTCGACGTCGGCAAACTGCGCCACTTCCAGGCGGAGGGCCGGCCGACCCGAATGGTGTGCGGGCGGGTGCTCGTCCGCGATCGCGTCACGGAAGAGTCGGCCGAGTTCACTATTGCCGCGATCCATCTGGGTGAGTTGGACCTTCGCGGAGGAGTCCGTCCGGCGGGCGATGCCGACGACGACGCCCAGCGCGACTGGCGGCTCGAAGTCGCGTTCTCGTCTCAGGACTTCAGTACCGTGCTTAAGATCCTCGACGACGAATTCGCCGCGCGGAACTACTCTCTCAAGGCGGTCTTCCACGACGAGCGCGACCGCCTGCTCCGGCAGATCCTCGCGCCCGCGGCCGGGAAGATCGAAGAGCAGTTCCGCAAGGTGGTGAACGAGCACGAAGCGACGATGCTCCTGCTGCACCAATTGAACACCCGCGTGACGCCCGCCTACCGCATGGCCGAGGCGTTCATCGTCAATCAGGACCTCCGCCGCGCGCTCGAGCGAACCGATCCCGACCAGGACGCGATCCGCTCCCTGGCCGGCCGGGCGGCCCTGAGCGACGTGCCACTCGAATACCAAGAGCTGAACTACACGGCGGCCCAGGCGGTCGCCCGGCAGATGGCCGACGTGCGGGCCCACCCGACCGACGTGACGCGGATCACCCGCACAGTGCGCCTGGTCGAACTCGTCGGCACGCTCCGCCTCAAACCGGACCTTTGGCAGGCGCAGAACGACTGGCACGACCTGCGCCACGGCGAGTGGGTCGACCTGCCCGTACTCGCCAAAGCCGCGCTGACCGATCTCGGCCGGCGGCTGAACATGGTCGTCGACTGATTTGCCGGGCCCGCGACGGTCGATCATTGTCTTCATGATCGAGCTGTTCGACGACGTCCGGGCGTTTACGCAGTACCTCACGGCCGAGCGCGGAATGGCGGCCAACACCGTCCTGGCCTACGCCCGTGACCTCGAGCGGTTTGCCGGCTGGGCTTCGGGCGGCGGCCTGCGCGACTTCCTGAAGCCCACGCTTCGCGAACTGGCCGGCTACGTCGGCTTTCTCCGCGACGAAGAACTCGCCCCGCCGAGCATCGCCCGACACCTCGTCGCGCTCAAGATGTTCTACCGTTTCCTGCGGATGGAGGAGCGCGGCGACCCCACGGCCGTGGACCTGCTCGCCTCGCCCGCGCTCTGGGAGCGCGTGCCCAGCGTCCTGTCGCCGACCGCCGTCGAAAAGCTGCTCCGCGCCCCGATTCCGGCCGACCGGTTCTTCCTCCGCGACCGCGCCCTGCTCGAAACGCTGTATGCTACTGGCGCGCGGGCCAGCGAGGTCGTGAACCTGAAAGCCGCCGACGTGCATCTGGAGGCCGGCTTCTGCAAGTGCGTCGGCAAGGGCTCGAAGCAGCGGATCGTGCCGCTCGGCGACATGGCCCGCTCGGCACTGGCCGCGTACCTCGGCGAGCAGCGCGGCGACCTCGTCGCCCATGGCGACCCCGGCGTCGTGTTCGTCAGCAAGGCAGGCCGGCGGCTGAGCCGCGAGATCATCTGGTCGCTGGTCCGCAAATACGCCCGCCGGGCCGGCCTCACCGGAAAGGTCAGCCCGCACACGCTCCGCCACAGCTTTGCGACCCATCTGCTGGCCGGCGGGGCCGACCTGCGGGCCGTGCAGGAGTTGCTGGGGCACTCGAGCATCCGCACCACGCAGGTCTACACGCACGTCGATCATTCCCGGCTCAAAGCGGTCCACGCGAAGTTCCACCCGCGGGGCAAATAGGGCTGTCGCCGGGCGGGCCTTTCGGCTACCATTCTGCGATCATGGACGATTCCGCGCGAACGCCGACGGACCGGCGCGTGGCCCAACTGGAGTCCGCGCTCAGCCGGCGCGGCGAACAGCTCGACGAGTTGTATGCCGCCCTCGCCGCCGTGCAGGCCTCGCACGCCTACCGCTTCGCGCAGCTCCTCAGCAAAGTCGGCAACAAACTTCTCCCGCTGCACTCGCGCCGCCGGCGGGCCGTGCGCACCGCGCTGCGGTCCGGAGTCCGCCTGCTGAAGCGCGTCACCGGTCGGAACGTCGCCCACATCGCCGAGGGCGGCGAAGGCACGCGGGTCGCGCTTGATCAGGCTCAATACGCCCGATGGATCCGGTCGCATGAACCGCCGGAGCTGCCCCGGGCATTCTCACGCCAGCCGATGATCTCGATCGTCGTGCCCGTCTACAACCCCCCGGCTGAGTACCTCGAAGAACTCATCGCCTCGGTGCTGGCACAGTCCTACCCGCGCTGGGAGCTGTGCCTGGCCGACGGCGCGAGCACCGCGGCCCACGTTCGCACGATCCTCGCCGGGCAGACCGACCCGCGCATCCGCAGCGTCACGCTGGCCGAGAACCGCGGCATCACCGGCAACACGAACGCCGCCCTCGAACTGGCGACCGGTGACTTCATCGCCTTCGCCGACCACGACGACACGCTCGCGCCCTTCGCCCTGGCCGCGCTCGTGAACGCGATCAACGAACACCCCGATGCCGACTTCCTTTACAGCGACGAGGACAAACTCGACGCGGCCGGCCAGCGGGTCGACCCGTGCTTCAAGCCGGACTGGTCGCCCGACCTGCTCCGTACGCACAACTACGTCTGCCATCTCGTCTGCCTGAGGCGCTCGCTTGCGGACCGGCTCGGCGGCATCCGCCCGGGCTTCGACGGCGCGCAGGATTACGACCTCGTGCTGCGGGCCGGCGAACTGGCGACACGGGTCGTCCACATCCCCCACGTCCTGTACCACTGGCGGCTGCACGCCCAATCGACGGCCCAGAACACGGCCAGCAAGCAGTACCTTGTCGCGGCCGGGCAGCGGGCGCTCGAAGAGCACCTCGTCCGGGCCGGCTGTGCCGCCCGCGTCGCCCCGGCCGAGAAGCCGGGCGAGTACCGCGTCCGCTACCTGCTGCCGCGTCAGCCGCTCGTCAGTGTGATCGTGCCAAACCGCGATCAGGTGCAGACGCTGGGCCGATGCCTCGAGTCGCTGTTCGCGTCGAGCTACGCCAACCTCGAGATCCTGGTGGCCGAGAACGGCAGCGCGGAGGCCGACACGTTTGCGTACTACCGCGACGTCGAGCGCGGCCACGGCGTGCGGGTGCTGCGGTGGGATCGGCCGTTCAACTATGCCGCGATCAACAACTGGGCGGCAGCCCACGCCCGCGGCGAGGTGCTGCTCTTTCTGAACAACGACGTTGAGACGACCGACCCGGACTGGGTCGAGGCGATGGTGATGCACGCGATGCGGCCCGAGATCGGCGCGGTCGGCGCGAAGCTGCTGTATGCCGACGGCACGATCCAGCACGCCGGCGTGGTGCTCGGAATGGGCGGGGCGGCCGGGCACGTGCACCTGTGCTTTGCCGGCCACGACGAGGGCTATCTGGGTCGATTGCAGCGCGTGCAGGAAGTCGCGGCCGTCACCGGCGCGTGCCTGATGACCCGGGCCGAGGTGTTTCGGACGGCCGGCGGCTTCGACGAGCGGTTCGTGCTGGCTTACAACGATGTGGACTACGGACTGACCGTGCGCGAACTCGGCTACCGCGTGCTCTGGACCCCCGAGGCGGAGTTGTACCACCTCGAATCGAAGACCCGCGGCTACGAAGACGACCCGGCGAAGCAGGCCCGCTTCCGCCGGGAGTTCGACCTTTTCCGAAGGAAGTGGGAGCGGGCGCTCACGGCCGGCGACCCTTATTACAACCGCAACCTCCGCCTGGACCGGGCGGACGCGGCACTGCGGGCGTAGCCCCGCCCGCACCGGAGACGATTCATGGGCCAGGTCCTGTTCTGGATTCCGATCCACACGGCATGGACGCCGAACGGCGTACCCGTGTACGGCTTCGGCGTCATGCTCTTCCTGGCGTTCGTGATCGGCTCGGCCCTCGCCGCCCGACGGGGGCGACTCGTCAACATCCCCGGCGACCGGCTGCAGGACCTCATCCTCTGGATCTTCATCGGCGGTCTGTTCGGCGGCCGACTGTTGTACGTCTGGCAGGCCGGCGTGCCGTGGTCCGCATTCTTCGAGATCTGGAACGGCGGCATCGTCTTCTACGGAGGGGCCATCGGCGGCACCGTCGCCGGCCTGCTCGCTTACCGGCGCATGCTCCGGCCGTTCGGCGTCACCGCCTGGCAGGTGGCCGACGCGCTCGCCCCGGCCATTGCGATGGGCCTGTGCCTCGGTCGGCTCGGCTGCTTCCTCAACGGCTGCTGCTACGGCCACGTCGCGGCCCCGGGCTACCCCGACGTGCATTTCCCCGCCATGACCGCCCCGGCCCGCGACCGCCTTGTCGTGAAGTATGCCGAGCAGACGCTCGCGGGCTTCAGCATGGACGATGCCGCGAAAGACGACCGCACTGTCGGGGTCGTGGAGGCGGGCAGCCCGGCCGAGGCCGCGGGCCTGAAGCGCGGCGACGTGATCAGCAAGGTCGGCGACACCGCCGTAAAGAGCTTCGCCGAGATCGAGAACGCCATGGCGGGCGATTGGCCCCGCGGGCAGACCCGGCTCACGCTCGGCGTCACCCGCGGCAAGGAGGAGCTGACGCTGCCGCCGTTCACGCCCCGGCTCATGGGCCTGTACCCGACGCAGATCTACGAGTCGATCACCGCGGCTTTGCTGATCCTCGCGCTGATCGCGACCTGGCCCGTGCGGAAGTACGACGGACAGATCATGGTGCTGTTGATGCTCGGCTACGCGGTGCATCGCTTCGTCAACGAGTCGCTGCGCGACGACACGCCTGTTTACGGGCCGTTCACGCTGTCGCAGTGGATCAGCGTCGGGATTTTCTCGGCCGGGCTGGCGCTGGCGGCCGTGCGGCGGGGCGGCGGGCGCGACCCGGTGGCCGTCGCCCGGACCTGACCCGGCCCGTTTCCGTGGCGTCGGCCGGGATTGCGCGGTACGCTACAGACACGAGAAGCCGGGGGAATGGCAATGCAGACGAGCGTGCTGGCCAAATTGTTCGGGGTCGACCGGGTCTGGCACGGGCCGTGTACCATCGTGGTCGACGCCGACGTGACGATTCAGGTCAGCGGGACCGACGCCATCATGAATGCCGGGGCGAAGATGTACGCGCCCCGGCTGATTAGCGGCCGGGTCGCGGCCGACAACGTCGCTTATCTGCCGGATGACGGGACTTTGACGGTTGTGCAGTGGGTGCGGATTCGACAGGCGGCCGGGCAGGACCAGTTTCAGCAAACTGTCCTGGTCATCGATTCCGAACATATCGCAGCGGTTGAATTCACGGAGGGTACGAACTTCGCGGCGTTGGGCCTGCCCGACCCGCCGGTCCCGACCCCCGGGCCCGGGAAGAAATAACCCTTCCTTTCTCATCACCCGCGCGAAATAATGAGCCGCAGGTGGCGGTGACCCGGAATCTGCCAGGAGACGGATACCATGCGACTCGCACTCTCGGCCTGGCTGGTGTTGGCAGTCTCCGCGTTCGGTCAGGGTGGCGGCGGTGGGGGTAGCGGCGGGGGCGGATCGTCGGGGGGTATTGGTGGCGGCACTTCCGCGGGCGGGGGAACCTCGGCGGCTGCCAATCCCGCAGCTTCCGGAATATCCACTAATAGCCTGCTTGGCGGGTTCAACAACATCGGGCGGAACACCTCCATTTCGACCAGTAACCCCTTCTCCAGCTACTACGCCAACCCGTACGCTGCCGGCCTGATTGCCACGGGCAGCTCCACATACACGAACCGGAATTCCGGCGGCGGCTCGGCCGCGGCGTTCGGCTCGCCGGTCTTCAACACCACGACATCCGGCGGTCTCGGCGGCGGCGGATCAACCGGCTCCAGCAACCGCTCCAGCTTCGGCGCGGGCGGCGGGACCGGAAGCGGCATGTCCGGCCTCAGCAACACGTCGTCGCGCACGACGGGCGGCTCCGGCCTCGGCTCCAGTTCCGGCCTGAGCTTCGGCTCCTCCGGCCTGACCGGCGGCCAGAGCGGTTTCGCCGGCGGGCAGGGCGGGCTGGCCAACTCAGGCCGTGGAGGTGGAACGACCGGAATGACAAATACCGGTCGTGGCGGCACGGCAACCACCGGCTTCGGCGGCGGCACCGGCGCCCTCGGCGGCGGCTTGGGCGGTGGCAATCTCGGCAACACTGGCATGATGTCTGGGGCAGGCTCTGCTGCGGCCAACGGTCTGAAGGCCGGCGTGCTCTACTCCACCACACTTCGCTTCAACGTCACTCCGCCGACTTTGCAACAGATGCAGGCGCACGTCACCGATGTGCTGTCTAAATCCACGGCCATCTCGGTGCCGGGCAACCTGAATGTCAATGTCGAGGCCGGCGGCCTGGTCACGCTCCGCGGCTTCGTCGCCAGCGCAGAGGAAGCCCGGCTCGCGGAGAACATGCTCCGCCTGTCGCCGGGCGTCCGTGATGTCCGCAATGAGCTGCAAGTCCGCGAAGCGAATCCCTGATTCGCAGGCTACTTCTTCTTCCCGCGCTTCGTCGCCTTTTCCATCTTCTCCGCGAGCGCGATCTCCGCGGCGAGCGAGTCCGACGCCTTGCGCTTCGTGTTCTTCGGGTTCAGGCAGAAAAGGTCCCAGTCTTCGCCCTTGTACCTCCACTGCCGGACGTACCAGCGGTGGTGCTCGTCGTAATCGAGCGGGAACAGGGCACACACCGACGGTTTGTACTGGTACGATTCGCCGTCTTCCGCGCCCAATGAGTGCAGGACGCAGCCCTCGTTAAAGAACACGCACCAGCCGTCGACCACGCGGAGCATCTTGTGCCCCGCCTTGACCCGGTTACTGAGGAACCCGGCTTTCTCGACCAACTTGCGGGCTGCCGGAAGCAGACGGTCGACAATCCGCGGCATCAGCTTCTTGATCGTCTTGGCCTCGGCGGGCGTGACGGGCGGCCGGCCGTTCCGGCAGCATATGCCGTCGCACCCCCGCCCGAAGCTGCAATCAAACGTGGCTGTCTCGAGATTCAACACCGGCAGACTGTGCATTGTCGTCCTCACGTCCATGCGGCCACGTCGATCGGCGGCGGCGGTTCCAGTTTGATCGCTCCCCGTACCAGCGCGTTGACCACCATCTGGTTGGCCACCTCCTGGTGGGTCAGCTCGGCATTGGTGAAGCAGTCGGCCAGCCCGCCGATCGGGCTGAAATCCGGATTCGGGTTCACTTCCAGAATGTACGGCTGGCCGTCCGGCGCGACGCGGAAGTCGACCCGCGCGAGGTCCCGGCAACCGAGCAGGCGGAACGCTTTCGCGGCCAACTCGTGCAGTCGTTCCTCGACGCCCGGCGGAAACTCCGGCTCGTAGTTGAGTGGCGTGTTCTCGAAGTCGTACGAACCCGGCTTCCACTTCGCGTCGTAGGTCAGGATCGCCCAGCCGTCGCGCTTGTCGCAGACGTACTCGAACGGCGGCAGCGGCGTCAGCTCCGGAGTCTCGCAGACGGCGACGTTGATCTCCCGACCGACAACGTATTGCTCCGCGAGCACCGGCAGGCCGAACTCGGCGATCACCGCGGCGACCTGTTTTTCGTACTCGTCCGGCGACGTGACCACGCTCTTCTGCGAGATGCCCACGCTGGCGTCCTGATACGCCGGCTTGACGATCACGGGCCAGGGGCCGGGCCAGGGCGGCGGCGTCTCCGATTCGATGACGAGGAACTCCGGCGTCGGCACGCCCGACCCGCGGAGGATGCGCTTGGCTAGCGGCTTATCCCGGCAGATGACCAGTGACTGAAACGCACAGCCGGTGTACGGCACGCCGAGCCACTCGAGAATCCCCGCGGCAAACGCCTCGGTGAGGCTCAGCGCGGGCACGCCCTCGAACAGATTGAAAACGACATCGGGCTTCCAGTCGCGCACCCCGGCGATGAGTTGGCCGGGATCGATGTTCACGCCGAGCTTGTGCGTGGTGTGCCCGCCGGCGATGAGCCATTTCTCGACTTCGCTCGCGGTGTAGATGACCTCGTGCTCCGAATCGCAATCGGGATGATCGTTCGGCAGCGTCGGCTCGTTGTAAAGAATCAAAACGCGCGGCATGGGATGTGTTATAAGGTGCAACACCCGGAACGCGCAGGGGCGTGGTGCCGGGGAATGCGACTGATCGGGTTCACCCCCGCACGACGGCCGCGTTGATGATGCCTTGCACGAGGTCCGTGTGGGTCATGCCCATCGCCTTGGCGGCGATGACGATGTCGCCGGTGACGGGGTTCAGGCCGGGCAACGGGTTGGCTTCGAGGAAGTAGGGTGTCCCACTGCGGATGCGGAAGTCCACGCGAGCGATGTCCCGGCATCCGAGCGCGCGATAGGCCGTCAGTGCGTTTGCTTCCAATCGGGCCACGGTCCCGGCGTCGAGCGCGGGCGGGCACTGGTAGCGCACCTGATTCTCCCAGTCGCGCTTCACTTCGAGGCTGTACACGAACTCGGCGGTCGGCTTCTTCGGCACGACCTGCAACGAACCGATCACCCGCGGCGGGTCGTTACCCAACACCCCCACCGTCACTTCGTCACCGGCAATGAACTCCTCGACGAGGACCGGCTGCTCGTAGTTGGTGAGCAGGCCCGGCAGCGCGGCCCGCAACTCGGCCGGGTCGTGGACGACGCACTTGCCGCGCACACCCTTGCTGGAGCCTTCCCACGCGGGCTTCACGATCGCGGGATAAGTCACCGAGCTGTCATCGAGTTGATCGATGCGGTGGACGAGGATGCCGTGTGGCACCGGTACGCCGGCCGACGCGACGAGCCGCCGGGCCACGTCCTTATCGAGCCCAGCGGCGAGCGTCAGCGGGTCGCTTCCCGTACACGGGATACCGAGCATCTCGCAGACGGCCGGGACGCGGGCCTCCCGGCTGCGGCTGGTGCCCGCGCCTTCAGCAATGTTGAAAACGAGGTCCGGCGGGTCGCGGAGCAGCGCTTCGACGAACGCCCGGCCGTCACCGAGTTCGACGACGGTGTGCCCCCCGGCCTCGATGGCGGCTCGGAGGCCGGCCACGGTGGCGGGGCTGTCGAATTCTTCCTGCCAGTCGTCGGGTTTGCCGGCAACGTCGTCGGCTTTCAGGGTAACCGCGATACCGATACGCATGATGTCAGTCGGGGAAGGGGAAACACGAAGGCCCCGCGACTCGGGGTGCGGAAACGCACGCCGGGGTCGCGGGGCCCGCGCGGGTATCAGCGTTTGGCCATGAACAGCGGGAGCCGCTGGTTGTTCTCGGCCGGGGCCTCGGGTTCGGCGGATTGGCTGCCGCATCCCGAATGGCCGTGCACGTGGCTTTCGCGACGGGCCAGCCGTTCGTTGTTCTCGGGCACGAGGGCCGACTTCGCACCGGTGAGCAACGCGCTGACGCCGCGGGTGCGGGTCCGCTCGCTGGTGCCGGGCTTGTCCTCGGCCTGATATCGGACGAGCATCCCCTCGTAGTTGCGCAGGATGACGGCGTCGTCCGACGCGCTGACGAGGTAGTTGGGCATCAGCGGGATCTTGCCGCCGCCGTGCGGGCTGTCGACGACGTAAGTGGGCACGCCGAGGCCGGACATGTGGCCGCGGAGCCCTTCCATGATCTCGAGTCCCTTCCAGATCGAAGTCCGGAAGTGGCCCGCACCGATCACGGGGTCGCAGTGGAAGATGTAGTAAGGCCGGACTTTGATGCGGAGCAGTTCGCGCATCAGCAGCCGCATGGTCGCCAGGTCGTCGTTGACGCCCTTGAGCAGCACCGTGTGGTTGTTGACCGGCATGCCACCCCGGAGCAGCGCCTTGCAGGCCCGCTCAGTCTCGGGGGTGATTTCGCGCGGGTGGTTGAAGTGCGTCTGTATCCAGACCTTTTCCGCGTCCGCCAGCATGTCGATCAGGTTCTGATCGAACAGTTTCTGCGGGAGCGTGACCGGCACGCGGGTGCCGAGGCGGACCACATCGACGTGCTTGATCGCCTTGAGCCCGTCGAGGAAGAACTTGAGCCGGGCCGGCGGCAGGCTGAGCGGGTCGCCGCCCGACACGACCACGTCCTTGATCTCGGAGTGGTCGCGGATGTATTCGAGCATCCGCTCGTCGTCGCGGCTGATGGCGTCCCAGCCGTCGCGGACCATGGTGGTCCGCTTGCGGGTGCAGAACCGGCAGTACATGGTGCAGACGTGGGTCGTCACCATGAGTACGCGGTCGGGGTATCGGTGGGTGAGCCCGGGGACCGGCGAGTCCTTGTCCTCGTCGAGCGGATCCTCGAGTTCGTAGCCGGACGGATTCTCCGCCTCGAGCGGCGACGTGACCGACTGCAACCGGATCGGGTCGTTCGGGTCGTTGACGTCGATGAGGGAGAAGTAGTACGGCGGGATCGCGAGCTTGTACTCCGCTTCGAGCGATCCCATCGCTTCCAGTTCCGACTCCGAGAAGGGCAGGAGGTGTCGGAGCTGGCGGACCGACCGGACGGCATTCTGCGACTGCCAGTGCCAATCGTCCCACTGATGATCGGGTACGTTCTGCCACGCGGGGTGCCGACGGGGGCGACTGGGCGGCTCGTCGTCAGTGGCCGGGGCGGATACGGTGAGCGGCCGGGGCGTCCTGATGGCCGACTCGTTCAGAAGACTCATCGCCTGGGTGTCTCCAAGGCCCACGGGGTGTCCAGCACTGTTGCTAAATCCCGCTGCAGCGGGGACTTGGGGTGCAAGAGTGCGGCCCGTTAATCGACGCATCCTACCCCCGATGGGGTAAAATGCAAGGGCATTGAACCCGATTTTCCGTCAAAATCGGAAAGTCCGTCACCCAGGCGCAACATCCGTTTCCGGCTTCCTACGCGGATCACTCGCCGCATCTTGCGCCTTCGATGCCTTCGGTCGGGTCACAAGCCACGTTTATCGGCTTGGAAAACTCACAAGTTGAGTTAATCAGACATTTCGACCCGATTGCGCGTGTCCGCCACGACCCGTCGCGCAGTTGACGAACCGCGGGGTCGCTCGCGCGACCTAATCACGGCGTGTCGCCGGCGTGATTGCGATTGTCACGCGGCTCTTTGAGGCTGCCTCTTCGTGAATCCCTTCGTGCCTTCGTGTCTTCGTGGTGGGTCTTCCGACCTTACCTGCCGAGATGAAACTACGAAGGCACGATGGGATTCACGAAGAAGACAGTTCCGTCACGATTCCCGTTCTTCATGAATTGCTTCGCGGCTTCGTAGTGGGTCTTCCTTCCTCGACCCGAGAGACTGCGCCGTCTATCCCCCGCTCGCACCCCGCACATACACTTCTCCCCATGCAACCACCTCCCGATTCCAAGCCCGGGCTTGAACGTGTCCTCGGTCCGGTCACGGCCACGGCCATCGTCGTCGGCACCGTCATCGGCTCGGGCATCTTCAAGAAGCCCGCGGCCGTCGCCGCCGACGTGCCGTTCTTCGGCGTCGCCATCAGCGCGTGGATTCTCATGGCCGGGCTCGTCATGTGCGGCGGGCTGGCACTCGCCGAGGTGACCGCCTTGTTCCCCCGCGCGGGCGGCAACTACGTCTTTCTCCGGGAGGGGTTCGGCCGAGCGTTCGGCTTCATGTGGGGCTGGATCGACTTCACCGTCATCCGCACCGCCTCGATTGCCGCCCTCGCCGTCATCTTCGCCGAGTCGCTGCACGACCTCGTCCGCCAGCTCCGCCGGTCGCCCGACGAAGTCTTCTCGTTCTGGCAGGTCTACGGCCTCGCGCTGGGCACCATTCTTCTGCTCGGCCTGGTCAACGTCTGCGGCGTGAAGTGGGGCGGCGGGTTGCAGACGCTCCTCACTTTCATCAAGCTCGGCGGCATGCTCGCCATCGCTCTCCTGCCGTTCGGCATCATCCGCTTCGTCGAAGGCGCGCCGACTCCGAGCACCGCCAACTACGAGCCGCTCTGGCCCACGGCCGACCAGCCGTTCAACATAGCCAAATTCGGCTCGATCCTGATCGCCATCCTCTGGCCGTACCATGGCTGGCAAAACCTCGGGCCGGTGGCCGGGGAGGTGAAGAACCCCCAGCGCAACCTGCCGCTCGCGCTGCTGCTCGGCATCGCCATCGTCGCGGTCATGTACCTGAGCTTGAACTTCGCCTACGCCAGCGTGATCCCCGCGGCCGAGATGGCGAAGCTGAAGGGGCAATCGGTCGCGGCCGTATTCTGCAACAAGCTGCTCGGGCCGGTCGGCGGCGCGCTGGCGGCCGGCGTGGTCATGTGCTCCGTCTTCGGCTCGCTCAACGGCAACATCCTCGTCGGCCCCCGGCAACTCTTCGCCATGGGCGAAGACGGGCTCGCCCCGAAGGGCCTGAGCGCGATCCACCCGACGTTCCGGACGCCTGCCCGGGCCATCATGGTTTACACCGTGTGGTCGATGATCCTCCTCTTTGGCGGCGCGCTGGCAGTGTATATCAGCCGGCAACAAGGCAAAAAGATCCCCGACCCATTCGATCTGCTCACCGACTTCGCCATGTTCGGCGCGGTGGTGTTCGAGACGCTGGTCGTCGCATCGATCTACGTGTTCCGCCGGAAGTACCCGGCCGCCCCGCGCGTCTACAAGTGCCCGGGCTATCCCGTCGTCCCGGCGATTTTTGTCCTCGCCTTCCTCGGCGTGCTGGCCAGCTACTTCGTGAACGAGGAGAAGGCCATCCAGGCGACCTCCGGCGTCGCGTTCACGCTGGCCGGGGCCGCCGTGTACTACCTCTTCCTGCGGCAACCGGACAACGCATGACCCGGCACGGCGAATTCAAGGTGCCCGGCGGAAAGCTGGTCGTCGCCGACTTTGACGTGACCGATGGGCGACTCTCCGGTGTGCGCATCACCGGAGACTTCTTTCTCTATCCCGACAGCGCGCTGGCCGACATTAACGCGGCTCTGGAGGGTGCGTCGGCCTCGGCCGATCCGGATGTTTGGTCCGGCCTGATCCGCGACCGCCTGCCGGCCGAGGTGGAAATGCTCGGCTTCGGGCCGGCCGACGTGGCGACTGCCATCGCCCGGGGGCTGGCGGGATGAGCGACGCCGTCTGGAGCAAATGGAAGTCGGCCCGCTGGACGATCCTGCCGGAGACGGTCGAGTCGCCGGCCACGCACGCGGCCCTCGACGAAGTCCTGCTCGACGCCGTGATCCACGGTACCCGCGGCCCCTCGCTGCGATTCTGGGGCTGGGCCAGCCCGGCTGTGATCATCGGCCGGTTTCAGAGTCTGCGCAACGAAGTCGATTCCGACAATGCCGCCCGGCTCGGCGTCACGGTCGTCCGCCGGATGTCGGGCGGCGGAGCGATGTACGTCCGCCCCGACTCGACCATCACTTACTCGCTGTACATCCCGGACGACATGCTCGCGGGCCTGACCATCCGCGACAGCTATTCCTTCTGCGACTCGTGGGTGGTGGACACGCTCCGCGGCCTGGGGGCGGACGTGAGCTATCAGCCGCTCAACGACATTGCCAGCAGTGAAGGGAAAGTGGGCGGGGCGGCCCAGGCCCGCAGGCCGGGCGGCGTTCTGCATCACACCACGATCGCCTGGCACATGAACGGCGCGGAGATGCTGAAGGTGCTGCGCATCGGCCGGGAAAAGATCTCCGACAAGGGCATCGCGAGCGCGGCCAAGCGCGTCCACCCGCTGAGCGAGCAACTGGCGATGACCCGCGAGGCCGTGGTCGAGGCCCTGATCGGGCAGTTCCGCGAGCGGGTCTCGTGTCACGACGGCGCACTGTCGCGCGAGGAGCGGATTGCGGCCGCGGAACTCGTCGGCCGGCGTTACGCCGCCCCGTCGTGGACGCTCGAACTTCCGTAGCGGTCGGTCCGCCGGAGGGCGGCCGATTTCATAACATATTCGTCAGAATCATGTTGGGGCACGGCGGGGCCTCCGGGCCCGATGTCACTTCGTGCGACCGACCCCCGCGTCATCCGTAAGATGGAAGCTCCGGTTTTTCAGGATTACTGCACCGAACCATGAAACGCTCCGACATCCGCAATGTGGCGATCATCGCCCACGTCGACCATGGAAAGACGACGCTGGTCGATCAGATTCTCAAGCAGTCCGGCCTGTTTCGCGCCAGCGAGCTGGCCCAGGAGTGCATTCTGGACTCGAACGACCTCGAACGGCAGCGCGGGATCACGATCCTCGCCAAGAACATCGCGTTCCGCCTGGGCGACGTCAAAGTCAACCTGATGGACACGCCCGGCCACGCCGACTTCGGCGGCGAGGTCGAGCGCGTGCTGAAGATGGCCGACGGCTGCTTCCTGCTGGTCGACGCGGCCGAGGGGCCGCTGCCCCAGACCCGCTTCGTGCTCCGCAAGGCGTTCGCGTGCGGGCTCCGGCCGATCGTGGTGATCAATAAGATCGACCGGCCCGACGCCCGCATCAGCGACGTGCTCACGGCCGTGTACGACCTGTTCATCGACTGCGACGCCAGCGAGGAGGCCCTCGACTTCCCGGTGATCTACGCGTCGGGCCGGGCCGGCGTGGCCACCACCGATCTCGCCGTGGAGCCGAAAGACCTCCAGCCGCTTTACCGCGCGATCCTCGAGCACGTGCCGCAATCGGACAACGACCCGACCGCGCCGCTGCAGATGTTGGTGTGCTCGCTCGTCTACAGCGAGTTCGTCGGGCGGATCGCGGTCGGCCGGGTAATGGCCGGTACCATCCGCAAGGGCCAGAAGGTCGCGATACTCAAGGCCAACGGCAGTCGAGTCGACGACACCGTCGTCGGTTTGCAGGAGTTCGACCGGCTCGACCGCAAGGACGTGGATATGATCACGGCCGGTGACGTGTGCGCCGTCATCGGCCTCGACGATGCCGAGATCGGCGACACGATCGCGGACTTCGAGAATCCGGTCGCGCTCCCGCCCATCACCGTCGACGAGCCGACGCTGGACATGGTGTTCCGCGTGAACGACTCGCCGTTCGCCGGGCAGGAAGGCACGCCGATCACCAGCCGGCAGCTTAAAGACCGGCTCACCCGCGAGATGCAGTCGAACGTCGCGCTGAAGGTCCGCCCCAGCGAGGCCCGCGGCGACGAGTTCATCGTGAGCGGACGCGGCCTGCTCCACCTCGGCATCCTCCTCGAGAACATGCGCCGTGAAGGGCTCGAACTCGCCGTCGGCAAGCCGAAGGTCATCAACAAGGTGGTCGACGGACAACTGCATGAGCCGATCGAGTATCTGGTTGTCGAGGCCCCGGCCGACGCCGTGGGAGCGGTGATGCAACTCGTGCTGGGCCGACGGGCCGAGTGCGTGAAGATGGACAGCCGCGGCGACATGACCAACCTCGAGTTCACGATCCCCGCCCGCGGGCTGATCGGCCTGCGGACCCGGCTGCTCAACGTCAGCCAGGGCCGGGCGATCATGCACCACAACTTCCACGAATACGCCCCGTTCAAGGGCGACATCCCCGCTCGCGTCAACGGCGTGATGATCAGCACCGAGACGGCGAAGGCCACGGGCTACGCCATCGAGGGCCTGCAGGACCGCGGCGTGCTGATGGTCGCGCCGATGGAATCGGTGTACGAGGGGCAGATCGTCGGCGAGCATTGCCGGGACAACGACCTGCCGGTGAACATCACCCGCGAGAAGAAGCTGACCAACATGCGGAACGCCAACGCCGAGGCGAAGGTGGTCATCAAGCAGCCGCGGCTGCTCCCGCTGGAGATGGCGCTCGAGTACATCGAGGACGACGAACTCGTCGAGATCACGCCCAAGAGCGTGCGCCTGCGGAAAGTGCTGTTGAAGGAGGCCGACCGCAAGAAGGCCGACCGCGCCGGCCGGGGTTGAATCGCCCCGGGCGTCAGTTGTGGCCCGGGGTGCAGAGCAGGTCTTCGAACCGCGGCTCGATGCCGTCGGATTCCAGCGTCGCGATCGCCGAGCGGACCTCGGCATCGGAGCGGGCGACTTCGCCCTGCGACCGGCTGCGCTCGGCGGCGACGAGGCTGTGAATGGCCCGGCGGATGCGGAGCGTCGCTGCGTCGGGCTTAGTCTCACACGCCAATTCGCCACGCAATACACGCAGGTCGGACGGCGCGTCGACCCCGACGCGGACTACGGAACCACTGACCCGAATGACTTTGACAGAGATCCCGAGCTGCGGGAAAAGAACGGATTCGTCCGGGCGTCGCGTCAACACAAGCATGAAACCACTCCTGGCCGGCGGAGGCCCGATGCCCCCGACGGGTCTTCCAATGACCCTTTGTTTGACTCGGCTAAGGAATACTAACGACGCCAAACGGGCATTGCAAGCGACGTGCCGGCGAAATTCCAAAAATATCGTTCTGCGCTACGATTCACGGGAGATTTGACACCGGGCGGCCGCGCCGCCCGGCGTTTCCCGGGGTTCCGATCAGCCCGGTGCGGCGTAGCCCAGATTTTGCAGTGGGAACATCCGCTGGGGGCCCGGATTCATCGATTTCCAAGCCTGGTTCTTTCGCGCCTTGAGCACGCCCTCAAGCCAGGCGACGATCTTCTCGTTGACGTTCAGGGCCGGGTTGCCGAGCAGGTCCTGGCCGGGAAGCCGGGTCGCCAGCGCCTCTTCCTTGTCAAACGCGTGTTTGCTCCGAGAACCTTCCGGAGGTCGGCGGATCGCGCCGTACATCCCGGGCACCACGCCCGCGCTGTTCGAGTCCTGTTTACCGTACAGGAAGTACATCGGCGTGTTCTCGCGGAGCTTGCTGCACCGGTTGAACCACTCCGTGGTCCTGAAGTTCACCCCGCCACCCCGCCCGGTCGGCCCCAGCCACACGCACGCCGCCAGGTCTTCACCGGGGTCGGCCACCGTCGGGTTGATCGAGATGATGCTCGTCGCGGCCGGCACCGACTTCCGCTCCCACTCGTGGACCGCCCAGCCCATGGCCAGCCCGGCCGTGTCTTGAGCGGCAATGATGATGATCGAGCTCGCGTTGCACTTCTGGGCATCGTTTTGCAGGTCGATATAGTGCCGGGCCGAGGCCATGTCGTTGAGGAGCATCGGCCAGTAGCTCCCCTTGAACTCCGTGAAGTTAATGTCGTTCTTCGTGCGGGCGGCGGTCCCGCCACGGATGCCGTTGCGGTTGTCGTTGTAATTCGTCCAGAACTTGCTCGTGACCGCTTTCGAGCCGCCGTGCCCGCGGAAGTCGATGGCGAGAACGGCGCAATTCAGCTTGCCCTGCAAGTCGCGGGCGAGCTGATCCCAGCCCTTGGCCGTGCGGTCCGATTGGAAACGGTGCATTAGGATGACCGTGGGCGAATCGATGCCCTTCGGCCCCTTGTAGAAGGTACCGACGAGCTTCACGTCGTCGCACGAATCGAACGAGACAGATTGCTTGGTGTCGTCCGGCGGCGTCGGGGTCTGAGCCGCGGCCGGGCCCGCACCCACCACCAGCGCTGCTGCCAGCCAAGCCCATGCACGGACCATACCCGCCTCCGTTCCGTCGAGAATCTCAGTCAATCGTAAGTCGAACGGGGGGCCCGGGTCAACGGCAAGGGACTTACGGCGCACACACGCCGTCACGCGCGGACCGGTAACTCCGTTGCATGCAGGTAAGCCATCCGGTACCCCGGCGATATCGCCGCAATTCCGATTTGCCTACCACGACTCCCTTGCAGTTCAGGGGTTCGATGGTACTGCCGGCAGCCTTCCGGTACACCTTCTCAAAAAAATCAAAAAAAAGTCACCCGAACACTTGCTTTGGGAAATTGCGTGAGTTACACTGCGATCTGGTTGTACGGCACCCACAACCACAATTACCAGCGCTACGACAATGGAAGCTCTGCCCGAGGACGTGGCAGTCGGCTTCTTTTTCCGGAGCGGTCATCCCCCCGAACCAATTCGGGGCTGTGATCGCTTGGGTCGGCGGCGCACGGTCATGTGGACTGGGCAGCCATGGTTGCGACCAACAATTCCTTGCCGGTTTGCCGTGCGGATCTGATCATTCGTCCCGTCGGGGACGAGGGTCAGACTGTCGTCAAAGACCCGCTGACCAACTCCTATTTCAAGCTCGGTCGCGAGGAATCATTCCTCCTGGCACAGTTGGACGGTGTCCAGTCATCCGATTCCGTCCGTGCAGCATTTGACCGGCATTTCGGTACGCCACTGACAGAAGCCGACCTCCTTGAATTCCTCGACCTGGCCACCTCCCAGCGTCTGATCGCCCCGCGGTACGAAAACGCTCCAAGGCGCCTGCACCCGTCACGCCCCCTGGTTCGTACCGCGGAAATTCTGGCGGAGCCCGTGCCCGCGCCGCAACTGCCGCCGGCGCCCGTCGCTCCGCTCGCCTCCGTCGCGCAAGCCGATCCCGCCGCGATCGCGGTGCCCCGCAAGTCGCGCCAGAGCCTGCTCGCCTACCGGGTCAATCTGTTCGACCCCGACCGGCTCTTCGTCCGCTGGGCGCCCCGCCTCGCGTTCCTCTGGACCCGCGGCTTCCTGTACTCGGCCCTGGCGGCGATTGCCATCGCACTGATCATCGTCTGCCTGAATCGTGCGGAACTGGTCAGCTCGTTTTCGGGGGCGATGCGCTGGGAGACCGGCGTCATCGTCTGGCTTACTCTCGTGGCTGCCACACTGGCTCACGAATGCGCCCACGGGCTCACCTGCCGGCATTTCGGCGGGGAAGTGCGCGAGATCGGCTTTCTCCTGCTTTTCCTGATGCCCTGCTTCTACTGCAACGTGTCCGACGCCTGGCTGTTCCGCGAACGGTGGAAGCGGATCTGGGTCACTCTCGCCGGCGGCCTCTGCGACCTGTGCCTCTGGGCCCTCGCTGTGTTCGCCTGGCGACTCTCCGCGCCCGAGAGTCTCATCAACTACGTCGCCTTCGTCGTACTCTCGGTCCTCGGCGTACGGGTGTTCCTGAACATCAACCCGCTCATCAAGCTCGACGGATACTACCTGCTCAGCGACGTCCTCGACGTGTCCAACCTGCAATCCCGATCCTGGGGCCGGGTCAAGGAGTATCTCCGCTGGCTTCTCTGGGGTGCCGCCAAACCCGAGCCGATGAGTCATGGCCGGCTGTTTCTTGCTTATGGAATCGCCAGTTGGGGCTTTTCCATCGCGTTCCTCACGCTGGCCATCGGCAGCCTTTTGCGTGGCTTCGGCCGGTCGTGGGGCGTACCCGGTGTGCTGGCCGCGCTCGTACTCGCCGGCCTGCTCGCCCGCGGATTGCTTCAGGGCGTCGTCGGCGACGAATTCACCCGCATGCTCCAGTCGCGCCGCCGGCGGCTTGCGATCTGGGGACTCGTCGCGGTCGCCCTTCTGGCCGTGCTGGCGTTCGGAATCGTCGACGACAAAGTCGGCGGCTCGTTCCAGGTCCGTGCCGTCGGCCGGGCCGAACTGCGGGCGCCCGTCGCCGGCTTCATGCAATGGCTACCGTTCGACGAGGGCGAACACGTAGCCGCCGGCGCGACTGTTGCCCGCCTGGAAGTGACCGACCTCGCCAGCCGGATCGCGCAGAAACACTCGGAAGTCGGCGAAGCCCAGGCCCGCCTGCGGTTGCTGGAAGTCGGGCCACGTCCGACCGAGATCGCAGAACAGCGGTTGCGCGTCGGACGCGCACTCGATTGGTACGAACTCTCCGGCAAGGACCTGGCCCGGGCGAAGCAGGCACTGGTCGAAGAACTCTCGCGACTGGACAGCCTGATTGCCCAGTACGACGCGGAACTGACGAACGCCCGCGACACACTGGCTCGGTGCCGCCGGCTCTCGGGCCAGGCCGCCCTTTCGGACCAGGAGTGTCAGCAGGCCGAAAAGGCATTTCTCGTGGCACAGTCGCTGCGGGCCCAGGCGGTCGCCCAGCGTCAGGCCAAGGTCACCGTGGGCGTGCAGGAAGCGGAGAGCGAAGTCGCCAAGCGCTCGAAGGAACTCGCCGACGCTCAATCAACGCTCACCTTGCTCCTGTCGGGCACCCGGCCCGAAGAGATCGATGCCGAGCGGGCCCGACTCAATCGGTTGAAGGAAGAAGCCCGGCACCTCGAACACCTGCAGACCAAACTCGTCGTGACCAGCCCTGTGGCCGGCATCGTGACCACGCCGCGGCTCAGGGACAAGGTCGGCCAGTTCGTCCGCGAAGGCGACCTCATCGCCGTCGTCGAGGACCCCGGAGCTTTGGAAGCCGAAGTCGCTCTCAGCGAGCACGACGCAGCACGAATCGAAGTCGGTGCGACGGTCGATCTGAAAGCCCGTTCGATGCCGTTCCGGACATTCCCGGCTACGGTCGCCCGCGTCGCCCCCGCGGCAACGGCCCGCCCCGAAGCCCCCGGCACCGTTTCCACCACGCCCCGCGGCGAAACGGCCGGCACTGTCACCGTCTACTGTCGCCTGTCCGAAATCAGCCCGGAGCTTCGGCCCGGCACCACCGGTTACGCACGCATTCATCGCGGGGACCGGACCATCGGTGCCGTCTACGGCGAACGACTGCTCCGCTACCTGCGCACGGAGTTCTGGTGGTGAACGAGTCTGCAACTGCGACCGCCACGCTGCCCGCCCCCGGCGATGCCGCGACCTGCCCGCGGTGCCGGGACGGACGCGAGTCGTACCGCTATTACTTCCGCGGCCGATTCGAGTTCGACGTCGATCGAGCCCGAGTCTTCACGTCCGACGGACGCGAGACCGTCGAGGTCGATGACGAGAGCGTCCGCACGAGCCTCGATCGGAGCGAGTACGACGAATGCCACGTGGATCACGTGGACCCGACCATCCCGGGCATCATTGCCCACGTCTGGTGCACCGACGACGACGGCGAAGAAGTCCACGGCCACCTGCTCATTGACGGACATCATCGGGCCGCCCGCTGCCTGCGCGACGGCCTGCCGTTCAACGCCTACCTGCTGACAGAAGAGGAAAGCCGCACGGTGGTTCAAGCCGACGCGGACATTCCCGACCCTGAAGACCGATAGCGGAGCGGCCGGGCACGGTGCCCGGCGCGGCCGCATTCGATATCGCCCTGGAAACGGAGAAGCAACATGTCGACGAGCAACACGGGCAAGCGGTTCCGCATCGAGCGGCTCGAAGAGCGCATCGCCCCCAGCGCCTGCGGCGGCTGGAAGCCGGGCAGCCACAAGGGTGGCAGCCATAAGGGCGGAAGCCACAAGGGTGGCAGCCATAAAGGCGGGAGCCACAAGGGCGGAAGCCATAAGGGTGGCAGCCACAAGGGTGGCAGCGTGAAGGGTTGCGGCAGCGTGAAGACCTACTGCCCGCCGCCGCCGCCGCCGTGCCCGCCGGTCCCCCCGATCTGCCCGTGATATCGGGTAATCCTGGAGACGACACTGGGAGCCGGCGCGAGCCGCTCCCAATGTCGAATCTGTCCGTTTGTATTCAGACCGGCAACTCCGTGGCATACCGCCCCAGTCGGGCGTCAGCCTTGATCTGGTCGGCGTGATAACTGTTCCCGTTGCGCTTGTCGAAGGCTTTCGCCAGGGCCGTCGCCTGCTTTCGCGTCCACTCCAACAACTCTGCCACCTTCAGCCGCCCGTCCGCCGATTCCAGCTCCACGGCCGCCGGCTCGCGCAGGCGGACCCTCTCCACTTCCGCCTTCTCCAGCCCCGCCAGCAAGACAATCGCGGCCCGCAGAAACTGCAAGCGGTCGCTGCCCTTCACCGCGCGGTAGCCCCGGCCGGCGTGCTTCTCGAACAGCCGGCGGGCCCGATCGAGGTTGCCCGTCAGCGTCAGGAACTTCAGGTGGTCGCCTAGCGGGCTCGTGAAGCTGTCAATGTTGGATTGGATAAGACGCCAACCCCGGCGATGGAGGTCGGCCGCCTCCTCGCCCCGGCCCTTCTTCAGAAGCGGGATCAGCAACTGGGCGAAAATATAGTGCGGTACCGTGGCACACCTCTGTTTGCCGTCAAGAAGCGGCTTGGCCAATCTGATGGCAGCATCGAACCGGTTGCAAAACAGTTCGTACCTGACGGCGTCGGAAGTGACGCATGCCAGGCAGTCGCTCAGTACGTCAGCCGGAGTCCGCTTCCAGTCGGCATGGGCGGCCTTCGCCTCGACCGCATCGCCGTTGCCCTGCGCGATCGATCGGCGCAGGAAATGGTAAGGCTGGAGGTTCGACCCGTTGGCCGTGAACCGCTTGCGCAGGTCTTCGAGCAACCCCTTCACCTGTTTCGCCGGGATGTCCGGGTAGCCCGACGCGTCTTGCACCACCCACTTGTACTTCCAGAGCAGCTCATCAACCGGGAACTTCTCGGGGTCGGCATCACTCTGGGCCAGGCACCAGCCCATCGCCACGATCGCGAGATCAGTCCGCCCGCTGAAGGTCGCCGCGTCGATCAGCACCGTGCGCACCCAGAAACCGAGTTCTAGGTCCTTCTGCGCGTCCGCCAGTCGCACGGCTTCTTCGAGCAGTGCGACCCGCGCGGGGCCGTACGGCAGCATGAACGATTCGTACACGATGAGCTGCACATTCGGCTGACCGGCTTCTTTCATCGCATCCCCCAGTCGATCAGTGCGGCAAGGTTGTCGCTGAACGACCGCAACTCGCGCCCCTGCAGCGGGTGGTGTGCCATCATCAGCGCCTGGACGTACAGCAATCCGACGACACGCCGGCGGGCTTTCGAATCGTCCAAATCGGTGAGCCGTTGCACGAGCGGGTTGCGGGCGTTGAGGCAAAGCGTCGCCCGCGGGTCGGCCGCCTTCCGCAGGCCGTCGAGCACGCCGCTCCAGAGCGGGTCGGCGACTTCCTTCGTCTGCTGCACGTTGCGGAGGAACCGCCCTTCTTCGGTACTCACATACATGGCCGACACCTCGGCCGGGCGAAACCGCCTCAGCTCGGCCGCACAGTCGAATGCCGCCAGCGCGGCATCGGCATCCTGCAACAGGCCCGCCGCGGCCGCGTGCTCGGCCTCGGTCGCGTCCTCGAACCCCTCGGCGATCGCGGCCGGGTCCACCTCTTCGACCGTCAGCGCGTCGTCGAGCGTCGTCGCCTGGCGGAGCAGGTCGGCGTCGTGGACGTACCCGCCGTTGATCACGCACTGGTCCTGGGCCGCGGCCACCGGGGCGATCTGGCGGAACGCGTCCACCGTCGGCGCGAAGCGGATCACGTCGAACCGCTTGCGGTACTCGCCCAGCGTCATCTCGCCGAGCGACGTCTCGAACGGCAGCCAGTCGGCAATCAGCGCGAAGAATTCCTCGTCGTCGACGGCGAGGGCCTTGATCGCCAGGTGGTGCATCCGCAGGAATTGGGCGAGCCGATGCGGGTCGCGCTTCGACAGGCCGACGAGGTACTCGCGCAGACACTCGCCCAGTGAATCGCGGGCGTCGCGCAGCGACTTGTCCTCGTAGAACGACTCGCGCGACGCGGTGGGCCGGAGCGTGTTGGCGTTGATGACGCAGCGGACGAAGAAGGCCCACTCGGGCAGCAGGTTGTCGGCCGTATCGGCCAGGAACATGTTTTTGAGGTAGACGCGGTGGGCCTTCCGGCCGCCGGGCGTGACGCGGTGCGGCACGATGAACGCCACGCCGTCGACATCCCCGGCCTTCGACCGCAGCGGCACGGCATCCCAGAAGTCGATGCCGAACACCTCCCTGCCGTAGGCGAGCAGGCTGCGGGTGCGGTCGGCGGGGGAGACGAACTCCTGCCGCCAGGGCGCGCCGCCCTCGTTGACCACGGTCGCGTGCCGGCCAGCGGCCACCTTCACCGGGTACGGCAGAAGGCCGCCGAACGACCGGGCCAGCTCACGAATCCGGTCGGCCGTGAACAGGTCGGCGTGCTCGGGCTTCGCGGTCAGGGCCACCTGCGTCCCGGCCGGGAGGTCCGCGGTCAACTCCTTCAGCGTGTAAGTCCCGTCCGGCTTTGCCCGCCATTCGAGCGCGGGCCCGCCGTGGACCGAGCGCGTGACGACGACGATTTCTTCGCTGACCACGAAGCAGGCAAGGATGCCGATGCCGAACTGGCCGATGAAGTCGGTGGGTCGGCCGCGCTTCGAGCTTTGCCCGATGGTCGCGAGAAATTTGTGGACCTCGTCGGCCGTCAGGCCGATGCCGTTGTCGGTGACGATCAGCGTGGCCGGCTTCCCGCGCCCGGCGTGCACCTCGAGCGTGACCTCGCCCTCGTGCCCCCGCTCGACCAACCCGCGGGCCCGGATCGCGTCGGTCGCGTTCTGGAGCAGTTCGCGAACGAACACCTCGGGCCCGCTGTAGAGGTGGTTCGAGAGCAGGTCGAGCAACCCGCGCAAGTCGATCTGAAAGCGATGGTCCACCGGGAGGTTCCTGCCAGGCAGATGGGGTGTGACGGTATCGTACCGAGCTTTCGGCTATCGGCTTTCAGCTTTCGGCCAGAATGGACGATTCCTGCTTCCCGATTCCCGTTCTTCAATCTGCAATCTGCAATCTTAAATCTGCAATCGCTCAAAAGTCCGCGACAGCTTCGCCGCCTCCAATCGTGCTCATCGCTTCGAGGATGCGCATGTCGACGTTGCGAGCGATGCTGCGGACCGAGCCGTCGCACATCAGGAAGTTGATGACGTTGTCGTGCAGGCTGCTGAAGCCGCGCTTGCAGCGACTTTCGTAGGGGTCGGGGTCGGCGGCCGCACAGGCGTCATAGTTGGGGAACAGGACATACGGGGCGGTTGCGTTGCCGGGGCCCTTGGACACGCAACCGAGGCTCCACTCCCAATACGCATAGCCCCAGAAGATGCGATGGCTCTGGGTCGCCAGCGTGAGCGTCAGGTACTCTCCGACCAGGAGCGTGGTCGAGGTACCGTCGGTAACATCGCTGAGCCGTTCGTTACCGAGGCTGACCGATGAGTTTCGCACGTGGAGCGGGCCGCGCCAGTTTCGCCGGCCCGCCGCGATCAGGACCGACGCGCCCAACTGGTCGTACCGGTCCCAGAAGTTGGCGCCGTCGCTGAGCCCTTCGTTCCCGCGGTAACTGCCGGGCATGTAGAGTTGGCCCGCGCCCGGCCCCGCAAACGGGTTGAGGGGGCGGAACCCACTCGGGTCCGTCGGACAGACGAAGATATCGACCCGGGTCTGCCGCACCGTCGAATTCACGGCCGCTTCGTTCAATTGGGTGCTGACGTAATTGCTGCCGAGGTTGCCCTGCTCGATGTGGGGCAGGATGGCGATGGCCCAGTTGTCGTAGCACGTGTTCAGGCTGGTGCAGTTGCTACCGTGCGGAAACTTGCCCGCCGAATTGTGATAGTCGTGCAGGGCAATGCCGATCTGCTTCATGTTGTTGAGGCATTTCGTCCGCCATGCGGCTTCGCGGACTCTCTGAATGGCCGGCAGGAGCAGGCCGATCAGCACGGCAATGATCGCGATCACCACGAGGAGTTCGATCAGCGTAAACGCCGCGCGACGCCGGATACGGTTCATAGGCCCGCCCTCCGAAAAGAAGCCGGGTGTGGCACGCGGGACACACGGGCCGGCCCGACGCGCTTCCCGATCTTCGACCATCCTACTCCGAAGTGGTCCGTAAAGAGATAGCGTCGGACGCCGGGAAAACGAACGAGCCGATGCCGGATTGGCCAGTTTTTCGCCCCAGCGACAGCCGGAAGTGGCGAGCCCGGCGTGGGAACGCCGGGGTCAGCAGCTTCATTTGGGCGGGGAATCTGTCCCCGGGGCGTCATTGCCGCTTGAGTCGGTGGATCATGAGAACGGTTAGGCCCGGCCCCTCACGCCTCGACTGCCTCGAGGTCGAATTTCTGGAACTTCTGCTTCCGTAACTCCTCGGCCGTGCCGATCCCTACCAAGATCAAGGGGTGCTGCTCTGGCCCGGAGGCGAATTCCAAATCAGACCGAAGGAAGCCTTCCTTGATCGGCTCGGTAACACCTCGCACGTAAACCGGATTCGCACCAATGACATTGTAAAACGCCCCACACGTAGGGCAGGGATCCTCGAATCGTGTCCCTCGCCGTTTCGAGTCGAACGCAACGACATTCGATAGTCGCAGCACAAAGAAATCCCTGTCGGCGGGCAACGGAAGAAAGATCATGCCTTCCCAGCGGTACTTGCGACAAAACTCGCGGAATCGCTTGGACACAACAACGTAGCCGTCGTACGTCGCGCCGACATCCCACGTGCGCCGTTTTGCCTTGTACTTCGGATTCACGAAATCGGGATCGATCTTCCTGCCGCAAGTCGGACAGGTGGCGGGATGCGCCACACCGTCCTTGCCGAATCGCCAATCGTGGAAGCCTGCCGAGCGCGGCGGACGGTATGTTTCGTCGCCGAGCATATGAGTGTCGTTGTCATGCGGACAGAACTGGTACGCCACAATCATCATGCAATCCGCGACTTAGGGGCTAACTTTCCGGCTCACCTGCTGGGGGGCGACGCGGCGGTGAACCTGTCTTATGGGAAACAACGTGCAAAAACGCCAGCGAACTCCCCCCGGTCAGTTGCACCGGTTGAATGATTCCCATGGCCGCGATGGTGACGGGCAGGGCCAGTCGTCATGGTGGCCGACGAAAGAACCATATCGGCGCAACCAGTCGAACAATCCGCCCCCGGGGCCTCATCGCCTCTTGAGTCGGTGGGCCATGAGAGCAGTAATGCGGTGGCATCCTTCAGGAGAGCCATTCAGGGAGTTTTTCCAGTGACGCCGCCACTTCTTCATCGCTGGCGGAAGCACTCAGGACGTACCGCAACACCACCAGGGTAGCGCGTGGCACCAGAGTTTCCCATGAACTGACTGCCTCCCGCAAACGGGCGACGAACCAATCCGTTTCGGCGAACTGTTGAGGACCCGCGGCGGCCAGATAGCTGGCCAAGCGATTCTCGTCTGGCAGACCATACGCGAAAATCTCGTACCGATTTGCATACACGCCAATCGGCCAGGAGCAATTCGGGGGCGTCAACCAACGCGTAAACAGATCACCCATCGACCACAAATCGGACCATTCAACAAAATGGCATACCGGCAAAGAGAACCCGTGCTCTCGGACTCGCTCAGCGAATTCGTCTGCCTCGTGTCGAACGTGGTCCGGCCATTGCTCGGAAGACCATTCGTTCGGATCGACCGCATCTCGCGCCGAGGACCAGGCGGCCAGCCGTTGCAACGCGATATCGCCATAGAGGCCGGCAAGTTTAGCGATGGTGATTCGTTGCGAAGCCACCGGAAATCGCCTCCAAAGCCGAATAACCGGTCATTATCGCAATGGTATGATAACGCACTGTCCGGCAGTAACCTCAAGCAGATCAAGAATTCGCGCCCGGGCCGTCATCGTCTCTGGAGTTGGTAGGCCCCGCGAACGGTTCGGCACCCCGGCACCACCCGACTAGGGATGCAGCACCCACCCAGATGGCCCAGCACCCGCCGCAGAAGAGGACGGACCCCAGTACCCCCAGTACCCCCTGCAGCACACTCCCGCGGCCGTTGTTGAGCGGGATCCAGCACAGCTCGACCAACACCAAGGGGAAGGCGAGACCCATCACCCGGTTCGCCCACCACCGCGCTCCTAGGTACGCGCGACGAGCCGATGCCGCCCTCCCGCTCGGCTCCTCCATCCAGTGCGCCCTCCGCACGCCGAACAGGTGATTATCGCAACAGCCAGATGACGCACCGGCGACAGCCGTTCACCGTCGATGACAACAAACCTAACACCCAGTGGGCGGCCGACAAAGCCGAAGTCTAGGAACCGGCTGCCGTTGCGGTTCGGGAAGCTAACTGCTCGGCTTCAGGCGGACGAGGAATCCGCCCCCGGGGCGTCATCGCCTCTTGAGTCGGTGGGCCATGAGAACGGTTCGGCGTTGGCTGCTCAATTCGCCGCTCGCAACTCTGCCGCCCGCTGGTTCCAGTAGACCGCGCTCAATAGTTGCAGCACGGCGTTCAGCCCAAAAGCCACCATTGCGGCGGCGACCGAGGCGAGGAGTATTGCCGACTCGTTTCGCGGTTCGAGGTGCGACAACAGCAGGTAGACCACCGGGCCGGCCGCCAGGGCGAAGATCCCGGTCAAAGCAACAATCGTGAGTGCGGTACCTCCGGATATCGGATCCTGCGGTCGGGGCCGCAGCCAGCCGATGCCAAACCACGTGATGTCCCAGTCCATGATCCGCAGAATTAACCGACGCATCGCACACCCTCCGAGAAAATGCCGACGAAACGAGATCGCTCACCAGCGGCACGGCCTTGCGGGGAGTCTGGTGCAGCACCTGGACACTCCTCATGGCCGCGATGGTGACGGGCCGGGCCTGTCGCCAACGTAAAACGAGATCACGGGTCATCCCGGTCTCAGGCGTGGACTCTTCAGCCGAGCCGAAGCTCGACGACCACGATCCGGGATCAGGCCGTCCCGCCACCACGGAAGCCGGGGCCACGCGCGTGTATCAGACGCAACACCCATATTACTGCGGCGTCGATCGGCATGGAAGGAGCAGATTTGTGAACCGTGCCCGACGACGCCGGTCCATCGCCGCCCGGTGGAAAGACAACGGTGTCAATCGAGATCGCCGATGCCAGGTGTCACTTCAGGCGGACGAGGAATCCGCCCCCGGGGCGTCATCGTTTCTTGAGTCGGTGGGCTAGGAGATCGGTTCGGTGGCAAGTTCCTCAAGCCTCGCGTGAGCCATGTCCCGTACTTTCTTACTTCGGTCGGTCTGCAACGCGGCACCGAGTTCGCTCGCGAGATCTGCGGGTATCTCGTTGAGAAAGCAGGCGACACGGAATCGAACACGCCCATCGGCGTGTTGTGAAAGCTCTCGCCAAGCCGACAGGATTGCCGGGGATTCGGGCGCCAGCTTTCGCAGCCAAGACCCTGCCTGCTCCCATACCCCTGCGCCTCCCTCAACGAATGCACGGCTGAGGGAAACATGTACTGAGTCAAGAGCAACGCGCTTCTCCAAGTAGTCGTGAATCGCATCGACCGCATCGTGTATGAGTTGGACCTGCTGCGGATTCCTCACATAGTGAGCCGCGCATTCCTTTTCACGAGCACGTCCGAACGTAAACAAGCGGGACGCTCCAGAAGCCGCCGAACAGTTGATTATCGCAATCGCCAGGTTGCGCACCGGCGACAGCCGTTCACCGTGGATGACAACAAACCTAACCCGCAGAGCACCGTCGGCAAGGTCGAGGTTTCCGCTATCCGCTATCCGCCTTCCGCTATCCGCCAGAAAGATGCGTCCAGCGCTGGCCCTCCGGTTCCCTCCCCCCTCGTGGGGGAGGGTTAGGGTGGGGGGGAGAACAGCCACCGGCTTTCGGCCGTCGGCTGTCGGCCAGAATGGATATTGGGGTCATGCCATCGCACGGCATTACCCCCCACCCCAGCCCTCCCCCACAAGGGGGGAGGGAGCAGGATACCGCTGACCGCGGTCCGCTGTCCGCCTTCCGCTATCCGCCAGAAGGGCGGGTTCTGCCCGATTCCCGATTCTCGACACCCCGTTCTTCAATCTGCAATCTGCAATCCAAAATCTGCAATTCCCACCACTCCCCACCTATGGGTTGTCTGTTCACCTCCCCAGACCTAACTCATTCGGAGTGGAGGTGCAAGGAATGATCCACGTTCAGGCGCTTACGAAGTTTTACGGCGACTACCCCGCCGTGCGCGACGTCAGCTTCGACGTGCCGAAGGGACAGGTGGTCGGCTTCCTCGGGCCCAACGGCGCGGGCAAGAGTACGACCATGCGCGTCCTGGCCGGCTACCTCACAGCCACCAGCGGCACGGCCACCATCGACGGGTTCGATGTGTTCTCCGACCCCGTGGCGGCCCGCCGGCGGATCGGCTACATGCCCGAAAGCTGCCCGCTGTACCCCGAGATGCGCGTCCGCGAGTTTCTCCACTTCCGGGCCGGGCTCAAGGGCCTGACCGGCAAGGAACGTGCCGACCGCCTCGACTACGTCATCAAACGCTGCTGGCTGGGCGACGAGGAGCGGACGCTGATCGGCAACCTGTCGAAGGGCTACCGCCAGCGGGTGGGCCTGGCCGACGCGCTCGTGGCCGACCCGGCCGTGCTGATCCTCGACGAGCCGACGGCCGGGCTGGACCCCACGCAGATCCGTGAGACCCGCGAACTGATCCGCGAACTGGGCCAGCAGCACACGATCCTGCTCTCCACGCACATCCTCAGCGAGGTGGAGATGACCTGCCAGCGGGCCATCATCATCAATCAGGGGATGGTGGCGACCTCGGGCATGGTCGCCGACCTGAAGCGGGACGGCGGCCTCGAGGAAGTCTTCGTCCGCATTACGAAGGAATGACCCGCGCCCGGCGCGCGATATCACGGTGGCACCCATGCGCACGAGTCTCAGCCTGATCCGTCGGGAGTTCGCGGCCTACTTCCTGGGCCCGCTCGGCTACGTCGCGCTCGCGCTGTTTCTGCTGGGCGGCGGCGTGCTGTTCCGCTTCACCGTCGACCTGCTCACCGCCGAGGGGGCCAAGGGCATCGAGTACCCCATGCAGGGTCTCGTCGGCAACGTCGGCTTCTGGCTGGTGTTCTGGGTGATTCCGCCGCTGCTCACCATGCGACTCTTCGCCGAGGAGCGGGCGACCGGCACTCTCGAAATGCTGCTCACCGCGCCGATCCAGGATAGCCGGGTGGTGATCTGCAAGTACCTGGCGTGCCTGCTGTTTTACATTCTGCTCTGGCTGCCCACATTGCTGTTCCTGCCGGTGCTGCTCGACCTGCATTTCGCCTGGCCGGGCTGGAGTATCGGGCGCGCGCTGGTGGCCGGCTCGCTGGCGATCCCAGTGGGCCTGGTGATTCTAACGTTTTCGATCGGCTCCTGGCGGCCGATCGGCTCGACGCTGTTCTTCGCAGGGCTGGCGAGCTGGGTGGCCGGGATCGTGTACCTCCGGCTCGTCGAGAAATCGGTGTTCTGCCCGATCACGCCGGGCATCGACCCGATGCCGGCCGCGGCCGCGTACGTCGGCCTGTTCGGCTCGGGGGCGATGTTTCTCGCGCTGGGCCTGTGGGTCTCCAGCCTCGTGAAAAACCCGATCGTGGCCGCGCTGGTCGCGCTGGCCGTGAATCTGGCGTTCATCCTCGGCGGCCTGCTGGTGCTGGGCGGGTTTTACGTGCCCCCGGCCGACACCGGCGACGCCGGCTTCCGCGTCATGAGCTTCCTCAGCGTGCCGCTGCATGTGAGCCAGGACTTCGCCCGCGGGATCATCGACACCCGGCACCTGCTGCTGTACGGCAGCGTGACGCTCGCCGGGCTCTTCCTCACCGTCCGCAGCCTGGAACGGCGGCGCTGGCAATAACGACTCGGCCGCGGGCGGAGGCCCCGGCGACCGGAGTGCATCATGGTCATCACCAAACGACGACGACGCGGCTCCTGGCTGCTCTTCGGCATCCGCGCGCTGGGCGTGACCGGCCTGTTCGCGTTCCTGCTCGGCGCGCTGGGCGCACGCCGGACGCCCGGCCATTCCCTCCGCGGCACCCTCACGGACTTCGCGACCAACCCGCAGGCGATCCCGACCGCGCTTTTCAACACAACCGATCGCTTCTACACCGTCTGCCTCTGGCTCATCGTGCTCGGCGCGGTCTGTGCCATACTCGCGGGGCTCGCGCTCTTCATCGGCGGGCTGGGTCGGCTGGCCGGTCGGCGCAACGTCGCCGGCACCAATGCCGTGCTCCAGACCGCGCTCGCGGTCGTGCTGCTCGTCGGCGTCAACGCCTGGTCGTTCCACCATTACAAGAGGTTCGACTGGACGGGCCGGAAGCTCACGTGGGATTGGCCGTACCCGCGCCTCGCCGCCAGCGAGCGGTTCGAGCCGCAGTTTACCCTGCCCGATGCCGTGGTCGCCGACCTGAAGCAACTCCGCGGCGAGACGAAAGTCGTGGTGTACCAGCGGCACAAGACGCCCGGCCAGTTCGCCGACAAGCCCGACGCCTACGACTACGCGGCCGAGCGGAAGATCGTCGAGAAAGTGCGCGACCTCGTCGGCCTGTTCCGCGAGTTCGGCCCGCAGTTCAGCGTGCAAGTCCTCGACGTGGAAGACGAGGGCTTCACCCGTGCGATGAAAGACATCGAGCGGAACAACCCGCAGCTCGCCAAGGCGATCGATGCCGCCCCGGTGAACAGCATCTTCTTCCAGTCGACCCGCGCCGTGCCCGGCCCCGACGGCAAGCCGGTGAACCGCGAGTCGATTCAGCGGCTGTCGTTCAGCGACTTCTATCAGCTCGACAAGTCCGCCTCGAAGGCGGCCGACGGCGGGCGTGGCAACCTCGTGCTGCTGCCGCAGGGCATCGGCTCGTTCGCCCGCCGGGTGCTCGCCATCGAGGAGAAGAAGCCGAAGATCGCGCTCGGCACCATTCACGAATACCTGACCTCGCAGGGCCAGGAGGAGCTGACGCTGGCCGGGCTCCGCAAGTCGCTGGAGCAGAACGGCTTCGAAGTCGTCGACATCGTGCTCAAGAAGGGCTGGAACGAGGGCGAGCCGGTGGCCGGGGCGGTCACGCTCAACGAGACGCAGTACGAGCGGCTCGAAGAGGAACTCGCCGACTACGACGCCGTGCTGCAGATCAACAAGCAGGAACTGAAATTCATGTCGGGGCTCGTGGAGAAGCTCAAGTCGAACATGACGCTCGACGAGCTGAACCGCGAGCTGAAGCCGATCCTCCGCGGCCAGCGGCTCGACGAGACCGCCCGCAAGCGGAACATCGCGAACCTCGAGCCGCAACTCGAAATGCTCCGCGAGTACATGAGCCTGCAGGAGAAAGAACGCAACGAGACGCTGAAGCAACTCGAGGCGATCCCCGGGCAGGAGCGGCTCGCCGAGCAGCGCCGGCAGACCGACACGGCCGCGAAGTTCCGCAAGCTGCTCGCCGATTGCGACATGGTGATCCTGCCGCGGATGACGGTGCGCAACGCCGTCACCGGCGAAGTGATCCCGGCCTGGCTGCACCGGCTCGACGACGGGCAGACGCTGGCGCTGCGCGACTTCATGGCCGCGGGCAAGCCGGTGTTCGGCCTGTTCGGCCCGGTCAACGAGCCGACGAGCGAGCGCCGCCGGCCCGGGCCGCGCGGCCCGGACGGTATCGAGGTGCTGTTCAATCAGCTCGGCGTCGTGTTCGGCGGACAGACGATTCTGTTCAACAGCGAGCTGAAGGCGTTCTCGCAGCGGCGCGTCAGCCTGCTGGCCACGGGGGCGGAGGTAGAAGTACCGCCCGCGCTGTTCGAGCGGCCGAAAGGCCGCGCTGATGTCGAAGCCGACGACCCGACCGGCCAGAAGCCGAACGCCATCGCCCGCAGCCTGAAGGTGGTCGCGGCGGCGGCCGGCTCAGCGGACAAGCTCGAAAAGCTCAAGCTCCGGCATCCCCGGCCGGTGTACTTCGTGCCCGTGCGCGGGCCGGGCGACTCGGCCGCGGAGTTTCTGTTTGCCGATGCCGACAGTTGGAACGAGGCCGACCCGTTCCCGAACCGCGACAAGACGCCGCGCTACGAGCCGACCAAGCCCGACAGCCCGCTGTACGGCACCCGCGATGCCGAGACCCGCGGGCCGTTCCCGATCGGAGTCGCGGTCGAGACGACGGTGCCCGCCGCCTGGCGCGACGACCCGCAGCCGCAGGCGGCCGCCGCCGCGCTGCTTGCCGGCTCGGCGACGGGCGCCGCGGTCGCCATCGCCGCACAATCCCTGATCCCGGCCGACGACTACGCCCGCGGCCCGATCCCGCGGCTGCGGGTCGCGGCAGTCGGCCACGGCGGTCTGTTCACCGGCCCCGAGCTATCCCCGGCGAAGGAGCAGTTCCTGCTCACCGCCTGCAACTGGCTGCTGGCCCGCGACGAACGCCTGGCCCGCGACGACCACCCCGCCTGGCACTACCCGCGGGTGTCGCTCTCGGGCCGGCGGCTCGGCCTGTGGCGCGACGGCGCGGTCATCGCGCTGCCCGCGGCCGTCGCGTTTCTCGGCTCGCTCGTGCTGCTCGTCCGCAAGTATCGCTAGGCCCCGCGAAGACATGGAAGACTGACGATGCGATTTGTCACGACATTACTCCTGATCGCCGCTACCGCCCTCGGGGGCGGCTACTGGTACTGGCAGACGCAGCAAGCGGCCGACACGCCCGCCGCCGACGCCACCTCCGCGGACCTCGGCCGGATGACGCCCGCCGACCTGGTCCGGATCGATCTCGGCGACGTGACCCTGGAGAAGTCGCCCGCCGGCGTCTGGCAACTGCCCGGCGGCTGGCCCACCCGAGCCGTCGCCGTCGACGCATTGCTCGATACGCTCACCGGCCTGCGCTCCCGCTTTGCCCCGCTGCCGCTCACCAAGCCCGAAGAGTTCGGCCTCGCGCCCGACCAGAAGCCCGTCACGGTCAAAGTCGCGCTGCGGACCGCCGCCGGTGCCGAGAAGACGCTGACGCTCGCGTTCGGCGAGAAGCCCGCGGACCACGACAACCCGTTCGTCCGCCCGACGTTCGTCCGCATCGACGACCGCAACGAGGTGCTCCGGCTCGCGCCCGGCCTGCTGCCGCAACTCCGCGTATCGCGGGCCGACTTCCTCCGCAAGCAACTGTTCCCGGACGTCGTGCGGGCGAAGCTCGCCGACCCCGCGGCCGGCGGCGAACTCGCCCCCGCACCCGTGCCGCTGCTCGACGCGGCCGCCCTCACCGTCACCAGCCCCGACGGCAACTTCGAACTCAAGCGCACGGTCACACCGGAGCCGCGCACCGGCCCCGCGCCGGTCGCGATCTCGCCCGACAAGCTCGCCGCCGGCTGGGAGCTCGCCGGCTCCTTCACCGACCGCGTCGACCCCGACAAGCTTCGCGGCGTATTGGCCGCGGTGCCCGAACTCTGGGTCGAACAGTTTCTGCCCAACGCCGACCCCGCCACCACCGGGCTCGACAACCCAGAGCGCACGGTGCTGGTGAAGTCGGGCAACAACGAGTTGAAGCTGCTGATCGGCAAAGTGTCGCGGGTGAACGAGATCAAACCGCCGCCCCCGCCGCCACCAAACCCGCTCGCCCCGCCGCCGCCCGCGCCGCAGCCGATCCGCGAGGAGTTCCGCTACGCCAAACTGCCGGGCAACCCGCAGATCTTCGAGATCAAGGCCGACCGCTTCGCCGACCTGTTCGTGAAGCCGGCCGACCTCCGCGACCCCCGCCTGGCTCGGTTCAAGACCGCGGACGTGAAGAGCGTGGCGATCGCGGCCAAAGACCTGAAGCTGAAGTTCGCCAAGGAGAAGGACGCCGGCGGCGACGAGCGCTGGAAGATGATCGAGCCATCGGCCGCGCCCGCCGAGGGGTCGAAGATCATCGAGATGCTCGACAAACTCGACAACCTGCAGGCCCGCGGGCCGGATGTCAGCGACCCCGCCGACCGCAAGCCGTT